>DATLYU010000235.1:0-2638 GCA_035574435.1 Gaiellaceae bacterium | reverse complement strand
TGCGCGTACGCCGCGGGCGTCGCCCTGAACGCCTTCCTGCCCGCACGGGGCGGCGAGGGGGCGAAGGTGCTGCTCGCGCGCACGCAGATCCCGGGCTCGAGCGTCCCCGCGATCGCCGCCTCGCTCTCCGTGCTCGTGCTGCTCGACGGGCTGCTCGGGATCGGGCTCGTGGCCGGGCTGTGGGCGGCCGGCGTGCTCCCGGGCGTGCCGCCGCTCCCCTCCGTGCCGGGAGGCACGCCCGCGCTCGCCGCCACGGCGCTGCTCACGGCCTCGCTCGGGGTGGCCGCGCTCCTCGCCCGCAGGGTCGCCCGCGCGCTGCGCGGCGCGCTCGAGGCCGCGGCCACCGGGCTGGCCGCATTCCGCTCGCCCCGGATCCTGTTCGGCACCGTCGTGCCGCTGCACCTCGCCGCCTGGGCCGCGCGCGTGGGCGTCGTCCACTGCGTCCTCCTCGCCTTCGGCGTCCCCGCCGGACTGGACACCGCGGTGCTGGTCACCGTCTTGAGCGGGCTCGCGACCGCGGTGCCCGTGCCGGGCGGGGCGGGATCGCAGCAGCTGCTCGCGAGCTACGCGTTGCAGGGCGCCATCTCGACCGCGGGGGCGATCTCGTTCTCGATGAGCATGCAGCTCGGGATCACGCTCGTGAACACCGCCGTCGGGCTGGGCGCGACGATGCTGCTCTTCCGCACGCAGCGGCCGCTCGCGGCGCTGCGCGCGCTGCGCGAGCGCTGAGGCGCCCTGGCGCCGGCGCGCCGGCGCATGGACAATGGTCGGACATGGCCCGAACGCTCGACGCGCTCGACCAGGCTCGCGACGCCGCCGCCCGGGACGCCTGGCTCGAGGCGTACACGTCCTACCGGAGCGCGAGCGCCCGGATCGAGAGCGGGCGCGACCTCGAGCTCTTCGGCGAGTCCGCCTGGTGGAGCGGGAAGCTGGACGAGGCGATCGACGCGCGGGAGCGCGCGCACGCGGCCTACGTCCGCGAGGGCGACCGGCTCGGGGCCGCGCGCGTCGCGCTCAACCTGGCCTGGGACCAGGTGGGACGGGCCGCCTTCGCGGTCGCGCAGGGCTGGCTGGCGACGGCCGAGCGGCTGCTCGCCGAGGAGGAGCCCGCGCGGGAACACGGCCTGCTCCTGCTCACCCGGGGAGCGATGACGCTCTTCACCGGCGAGGGCCTCGAGGGGGCGATCGCCGAGCTCGACCGCGCGCACGAGCTGGCCGGCCGCTTCGGCGACCGCGAGACGCAGGTCATGTCCCTGGCCGGGAAGGGCCGCGCGCTCGTGCAGCTCGGGCGCGTAGAGGAAGGGCTCCGCCTGCAAGACGAGGCGGCCGCGGTCTGCGGCGGCCTCGGCGCGCACGCGACCGGTCTCGTCTACTGCATCACGATCAGCACCTGCCAGGACGTCGGCGACTTCCGGCGTGCGGCGGAGTGGAGCGAGGCGGCCAAGCGCTGGTGCAACCGCCTCGACGTGACCGGCTTCCCCGGCGCCTGCCGGGTGCACCACGCCGAGATCATCCGCCTGCGCGGCGACTGGCCGCAGGCCGAGGAGCAGGCGCTCGCGGCGTGCGCGGAGCTGCAGGACTTCGACCGCTACATCACGGGCTCCGGGTACTACGAGGTGGGCGAGATCCGGAGGCGCAGGGGCGAGTACGCGGCCGCCGAGGAGGCGTACCGCACCGCCAACGAGTGGGGGCGATCGCCGCAGCCGGGTCTCGCGCTCCTGCGCCTGGCCGAGGGCAAGGTCGAGGCGGCCGCGGCGGGCATCGCGCACGCGCTCGCCGAGACGCAGGACCCGCTCGCGCGCCTCAAGCTGCTCCCCGCCCGGGTGGAGATCGCGCTCGCCGCCGGCGACCTGGCCACCGCGCGCGGCGCCCTCGAGGAGCTCGAGCGACTCGTGGACGCCTTCCGGATCGGCGAGCGGCGGGCGCCAGCGTTCGACGCCGCCGTGAGCCTCGCGCGCGGGCGGATCCACCTCGCCGAGCGGGACTGGGCGGGCGCCGCGGCCTGCTTCCGCCGCGGGCGCGACGACTGGCAGCACGTCGGCGCTCCCTACGAGATCGCCCAGGCCCGGCTCCTACTCGGCACCGCCCACCGCCGCCAGGGCGACGAGCACGCCGCGGCCGTGGAGCTCGAGGCGGCGCTCGACGCGTTCGAGCGCCTCGGCGCACGACCGGAGGCGGACCGCGCCGCCGAGCTCCTCGGGCGCCTGGAGGCCCGGAGGACGTTCCTGTTCACGGACATCGTGGACTCCACGAGGCTTCTGGGCACGCTGGGCGAGGCGAAGTGGCGCCGGCTCCTGAGCCGGCACGACGAGCTCGTCCGCGAGCAGATCGCCGAGCACGGAGGCAAGGTCGTGAAGCAGACGGGGGACGGCTTCTTCGCCTCCTTCGAGACCCCGAAGGCGGCGATCGACGCCGCCGTCGGGATCGAGCGGGCGCTGGACGGGGAGATCGTGGCCCCAGACGTGCGCATCGGCGTCCATGCGGGCACGGCTTTCTCGACCGGAACGGACGAGGGCGACTTCGGCGGCGAGGGCGTGCACGCGGCCGCGCGCATCGCCGCTCTGGGCGGCAAGGGCGAGATCGTCGTCAGCCGCGAGACGCTGGACGGGGTGAGCCTCGCGGTGCGCGTGTCGGAGCC
>DATLYU010000234.1:0-6152 GCA_035574435.1 Gaiellaceae bacterium | reverse complement strand
ACCGCGCTCGCCGAGGTGGCGCTCCTGCGCGACGCGGACCTCGCGCGGGCGCGCGAGCTGGCGGACGAGGCGCTCGCCGTGCTCGCGGAGGCGAGCGAGGCCCGCTTCGACGCGCTTCGGCTGCGAGGCGAGATCGCCTGGGTCCCGGGCGACTTGGCGGAGGGAGGCCGCTACGCGGGGGAGGCGCTGGAGGCGGCGCGGGCGCTCGGGCGCAAGGACCTGGAGGCGAAGGCGATCTACGAGCTGGCGAACACGCACGCCCTGCGCATGCGCTACGAGGAAGCCGAGCCGCTGCTCGAGCGCGCCCGGCAGCTCGCGGACGAGAGCGGGAGCATCACGGCCCGGGCGACCGCCGCCCGCGCCTTCGGAGCCTTCCTCCGCCAGCAAGGGGAGATCGACCAAGCGGAGGCGCTGCTCTCCGAGGCCGCCGGCCTCTTCGCGGAGGCGGGCATCGCGGACGGCGAGGCGTACGCGCTCGGCTGGCTCGGCTGGTCGGCCTTCGTGCGCGGCGACCTGGCCCGCGCCGAGCGCCTCTTCCGCGACGTGGTGCGGATCCTGACGCCGCTCGAGGACCGCGGCTTCCTCCCGGAGGGGCAGCGCGGCCTCGCCGAGGTCTTGCTCGCGCAAGGCCGCGTGGAGGAGGCGGAGCGCCTCGCGCTCGCCGCACGCGACACCGTCTCGCCGTGGGACATCACCTCGCGCGCCTCGACGACGATGGCGCTCGGGCTCGTCCGCGCCGCGCAGGGCCGCGACGAGGAGGCGGAGAGCCTCCTGCGCGAGGCGCTCGCGCTGCTCGAGCCGACCGATTTCCGGCGGGTCGAGCTCGAGCCGCTGGCGGCGCTGGCCGAGTTCCTCGTCGCCCGCGGCCGCCACGAGGAGGCCGAGCCGCTGCTCGCGCGGCTAGGGTCGGCGCTGCCCGGCGCCGCGCTCGGGCGCGCCGACGCGGTGGCGGCGGCGCTGCGCGTGCACGCCTCGTCCTAGTCGGCCTCGAAGAGCGGCTGCGCCTCCCGCGGCGGCGCCGGGCGCGCCGGCTCGCCCGTGAGGATGGAGCGGATCCGCTGCGTCGAAAGCTCGTCGGGCGACTCGGAGATCACCGTCGCAGGCCGGTCGAAGCGGGCGAGCGCGTCCCGCAGCGGCTCCGCCCGCAGCGTCCCCTCCCCGTAGGGCAGGTGCTTCGTCTCGTTGCGGTTGGCGAAGGCGATGTCGGAGAAGTGGACGTGGAACGGCGATCCCGGCTCGAGCACCTCGTCGGCGGCGGCGAGCGCGCGCGCGAACGCGTCCTCCTCCAGGTAGGCGCCGCCGCTCGTCGCGTGCAGGTGCGCGAAGTCGAGGACGGGGCGGACCCACTCCAGACGCCGGGAGATCTCGAGCACGTCCTCGAGCGAGCCGAGCTCGCGCACGCGGCCCATCACCTCCACCCCGAAGGGGACGGCGCGCCCCTTCGCCTCGAGCCGCTCGCGGAGGGCGGCGAGCTGCTCGACGACCGCGTCCAGCGCCTCCTCGCGCGTGCGCCCGAGCAGGAAGCCGGGGTGGAAGACGACGAGCTCGGCGCCGCACGCCTTCGCGATCCCCGCGCTCCGGTCGAGCGCCCCCACCGCGGAGGTGAACTTCCGCCCGCTCGCCTCCAGGTGGCCCATGAACCCGAACAGCGGCGCGTGCACGGAGAGGGCCACGTCCTGCTCGCGCGCGAGCGCCCCCAGCCGCTCGGCGAACGGGTAGTCCATCCAGAAGCCGCTCTCGAAGTCGATCTCGCACGCGTCGTAGCCGCCCTCGCGCAGGAGGACGAGCGCCTCCTCCGGCGACTCGCGGGAGGGGAAGCGGGCCGGGCCAACGCGGATCCGCGCCGCCATCGCACGCATCGTGCCGGATGTGATTGGCTGCCGCTCGTGAAGGCGACCATGCTCCTCGCCGACTACGCGGTCGTCGCCGACGGCAAGCTCACGATCGTCGGCGGCGGCTGGTCGATGACCGGCCCCGAGCCGACCCCCTTCGGGATCGCCCTCCTCATCCAGGTTCCCTGGGACCAGGCGAACACGCCCCACCACTTCTCCGTCGAGCTGCTCGACGCGGACGGGCAGCCCGTCACCGTGGAGACCGAGGAGGGGGAGGAGCAGCCGGTCGCGTTCGGGGGAGACTTCGAGGTGGGGCGGCCGCCCGGCCTCAAGCCGGGGACGCCGCTCGACTTCCCCGTCGCCGTCAACTCCTCCCCGCTGCCGCTGCCGCCGGGCCGCTACGAGTGGCGGCTCACGATCGACGGGATCTCGCGCGAGGACTGGACGCTCCCCTTCACCGTGCGCGAGCGGGCGGAGGCGTAGGGGCGCAGGGGGGGTCCGTCCGGGCCCCCGCGTACGCTCCGACGCATGTCCCGGACGCCGTCCCGCATCGAGCTTCTCGAGCTCGACATCGACCTGCGCCTCGCCGAGCTGTGGCGCGAGGCCATCGACGTTCCCGAGTGGAGCCTGGAGGTCGTCGCCGCCTTCCTCCGCGCGGCGTACGGCAAGGGCTACTGCGACGCCCTCACCGAGGAGTCGCCGGGCGCGCTCTGCGTGGAGCACGGCTACCGCCTGCCCGAGCGACGGGCGCGCGAGCGCGGCGCCGCCTGAGCGCCCGGTCCGGCCCGGGGGCTGCGCGCCGCCCACGCTCCGGCGGGCGCTTCCCCTCGCGCCTCCCGGCGGGACCGGGCGGCCGCCGGGGCTAGACTTCGCGTATGTCCCGCAGCGCCAGCCCGGCGCGGCTCATCCTCGCGCTCGCGGTCGCCGCCGTCCTCGCCGTCTTCCTGCTCTACACGTCGATCGCGGGCGGCGGCACCGCGTCCGTCTCCCCCGGCGAGCTGCGGGGGCGGACGGACGAGGTACAGCTCGCCGGGGCCGTCGTCGGGCCCGTGCGCGGCGACCCGCACGCGGGGGGCATGCGCTTCCGGCTGCGCGACATCGAGGGCCGCTCGCGCGCCTCCGTCACCGTCCTCTACACGGGCTCCGTCCCGGACCAGTTCAAGGTCGGCCGGCACATCGTCGTCGAGGGGCGGCTGCGGAACGGGCTCTTCGTCGCCGAGCGCGGGTCGATGATCACGAAGTGCCCGTCGAAGTACGCGCCCAAGCCGAGCCGGGACGCGGGCGCCTGACGCCCGCTGCGCCATGCCCGAGCTCGGCCGCGCCGCCCTCGTCGTCACGCTCGGCCTGACCGTCTACGCCCTGGTCGCGGGCGCCGCGGCCGCCCACCTCGGGCGCCGCCGGCTCGCCCTCTCCGCCCGCAACGCGCTCGTCGCGAGCTTCGCCACCACCCTCCTCGCCTCCCTCGTCCTCCTGGCCGCGCTGCTCCGCAACGACTTCTCGCTCGTCTACGTGGCGCGGACGACGAGCGAGGCGCTGCCCACCCCGTACACGCTCTCCGCCTTCTGGGGCGGCCAGGAGGGCTCGCTCCTGCTCTGGCTCCTCGTCCTCACCGGCCTCGCCGCCGCCGCCGTCCTCGTGAACCGCCGCTGGGCCCAGGACCTCGTCGTCTGGGCGGTGCCCGTCTTCGCGGGGATCGCCGCCTTCTTCGCCTTCCTCCTCGTCGCCGTGGCGAGCCCGTTCGCGACCCAGGCGGCGCCGCCCGACGGCGCGGGCATGACGCCGAGCCTGCAGAACCCGTACATGCTCGCCCACCCGCCGCTCCTCTACCTCGGCTACGTGGGCCTCACCGTGCCGTTCGCGTTCGCGCTCGCCGCGCTCCTCTCCGCCCGCCTGGACGAGCGCTGGCTCGTCGCCACCCGGCGCTGGACGCTCCTCGCCTGGACGGCGCTCGGGATCGGCCAGCTCGTCGGCGCCCGCTGGGCGTACGTGGAGGTGGGGTGGGGCGGCTACTACGCCTGGGACCCGGTCGAGAACGCCGCCCTCATGCCCTGGCTCGCGGCGACCGCCTTCCTCCACTCGGTCATGATCCAGGAGCGGCGCGGGATGCTCCGGGCGTGGAACGTCCTCCTCGTCATCCTCGCCTTCGCGCTCTCCCTCTTCGGGACGTTCCTCACCCGCTCGGGCGTCGTCAACTCGATCCACTCCTTCACCCAGAGCTCGATCGGGCCCTGGTTCCTCGGGTTCATCGCCGTCGTCGTCGCCGTCTCGCTCGCCGCCGTCTTCCTGCGGCTCCCGCAGCTTCGCTCCCCGACCCGGCTCGAGTCGCCCCTCTCCCGGGAGGCGGCCTTCCTCTACAACAACCTGCTCCTGCTCGCCCTCTGCCTGACGATCCTCTGGGGGGTCGTCTACCCGCTGCTCGCCGAGCTCGTGCGCGGGGAGGCGGTCGTCCTCGGCCGCTCCTACTACGACTTCTTCCTGCGCGCCTTCGGGCTCCCGCTCCTCCTGCTCATGGGGATCGGCCCCCTGATCGCCTGGCGGCGCGCCTCGCTGCGCAGCCTCGTCACCACCTTTCGCTGGCCGACCGCGGCCGCGCTCCTAGCCGGCGGCCTCCTGCTCGCGCTCGGGGCCGGCAGCTCCCCTGCCGGCTTGGTCGCGTACACGTTCTCGGCCTTCGTCGCGGCGACGATCGTGCTCGAGTTCGCGCGCGGGACGCGTGCGCGCAAGGCGCTCGGCGACCCCTCCTGGCCGGCCGCCTTCGTCTCGCTGCTCACCCGCAACCGCCGCCGCTACGGGGGCTACGTCGTGCACGCGGCAGTCGTCCTGCTCGCGATCGGGATCACCGGCTCGAGCGCGTTCGACACGGTGGCGGAGGCGCGCCTCGAGCGGGGGCAGTCGATGCGCGTCGGCGAGTACACGCTCGTCTACCGCGCGCTCGAGGAGCGGCAGGCGGCGAACGCGACCGAGCTGCGCGCGCAGCTCTCCGTGCGCCGAGGCGACCGCGACCTCGGCACGCTCGAGGCGGGGAAGAACGCGTACACGGTCGAGGAGGTCGTCTCCAACGAGGTGGGCATCCGCAGCGACCCGCTCACCGGCGAGGACCTGTTCGTGATCGCCGAGCAGGTGGACCCGGAGGGGACGGTGACCTTCCGCGTCTTCGTGAAGCCGCTCGTCAACGTGATCTGGCTGGCGGGCCTCGTCTTCTGCCTCGGCTCGGCGATCGCGCTCTGGCCGGACGCGCGCGAGCAGCGCCGGCTCGTCGCCCGCGCGGCGGAGATCGGCCTGCCCGCAGGCGCCCGTTGACGCTCGAGCTCGTGCTGGCGGCGCTCGTCGCCGTCCTCTGCGTGCTCGCGGTCGCGCTCCCCTTCCTGCGGGAGCCCGAGCCGGAGTCCGATAGGCTCCTGCCGCTCGACGGGCGCGAGCGGCGCCGCCTCGAGCTGCTCGAGGCGCGCGACCGGGCGCTCGCCGCGCTCAAGGAGCTCGAGTTCGACCACAGGACGGGCGCCGTCTCGGACGAGGACTACCGGACGCTGGTGGGGCCGCTCCGCCGGGAGGCGGCCGCGGCGCTGCGCGCGCTCGAGCGCGAGGAGGCTCCCGGGGCGGGCGCCGGCGCAGGGCAGGAGCCTGCGCTCGCAGCGGCGACCGGCGCCGGTCCGCCCCGAGGGCGGGGCGACGACGGCGCGGGGCTCGCCGGCGCCGGGGAGGGACGTCCGGCCGGCGGGAGAACCTAGCCGGGATGCGACGGCGCGCCCTCGTCGGTCTCCCGCTCGCGCTCGCGCTCGCGCTCGCTGCGCCTGCGGCCGGCCAGGACCCGGCGGAGGAGAAGGCGGCCGTCGACGCGCGCATCGCGGCGCTCGAGCAGGAGATCGCCCAGGCGAGGGAGCGCGAGGGCGTGCTCACGACGCAGCTCTCGGCCGTGGCCGCCGAGCTGCGGGCCGCCCAGGACGCCGTGGAGCAGGCGCAGGGGAGTCTGGACGCGCTCGAGGCCGAGCTCGCGGCCGAGCGGGCTCGCCTCGAGCGGCTGACGAGGCTCCTCCAGACGCAGACGCGCAGGCTGCGGCGCCTGCAAGCGGAGCACCGCCGCGCCGTCGCCGTGCTCGAGGCGCGCGTCCGGGCGCTGTACATGGAGCAGCCCCCCGACCTGCTCGCCTTCCTCGTCTCCGCCTCCAGCTTCGACGAGCTGATCTCGAGCTACGAGATGCTCACCCGGATCGGGGAGCAGGACCAGCGCATCGCCCGCCAGGTGGAGCGCGCCAAGAGGCGGGCCGCGCGCGAGCGGGCGGCGACCGCGCGCACACGCCGGCTCGCCGCCGCCGCCGTCGC
>DATLYU010000233.1:0-25787 GCA_035574435.1 Gaiellaceae bacterium | reverse complement strand
CGGGAGGGGAGACGGAGCGACGGCCACGCGCGGGCAGGCGGCCGCTCGCGGGCCGCGAGCTCGCGGACGCGGGCGCGCAGCGCGGGCGGCGCCGAGGGGCGGGAGGCGCGGAGCTCGTGCAGCAGGTCAGGCGACGAGGTCATGGTCTCTCATCCTCTCCTCGAGCTTGGCGAGCGCCCGGTGCAGGCGCGTGGAGACCGCGGTCGGGCTGATCCCGAGCAGGCGGGCGGTCTCCTCCCCGTCGAGCTCGAGCACGACGCGCAGGGCGACGACCTCCCGCTCGCCGGCGCTGAGCGCGCCGAGCGCCTCCTGCAGGCGCGGGGAGAAGCCCTCGCCGAAGGCGCCGTCCTGGGCCTCGGCCCGGCCGGCTTCCGCTCGCTGCTCGCGCCGGCGGCGGCGCGCATCGGCCCGGAACCAGTCGAGCGCGGTCGAGCGCGCGATGGCGAGCAGCCACGCGCGCGGCGTTCCGCGGCGGGGATCGAAGCGGGAGAAGCGGCGGAGCGCGCGCTCGAACGTCTCGCCGGTCAGGTCCTCGGCGAGCGCCCGGTCCTTCGTCAGGTACAGGAGGTAGCCGTATACGTCGTCCAGGAGCTCCTCGGCGATCGCCGCGAAGGAGGGCACCGCCGTGGCGCGGGGACGGGGCGCGTCCAGGGTCATCGCGTGCACGCCTCCTGTACGCCCCCGTGCGTGCTCCACGTCACGCGCGCCCCTGCTCCTCGAAGAGCGTCTCCCAGCGGGCGAAGAGCTCCGCGAGCTCGTCCCGTGCCTCGCGGTGCGCGCCGGCCGCCTCGGCGTCGGTCCAGTCCCGCGCGAGCCGGGCCTCGAGCTCCGCGACCCTGCCCTCGAGCGCCGCGATCCGCTCCTCGAGCACCTCGAGCTCGCTCGGCTCACGACGGGCCGGACGCGGCGGGCGAGCCGACGGGCGCCGCTCGCGCGCGGGTGCCTCGTCGGCCGCGCGCGCCGCGGCGCGCTCCTCGCGGACGCGCGCGACGTCGGCCCAGCCGCCGTCGTAGGTGCGCAGCGCGCCGTCCTCGACGGCCACGATCCGGTCGGGGACGGCGTCGAGCAGCGCCCGGTCGTGCGAGACGAGGAGCACGGTTCCCGGGAAGGCCTCGAGCGCCGCCTCGAGCGCCTCCCGGCTCTCCACGTCGAGGTGGTTCGTGGGCTCGTCCAGGAGCAGGAAGTTCGCGCCCGAGGCGACGAGCGTCGCGAGCGCGAGCCGCCGGCGCTCGCCGCCCGAGAGCACGGCGAGCGGGCGCTCGTGCAGGTCCCAACCCGAGAACAGGAAGCGTCCGAGCAGCGCTTGCGCCTGTGGGCGCAGGAGCCCCGTCGCGCCCTGGACGTAGCCGAGCACCGTGCCCTCGCCGGGCACCTCCTGGGCGTGCTGGGAGAAGTATCCGGGCACGACGCCGTGGCCGAGCGCGAGCGCCCCGGCGGCGAGCGCACGCCGGCCGAGGATCGCCTCCAGGAGCGTGGTCTTGCCCGAGCCGTTCGGCCCCACGAGGGCGACCTTCTCGCCCCGCTCGACGTGCAGGTCCGCGCCGGCGAGCAGCTGCTTCTCCCCCGCTGCGAGCACGATCCCGCTGGCCTCGAGGACGACGCGGCCGGAGCGGGGAGGCCGCAGGAACTCGAAGCCGAGCGCCTTCGGACGTGCGGTCAGCGAGGCGTGCTCGCTCCGGGCGGCCGCGCGCTCGCGCTCGAGGCGGGCGATCTGCGTCAGCTTCGCCTGCGCCTGCCTGGCCTTCCGCTTCTTGTACCGGAAGCGCTCCACGAACCGCTCCAGCCGGGCGATGTCCTCGGACACGCGCTCGGCCGCCTTCCCGGCGGCGAGCGCGCGGGCCGCCTTCTCCTCCCGCCAGGCATGCCACGGCCCGGCGAAGTAGTGGGCGCCGCCCGGGCCGAGCTCGAGGACGGCGGTCGTCACGGACTCCAGGAACCAGCGGTCGTGCGCGACGAGCACGACGGCGGCGTCGAGGGTGTCGAGGCGCTCCTCCAGCCACTCCAGGCTCTCCACGTCGAGGTGGTTCGTCGGCTCGTCGAGGAGGAGCAGGTCGGGCTCCTGGGCGAGCGCACGGGCGAGCGAGGCGCGGGTCAGCTCGCCGCCCGAAAACGTGTCCAGCGGGCGGTCGAGGTCGGCCTCGGTGAACCCGAGACCGCGCACGACGCCGGCCGTTCGCTCCCGCCACGCCCAGCCGCCTGCACCCTCGAAGCGGTCCTGCGCCTCGGCGTAGCGGCGGAGCGTCGTCGCGTCGTGCGCGCCACCGGCCATCGCCTCCTCGAGCCGGCGCAGCTCGTCCTCGAGCGCGAGCAGGCTGCCGGCGCCGGAGAGCGCGTACTCCCGGAGGGTGAGGCGCCGCTCGCGCGGCGGCCGCTGATCGTGGAGCGCGACGCGCGTGCCCTGCGCGAGCGCGAGCTCGCCGCTTTCGAGCGGGATCTCGCCGGCGAGCGCGCGCAGGAGCGTGGTCTTGCCCGCGCCGTTCGGGCCGGCCAGCGACAGCCGGTCGCGGCGCCCGAGGGCGAAGGAGACGCCGTCGAAGAGCGGATCGCCGGAGAGCTCCTTGCGCAGGTTGGAGGCGACGAGAACGGCCATCGGACGCTCGGAGAGCGGCCACGAAGCGTAGTGGAGGACGTTCTGTAGGCGTCAGATGACAAGTGGCTAGGCGGATGACGACAGTGGACGAGGAGACGCGTCGCGGGCGCGGAATCCGACGCCCCAGATCACCGCCGCCATGCGTACGACCACCACCGTTCGCCTCGTCGCGCCGGCCCTCGCTGCGCTTGCCCTCCTGACCGAGGCGGCGAGCGCGACCTCCGGCTCGACTGCCAGGGGAATCCCGGACGCGAGCGGGCTGTTCGCGGGCTGCTATGCCGTTCGGACCGGCGACCTGAGGCTGATCAGGCTCGCGGGCCGCTGCAGGCGCGGCGAGCGCAGGGTGACCTGGAGTCGCACCGGCCCACGCGGGCCTGCCGGCCCGGCCGGGCCCGCGGGGCCTCCCGGGGAGCCGGGAGCGCAGGGGCCGCAGGGCCCGGTGGGCCCGGTGGGCCCGACGGGCGCCCGGGGCTCTCAGGGGCCGGCCGGGCCGCCAGGGCCGGCAGGCCCTTCCGGGCCCCAGGGCGAGCCTGGCCCGCAGGGCGATCCCGGCCCGCAGGGGCCACCCGGACCGCAGGGTGATTCCGGCCCGCAGGGGCCGCCCGGCCCGCCCGGCCCGCAGGGGCCGCAGGGTGATCCCGGCCCCCAGGGCGAGCCCGGCCCAGCGGGCGCGCAGCTCGTCGTCGGCGATCCCGTCACGTCGGCCGCGAACGCGCCCCGGAACACCGTGGTCAGCGCGACGGCCACCTGCCCAGGGGGGTCGGTGCTGCTCGGCGGCGGCGCCCTCGTCACGACCACGGCGCCGCAGAAGGAACGCGCGCAGCTCGTGGCCTCCTACCCGAGCGCCGCCGACACGTGGTCCGCAGTCGGCGTGGTTGCGATCGCCTCGCTCGGCGGCGGCCAGACGATGACGGTGACGGCGTACGCCCTCTGCTCGCTCTGAGGAGCCCCGCACCCGTCAGCGCGTGACGCGGGCGCCCGCGAGCGCGCGTGCCGCGGCGGCGATGTGCTCCGCGTCGATGCCCGCCTCGGCGAGGAGCTCGGCGGGCTTCCCAGAGCCCGGCATGCCCTGGACGGCGAGCTTGACCACGCGCGCCGGGTTCTCGCCGGCCGCGAGCGCGGAGGCAACTGCGTCCCCGAGCCCACCCTCGGGCCAGTGGTCCTCGACGGTGACGATCTTCCCCTCCGTGGCCTCGGCGGCGGCCCGGAGCGCGGCTTCGTCCAGCGGCTTGAGCGAGTACAGGTCGAGGACGCGTGCGGCGATCCCCTCCTCGGCGAGCAGGTCGGCGGCCGCGAGCGCCTCGTGCACGGTGATCCCCGCCCCCACGAGCGTCACCTCGTCCTCGTCGGAGGAGCGAAGCAGACGGCTGCCGCCGATCGCGAACTCCTCGTCGGGGCCGTACAGCACGCGGGTCGCCGGGCGCAGCGTGCGCAGGTAGGCGATCCCCTCCCAGTCCGCCATCGCAGCGACGAGCCTGGCCGTCTGGTTCGCGTCGCAGGGGTGGAGGACCGCGCTCCCGTGCACGGCGCGGAAGGCGGCGAGGTCCTCGAGGCCCATCTGCGAGGGGCCGTCCTCGCCGATCGAGACGCCGGCGTGCGAGCCGCACAGGCACAGGCGTGCCCGGCTGACCGCGGCCATGCGCACGAAGTCGTACGCGCGCGTGAAAAAGGCGGCGAACGTGGAGGCGAACGGCCTCCAGCCGAGCACCTGCAGGCCCACGGCGGCCGCCACGAGCTGCTGCTCGGCGATGTACATCTCGAAGAAGCGGTCGGGATGTGCCTGCGCGAAGATCTCGGCGAAGGTCGAGTTCGAGACCTCGCCGTCGAGGGCGACCACGTCGCCGCGGGCGGTACCGAGCGCGGCCAGGGCCTCCCCGTACGCCTTGCGCGTCGCAACCTCGCTTCCGGGCTCGTAGCGAGGGAGCGCCAGCGCCGCGCCCCCGGCCTCGGGGCGCCGGGCTGCGGGCTCCGGGCGGGCCACCTGGATGCGGAGGTCGCGCCGGCCGCCGAGCTCGGCGATCGCGGCCTCGGGGTCGTCGAGCGGCTTGCCGTGCAGCCCGTTCCGGTCCTCTGCCTCGGCCACGCCGCGGCCCTTCACGGTCTTCGCGACGATCGCCGTGGGCCGCCCCGTGGTCGCGACCGCCTTCGCGTACGCACGGTCCACCGCCTCCACGTCGTGGCCGTCCACGAGGACGGCGTGCCAGCCGAACGCCCGGGCCCTCTCCGCGTAGGTCTCCAGGTCCCACCCCACCATCGTCTCGCCGCGCTGGCCGAGACGGTTGACGTCCAGGATTGCGGTCAGGTTGTCCAGGCCCTCGTGCGCCGCGTGCTCGAAGGCCTCCCACATCGAGCCCTCGGCCAGCTCGCTGTCGCCGCACAGGACCCAGACGCGGGCGCTCGTCCGGTCGAGCCGCTTGGCGGCGAGCGCCATCCCGACGCCGATCGGGAGGCCCTGGCCGAGCGAGCCCGTGGCCACGTCCACCCACGGGAGCACGGGCGTGGGATGGCCCTCGAGGCGGCTGCCGAGCTTGCGGTAGGAGGCGAGCTCCTCGTCCGCGAGCGCGCCGGCCGCGCGGTAGAAGGCGTACAGGAGCGTGGAGGCATGGCCCTTGGAGAAGACGAGCCGGTCGTTCGCGGGGTTGCGCGGATCGTCGAAGTCGTAGCGCAGGTACCCGTCGGCGAGCACGGCCACGAGCTCCGCCGCGGACATGGAGGACGTGGGGTGACCCGAGCCGGCCGCCGCGGCCATGCGCACCGAGTCCACGCGGAGCTGCTGTGCGAGCTCCCGCCTCCGCTCCGCGTCGCCCATGGCGGCCATTCTACGAGGGTCTTCCACGCGGGCCGCGGCGGGTAACGTAGGGAGGTGGCCGCCTCTCCGTTGCACGAGCTCTCCCGCCGGGGCGTGAGCATCTGGGTGGACACGCTCTCGCGCGAGCTCCTGGAGACAGGCGAGCTGGAGCGCCTGCGCGACGAGGACGCCGTCGTCGGCGTGACCTCGAACCCCACCATCTTCGAGAAGGCGCTCTCCGCCGGCGGGTGGTACGACGACCAGCTCCGCGACGTCCTCGCGCGCCAGGACGACCCGAAGGAGATCTTCCTCGAGCTCGCGGTCGAGGACGTGCTCCGCGCGTGCGCGCTCTTCCGGCCCGTCTGGGAGCGCACGGGCGGCGTGGACGGGTTCGTCTCGCTCGAGGTCGACCCGGGCCTCGCCTACGACCGCGAGGGGACGTTCGCGGAGGCGATGCGCCTGCACGAGCTCGTCGCCCGGCCGAACCTGTTCGTGAAGATCCCCGGCACCGAGCCCGGCCTCGGGGCGATCGAGGACTGCATCGCGGAGGGCCGCTCGATCAACGTCACGCTCATCTTCTCGCTCCAGCGGCACGCCGCGGTGGTGGAGGCGTACCTGCGCGGCCTCGAGCGGCTCGCGGAGGCCGGCGGCGACCTCGCGGGCGTCTCCTCGGTCGCGAGCTTCTTCGTCTCGCGCGTGGACACGGAAGCCGACCGCCGGCTCGAGGAGCTCGGCCGCCCGGACCTGCAGGGCCGGCTCGCGGTCGCGAACGCCAAGCTCGCCTACCAGCAGTACCTGGAGACCTTCTCCGGGCCGCGCTGGGAGGCGCTCGCCGCGCGCGGCGCCCGCCCACAGCGCTGTCTGTGGGCCTCCACCTCGACCAAGAACCCGGCCTACCGCGACGTGCTGTACGTGGAGGAGCTGATCGGTCCGGCGACCGTGAACACGATGCCCCTGGAGACGATCGCGGCGTTCCGCGACCACGGCGTCGTGCGCGACACGCTGACCGAGGGCGTCGCGGAGGCGCGCGCGCTGCTCGACGAGCTGGCGGCCGCCGGGCTCGACTACGAGGACGTGGTGGCCGTGCTCGAGCGCGAGGGCGTGGAGAAGTTCGCCGACTCCTTCGCCGCGCTGCTCTCGGGCATCCGCGAGCGGCGGGCCGTCCTCGCCGCCTGACTCGGAAACGACGCGGGGCGGGGTGCTCTCCCCCGCCCCGCGTGCAGCGCACCCGTCGAAGGGGCGCCGGTCGGTCAGTGCGTGGAGCCGCCCGGGGGGTTGCCGACCTTGAGCAGGCCCACCTGCCCGAGGTCGACGTGCGCGAAGGCGTGGCTGACGAACGGGTACAGGCCCGGCTCGTCGATCTTCACGTCGAACACGGCGCCGCCGCCGGCCGGCACGGCGACCGTCTGCACGCCGCGCTCGAACCGGGTCAGGTCCCCGTCCACCCACGCGCGGTCGAAGATCGTGCCCACGACGTGGAAGTTCGTGTCCAGCGTCGGTCCGGCCGCGACCACGTAGAAGCGGACGGTGTCGCCGGGAGCGGCCGTGAGCGGGTGCGTCACGTACTGGTTCGCGTACCCGTTGAAGGTCGTCCAGTCGGGGGTCATCGCCCGCGCCTTGGCCATGTCGAGGGAGGCCGGCTCGGAGATGCCTTCGCCGTTCAGGTACCACTCGCTCGCGACGAGGACGTACTCCCGGTCGGCCTTCGGCAGCGGCTTGGCGGGGTCGACGACGATCGCCCCGTACATGCCGTTCGCGATGTGCGCGAGCACCGGCTTCGTGCCGCAGTGGTACATGTAGACGCCCGGGTCGCCGGCCGTGAACCGGAAGGTGAACGACTCGCCCGGAGCGACATCCCGGAACGCGACGTTCGGCGCGATGCGGGCGGCGTGGAAGTCGATCGAATGCGGGATGGCGCCGCCGTTCGTCAGCGTCATCTCCACGGTCTGCCCCTGGCGGACGTGGACGATCGGACCGGGAGCGCCGTGGCCGTCGAACGCCCACGTGTTGTAGCGGACGCCCGGCGCGATCTCGACCGGCATGTCCTTGAGCGTCATGTGCACGCGCACGAGGTCGCCGGCCGGGACGGGCGGGAGCGTGGCGTCCACCGGCTCGTGCGCGAGCGCGAGCTCCTCGGCGTTCTCGGCCGTCTTGCCCGCGAAGCTCTGCAGCGGCAGGCTGACGGCGCTCGAGCCCTGCGCGGCCGTGCCGTGCGCCGAGGCGGCGGCGTTGGCGTCGTCCCGAGCGCGGTCGGCCGTGTTCACGAGGACGACCGCGGCGACGGCGAGCACGCCCACGCCGAGCCCGAGGAAGAGGGCGAGGAGCTTGAGGGCGACGCCCGACCCGGGCTCGCGCTGCGGGGCGGGCTGGTACGGAGAGGGGACGGGATAACTGGTCAAGATTGCCTCCTTCGACGTTGACCGGAAGCGTCGGTCGAAGCGGGGCGAGCCGCCTCCGCAGGCGACCGTGAACCGCTGCGGCGTTCTACGGAGACGGCGATCCGTGCAGGAGCGCGGCGTGCAGGAGCCCGTTGGAGGTGAGCGCCTCGCCGGCGTCGAGGCGGCGGCCGCCGCTCAGGTCGCTGAAGCGCCCGCCTGCCTCCTCCACGATCACCTGCACCGCGGCCAGGTCCCACTCGCGGACGCCGTGGGCGTCCCAGGCGGCGTCCACGGCTCCCTCGGCGACGAGCATGTGCGCCCAGAAGTCGCCGAAGGCGCGGACGTGCCAGGCGCGGCGCGCGAGCTCCGGAACCCCGTCCTCGAGCGCGACCGAGAGCACCGCGTCCTCTATGCGGCCGATCTGCGAGACGCGGATCGGGATGTCGTCGCGCACGGCCCCCGAGCCGCGCTCGGCCCACCAGCGCCGGCGGAGCGCCGGGGCGGAGACGACGCCGAGGCGAACCTCGCCCGCCTCCTCGAGCGCGACCAGCGTCGCCCACACGGGGATCCCGCGGGTGTAGTTGCGCGTCCCGTCGATCGGGTCGAGGAGCCAGCGCCGGCCGCTCGCGCCCGTGCGCGAGCCCTCCTCCTCGCCCAGCACGCCGTCGTCCGGGCGCTCCTCGGCGAGCCGGGCGCGCAGCATGGCCTCCACCGCGCGGTCCGCCTCCGTGACGGGCGTGAGGTCGGCCTTGCGCTCCACCGCGAGGCCGCTTCCGAAGAGCGGCAGCGAGAGCGCGTCGGCGGCGTCCGCGAGGCGCAGGGCGAGTTCGAGGTCGGGGCTCACCCCTCGACCCTAGTCGCTCTAGCGGGAGGCGATCCGGAACGTCGGGCGCAGCACGCGGACGGCGACGGGGCGCGACCAGGTCATGCCGGAGAGGCCGATCTGCCGGGAGTTCATCCCGCGCACGCGGTAGTACCAGCGGCCCGGGGCGAGCTTGAGGACGGTGGCGGTGGAGCGGGTGAAGCTCGAGCCGCTCGGCCGCCACGGGTACGCGCTGCGCGACCACTCCACCTCGTACGCGTCCGCGCCGATCACCGGCCGCCAGGCGACGAGCGGCGTGGAGTACACGACCGGCCTGTTCCCGGCGCTCGCCAGCAGCCGGCCCCGGGGCGAGAGCCCGGCCACGTACGCCCCGCCCGAGGCGGTGACGACCGGGCGCGAGACCTTGGCGAAGGTGGCCACGCGTCCGGCCTCGCAGGCGTCCTGCGGGATCTCCACGTCGTGGTACTCGAGCGTCCCCTCGTCCGTCACGTAGGCGCCGACCGGGACGACCGTCCAGAAGTAGCGCGTGGTCTTCGCGTCCACGTCCGGGAGGTCGACCCGCACGACGTCCTCCTCGCCCACCGTCTCGCTCGCGACGACGGGAGTGCCGTCGGCCATCAGCGTCTTCGCCGTCTCGCTCTTCCCGTACCCGGCGACGCCGAGCGTGGTCAGGTAGTCGAGGTCGTCGAGCGACGTCGGCAGCGCGAGCGGTCCGCTCGTGCGCGGCGCGAACGCCGGCCCGCCGACGACCGAGCCCTTGAACACCACGTTGACGCAGTCGCGGTCGGTGAAGGCGTAGAAGCGGAAGAGGCGGTACTGCTTGCCGTCGAGGCCCGTGTCGCCGGTGAAGGTGAGCGCGGGCATGAGCTGGTGCGCCGCGTCCTGCCAGCTCGACGTGACGACGTCGGAGATCGCCGTGCGGAGCTGGATCTTCCCGGAGCTCCAGGCCGGGTTCGCGCTCGCGTACACCGGGCTCCAGGGGCCGTAGGAGACGACCGGGAGGCCGTTCCAGGACGAGCCCAGGACCTCGCGGACGGCCCGCACGCGCCAGCGCACGGTCGCCCACCACTGGTCCTCGAGGTGGAAGGTGTAGAGCTCGCGCTGGTCGGCGACGTTCGTGTGCGTCGAGAACGAGCGTCCGATGTCCGGGAACCACACCTGGTAGGAGGTGGCGCCCTCGACGGGCGTCCAGCGCACGAGCCCGGCGCGGCTCGGCATCGGCACCGGCGTGCTCTCCCAGCGCATGTTGAACGCGAACGGCCTGCTCCAGGCGGTCGCGCCGCTCGTGGTCACGGCGCGGACGTGCGCGTACAGCGCGTAGGGGCGGCCGGTGAACCACGGCAGCGTGACCCCGAGCGAGACGGCCGGGATGCGGATGGGCGGGATCGTGGAGACGGTCGTGGCCTCGCCGGGGTCGACGTCGCCCCCGGCCTCCTTGTCGATCGTCTGCTTCTTCGCGGTGATCGTGCGGCAGCGCTTTCCGGCCCCGCGGTCGGTGGCCACGTTCGACCACACGAGCGTGCTCGACTGGAACGTGCGGCTCGTGGCGAGCTGGAACTCGTAGCACAGCGCGCCGCGGACGGGGCTCCAGGCGAAGGCGGGCGTGCGGGAGAAGGTGTGCGTGACCGGCTCGTTGGGGCGCAGCAGGAAGCCGCGCAGGTCGCGCGGCGCGCCCGACGCCGCGCCGGCCGAGGCCACGAGCGGCGACGCGGCGAGAACGGCGATCAGGAGGGCGAGGCGGGCCGCACGCATCGCCTCTCATGTCGGCAGGCCGAGGGCCGCTGCCCTCCCTCGATCGGGGTATGCCGGCCGCGGGCGCACCACCGCTCGCGGGCGGCGCCGGCGGCTCAGTCCAGCTGCAGGTAGAGCAGCGCGACGATGGCGGTGCCGGCGAAGAGGAGCCAGAAGAGCCCGAAGAGGGCCCAGCCGAAGCGGAGGTTGCGCCGGGAGAGCTCGGGGTCCATCAGGTCACCAGGGGGTCGGCGGCCGCGGCCGCGAAGAGCAGGGCGAGGTAGAGGAGCGAGTAGTGGAAGAGCGCCTGCGCGCGCGCCGGGCTGACGTCGCGGCGCAGGCGCACGGCGAGCGCGAGCAGCACGCCGCCGAGGACGAGGGCTGCGGTCGTGTACAGCGGGCCGAGCCAGAGCCCGGCGGCGGCGGTGAAGCCGACGAGCAGGAGCGAGTAGAGGACGATCTGGCGCGCGGTCTCGCGATCGCCGCGCACGACGGGGAGCATCGGCACGCCCGCGGCCGCGTACGCCCGCTTGATCATGAGCGCCAGCGCCCAGAAGTGGGGCGGCGTCCAGAGGAAGACGATGACGAAGAGCCAGAGCGCGGGCAGCGCGAGGCTCCCGGTGGCGGCGGAGTAGCCGACGAGCGGCGGCACGGCGCCGGCGGCGCCGCCGATGACGATGTTCTGCGGGGTCGCGCGCTTGAGCCAGCGGGTGTAGACGACGACGTAGAAGGCGTTCCCGACGAGGGCGAGCGCCGCCGTGAGCAGGTTCACCGTGGAGGCGAGGAGCGCGAAGGAGAGGGCGGAGAGGAAGAGCCCGAACTCGAGCGCCTGCGCGGGCGTGAGGCGCCCCGCGGCGACGGGCCGGCCGGCGGTGCGCGCGCCCATGCGCCGGTCGAGGTCGCGGTCGAGCACGTGGTTGAGCGCAGAGGCTCCGCCACAGGCGAGCGCGAGGCCTGCCACCGTGAGGGCGAGCAGCGAGAGTGACGGGACCGCCTGGGCGCCCACGAACGTCCCGGCCGCGCCGGTGAGGAGGAGCAGCGTCATGATCCGCGGCTTCGTCAGCGTCAGGTAGTCGCGAGCGGCTCCGAGCTGCGCGGGCGCGCCGCGGACCGCGGCAGCGGCGTGCACGAGGGAGGCTCCGAGCGCGACCGCGGCGGCGCCGACGTGCAGCGCGACCGCCCACGACGCGCTTCCGCTCCACGCGACGAGCCCGCCGAGCGCGACCGCGGCCAGGAGCGCGGCGAACGCCGCCGCGGCGCGCACGAGCAGGGCCGGGTACGCGTAGCGGCCGAGCAGGACGAGCGCTGCGAGCGCCGGCAGCGCGATGCCCGCGACGCCCCAGTGCGCGGTCCCCAGCCCGACGACCGCGCTTGCGACCACGAGCGCGGTCGCACCCGCGCCGCCCAGCGCCAGCAGGCGCAGGAGCGGCCCGGGGGGCAGGTGCTCAGAGGGGCCGGTAGCCACTCGTCTCCTCCAGCCGCCGGCGCAGGTCGTACAGGGGGCGGGCGCTCGTCACGTACGGCACCTCGTCGAAGTTGTGCGGCGGCGGGGGCGAGGTCGTGTACCACTCGAGCGTGTTCGCGCGCCACGGGTCGTTGCCGACGCGGCGCCCGCTCCGCGCCGTCTTGAGCACGTTCACGAGGAAGAGGAGGAGCGCGACCCCCATCACCCACGAGCCGATCGTGGACGCGAGGTTGTACCCCTCCCAGCTCTCGTTCGCGTACGTGTACACGCGCCGCGGCATGCCCTCGAGGCCGGCGAAGTGCTGCGGGAAGAACGTGAGGTTGAAGCCGACGAAGAGGAGCCAGAAGCTCCACTTCCCGAGCCGCTCGTCGAGCATCCGCCCGAGCATCTTCGGCCACCAGTAGTGGAGGCCGGCCATGATCGCGAAGAACGCGCCCCCGAAGATCGTGTAGTGGAAGTGCGCGACCACGAAGTACGTGTCGTGCACCTGCCAGTCGATCGGGAACGCGGCCAGGTAGATCCCGGAGAGGCCGCCGACGACGAAGACGGAGAGGAAGCCGAGCGCGTACAGCATCGGCGTGTCGAAGCTGATGTTCCCGCGCCAGAGCGTCGCCAGCCAGTTGAAGACCTTCATCCCCGTCGGTACCGCGATCACCATGGACGCGACCATGAACCAGATCTGCAGCGAGACGGGCAGGCCGACCGTGAACATGTGGTGCGCCCAGACGAGCATGGAGAAGAAGCCGATCGCCACGGTGGAGAGCGCGATCGCCTTGTAGCCGAAGATCGGCTTGCGCGCGAAGACGGGGAGGACCTCTGAGATGATCCCGAAGGCGGGCAGGATGATGACGTACACCTCCGGGTGCCCGAAGAACCAGAACGCGTGCTGGTAGAGGAGCGGCGAGCCGCCGTCCGCGGGGTCGAAGAAGCTCGTCTGCACCTCCCAGCCGCCGATCGAGAGCCCGCGGTCGAGGAGAAGAAGCGTCAGCCCCGCCGAGAGCACGGGCAGGATCACGATCAGGAGCCAGGCGAAGAGCTCGATCGACCACACGAAGAGCGGGATGCGCATCCACGTCATGCCGCGCGTGCGCATGTTGTGGATCGTGACCAGGAAGTTGATCGCGCCGGCGAGCGAGGAAGCGGTGAGGATGTGCAGCGAGAGGATCCAGAGGTCGGTCCCGTTGCCCGGCTGGCTCGTGCAGAGCGGCGGGTAGCACGTCCAGCCCGCCTTGTTCGCTCCTCCGGAGGCGAAGAAGGAGAGCATGAGGACGGCGCCGCCGAAGGCGAAGAGCCAGTAGGAGAGCGCGTTCAGGCGCGGGAAGGCGACGTCCGAGGCGCCGATCATGAGCGGCACCAGGTAGTTCGCGAAGCCGGCGAGGAGCGGCACGACGACGAGGAAGACCATCGCCGTGCCGTGGACGGTGACGAGCTCGTTGTAGCGGTCGGCGGAGAGGACGTCCGCGTCCGCCTGCGCGAGCTGGAGGCGCATGGCGAGCGCCATCAGGCCGGCGAGGCAGAAGAAGACGAGCGAGGTCCCGATGTAGAGGATCCCGATCCGCTTGTGGTCGGTGGTCACGAGCCAGCTCGCGACCCTCCCGCGCTGCCAGGCGGGGACGACCGGCTCAGCCCTGGTTGCCACTCGGCGGCCTCTCCCGCAAATAGGTGGTCAACGAGTCCATCTGAGCGTCGCTCCAGCCTGCGCCCACGGCCGGCATCGCGCGCCGGCCGTTGCGGACGATGGTCTCGAGCGCGCGCGGGTCGGCGAGGGTGGCGGAGCCGGCCAGGCGCGGCCCGATGCCGCCCTCGCCCGCGAGCCCGTGGCACTTCGCGCACACGCCCTCCCAGGTCTCCTCGCCGAGCGCGAGACTCCCCTCGGACGCGGACTGCTCGGCCCGTCGCTGCGCGAGCCACGCGTCGAACTCGTCCTCGGGCAGCACCTCGACGACGGCCAGCATGCGGGCGTGCTCGGCGCCGCACAGCTCGGCGCACTGCCCGCGGTAGAGCCCGGGCCGCTCGGCCTCGAACCACGTGTCCGTGATCCTGCCCGGAATGGCGTCGATCTTCCCGCCCAGCGCCGGGATCCACCAGGAGTGGATGACGTCCGTGTCCGGGGCCGTCAGCTCGAGGCGGACGGGCACGCCTGCCGGCGCGCGCAGGCGGTCGACCGCGACCGCCCCGTTCGGGTACTCGTACTGCCAGGAGAACTGGCGTCCGGTCACGCGCACCTCGAGCGCCTCGCCGGGCCCGGCGGAGGGCTCGTCCACGATCCCGGGCAGCTCGACGAAGAGGAAGGCCGCGATCAGGAAGAGGACGACGACAGGGAAGGCCGTCCACGCGAGCTCCAGCTTCGTCGCCCCGTGGACGTCCGCGCCGTCCTCGAAGCGCTCGCGCCGCCGCCGCCGGTAGCGGAGGACGAAGGCGATCAGCAGCCCCTCCACGAGCACGAAGATCGCGACCACGAAGATGGAGACGAAGAGGTAGCTGTCGCGGATCCCGTCCGCGTTCGGCGACTCGGGCGAGACCGGGGCGAGCTGCGCGAGCGCCGCCGCCGGAGCGGCCAGCGCGGCCACGGCCGCGAGCAGCGCGGCGACGACGAGGAAGCGCGCGGGCACCGGATGCCATTCTATGAACGTGCCCGAGCCTGCGTCCCGCGGAACGCGCGTCCGCCTGCCCGATGCGGTCACTCGGCCGTTCGAGGTGTACGTGAACGGCGTCCTGCAGGAGGAGGGCCTCGACTACCGCGTCGAGGGACGCACGCTCGTCTTCGACCGCGAGCTGCGGGCGGAGGGACGCCTCGGGTTCTGGCGCTGGGCGTCGATCTTCGTCGGTATCGCCGGGACGTACCGGCAGGACGACTCCGTGGACGTCGTGTACGAGCGCGGAGGCAGGCGGGCAGTGGCCGCCAAGCTGCCGCTCGAGCCGCTCGCCTGAGCCGGAACGCCGCGCCCGCGGCCGCCGTTAGTGTTGGACGGTGACGAGGGCGAACGGGATCGAGGTCGAGCGACTCGTCAGGGAGTACCGCAAGGGCCCCCGCGCGGTGGACGGGATCGACCTCACGGTCGCGCCCGGCGAGATCTACGGCTTCCTCGGCCCCAACGGCGCGGGCAAGTCCACGACCGTCCACGTGCTCACGACGCTGCTTCCGCCCACCTCGGGCAACGCCCGCGTCGGCGGCTACGACGTCGTGCGCGAGGGCCCGCGGGTGCGCTCGCTGATCGGCGTCGCGCTCCAGGAGGCGGCGCTCGACCCCTTCCTCACCGGTCGCGACCACCTGCGCCTGCAGGCGACCCTGCAGGGCGTGCCCAAGGCGGAGCGGCGCTCCCGGGCGGACGAGCTCCTCGAGCGCGTCGGCCTCACGGAGGCGGCCGACCGCAAGATCGCGAGCTACTCGGGCGGGATGAAGCGGCGCCTCGACCTGGCGCTCGCGCTCGTGCACCGCCCCCGCATCCTGTTCCTGGACGAGCCCACGACCGGCCTCGACCCGCAGAGCCGGACGGCGCTCTGGGAGGAGGTCGCGCGCCTGCGCCGCGAGGAGGGGGTGACGGTCTTCCTCACCACCCAGTACCTCGAGGAGGCGGACGTCCTCGCCGACCGCGTGGGGATCATCGACCACGGCCGGATCGTGGCCGAGGGCACGCCGACTGCCCTGAAGGCGGAGGTGGGCCGGCCCAGCGTGCACGCGATCCCGCGCCGCGAGGAGGAGCGAGAGCGCGTGGCCGCGACGCTCGCCCGCTTCGGAGAGCCGCTCGCGAGCACGCGCGACGTGGCCGTGCGCCTGCGCGACGGGCTCGGGCTCGCGGACATCGTCCGCGCCGTGGACGCGGACGGGGTCGAGGTGGTGGACCTGGAGCTGCGCGCCCCGAGCCTCGACGACGTCTTCCTCGCGAAGACGGGGCGGACGCTCGAGGGCGCGGCCGAGGAGGCGGAGGAGGAGGAGCGGTGAGCGGCTGGCCCCAGGTCGGCGCGGTCGCACGCCGCTCGGTCGTGCGCACGGCGCGCCAGCCGGGGGCGGTCATCCCTCCGCTCGTCTTCCCGGTCGCGCTCATGACCGTCAACGCGGCCGGTCTGGACGCCTCCACGGAGCTGCCCGGCTTCCCGACCGACTCGTTCCTCGCGTTCGCCCTCGCCGTGCCCTTCGTCCAGGGCGCGCTCTTCTCCACCATGCTCTCGGGCACCGACCTCGCGCGCGACATCCAGACCGGGTTCGTGAACCGGCTCTCCCTGACCGCGCTGCGCGACTGGGCGCTCCTCTGCGGGCAGCTGAGCGGCGTGGTCGCGCTCGGCGTCGTCCAGGCCCTCTTCTACCTCGCGGTCGGGCTCGCCGCCGGCGTCAGCTTCGCGGCCGGGCCGGGAGGCGTCGCGGTGCTCGTGGCGTACGCGGTGCTCGTCTCCCTCGCGTTCGGCGCGCTCGGCGCCTACCTCGCCTTCCGGACCGGGAACGGGGAGGCGATCCAGGCGCTCTTCCCGGTGCTCTTCGTCTTCCTCTTCATCTCCTCGATGAACACGCCGCGCGATCTCATCGACGTGGAGTGGTTCCGGGTGGCGGCGACCCTGAACCCCGTCTCGTACATGATCGAGTGCGTCCGCAGCCTGATCGTGGAGGGCTGGGACGCCCAGGCGCTCGCGCTCGGCTTCGGTTTCGTGGTCGTGCTCGGCGTCGCCTCGCTCGCGCTCGCCTCGCGCGCCATGCGCACGCGGCTGACGAGGACGTAGCGGATGCGCCCCCTGCTCGACGTGACCCTCGGCGTGGCCTGGCGGACGGCCCGGAACGCGCTCACGAACCCGCAGATCCTCGTGCCCACGCTCGCCTTCCCGCTCTTCTTCTTCGTCGCCTTCGCGGGTGGGCTCTCGCAGCTCCGCGACCTGCCCGGCTTCGACTTCCCGCCCGGGTACACGGCGTTCCAGTTCGTCTTCGTCCTCCTGCAGTCGGCGGCGTTCGGCGGCGTCTTCACGGGCGCGGGCATGGCCCGCGACTTCGAGTCGGGCTTCGTCAAGCGCCTGCTGCTCGCCGCGCCTCGCCGGAGCGGGATCGTGCTCGGGTACGCGGTCGCCGCGTTCCTGCGCTGGGCGCTCGTCGCGGGAGTGCTGACGGCCGTCGCGTTCGCGGTCGGGATGAACGTCCTCGGCGGCCCGTTCGACCTCGTCGGGCTCTACCTGCTCGCCGCGCTCGTCAACCTGTGCGGCTTCTTCTGGGCGGGCGGGATCGCGATGCGCTTCCGCTCCATCCAGGCCTGGCCGCTCATGCAGATGCCCGTGTTCCTCGTCCTCTTCTTCGCGCCCGTGTACGTGCCGCTCGACCTGCTCACGGGCTGGATCGAGGCTGCCGCCACCCTCAACCCGGTCACGTACCTGCTCGAGACGGGACGGGGCTTCGTGGCGGGCGACGCGCCGCACGTGCTCGGGGCGTTCGCGCTCGCGCTCGGGCTCGGGGCCGCGTTCTGGACGTGGGCCCTGCTCGGCCTGCGCCGCGCCGAGGCCGCGGGCGCCTGAGGGCTACCGGTCGGAGCGCGAGAGCACGCGTAGGCACGCCTCGACCACGCGTGGGTCGAACTGCCCGCCCGCCGCTGCGCGGAGCTCCTCGCGGGCCCGGTCGCGGCCGAGCGCGCGCCGGTAGGGCCGGTCCGTGGTCATCGCGTGGTAGGCGTCGCAGACGAAGATGATGCGGGCCTCGAGCGGGATGTCCTCGCCCGCCAGGCCGTCCGGGTAGCCGGCGCCGTCGAAGCGCTCGTGGCACGCGCGCACGATCGGCCGCACGTCCTCGAGCTGGTCGATGGGTGCGAGGATGCGCTCGCCGAGCAGCGGGTGCGTCTCCACGAGACGCCGCTCCTCGTCCGTGAGCGGCCCCGGCTTGCCGAGGATCTCGGACGGGATCCCGATCTTGCCCACGTCGTGGAAGAGCGCGCCCAGCTCGAGGCGCTTGAGCGCCTTCGCGTCCAGCCCCAGCTCGGCTCCGACCTCGAGCGCGAGGTCGGTGATCCAGCGCGCGTGGGAGGAGGTGTACTCGTCGTTCGCCTCCAGGGCGCTTGCGAGCGACTCGATCGTGGAGAGGAAGGTCCGCTCGAGCGCCTCGTACGTGGCCGCGCTCTGCAGCGCCAGCTTCGCCTGCTGCGCGAGCCCCGCGAGGAGCTCGAGCTCCCGCTCGCCGGCCCCCTCTCGGGCGGGCATGGCGGCCGCGAGCACGCCCCAGCGCCCGTCCACGCGGAAGGGCGCGATCGCGTAGCGGCCGTCCGTGCCCTCCGGAGGAGCGGCGATCGCGGCGTAGTCGGCGGCCTCCACGTAGTAGGGCTCGGTGCGCTCGACCCAGTCGCCGAGGAAGCGGGCCGGCACGCGCGCGGCCGTGTGCTCCCCCACGCCGGGCCGCTCGGCGGCGAGCAGGCAGAGGTCGCCGCTCCTCGCGTCCTGGAGCCAGACGGAGGCGTCGGCGCTGGCCAGGATCCAGGCCGAGCCTCGGGCGACCCGCTCCGCGATCTCGGCCGTGCCCTCGGCTTCGGCGAGGTCGTGCGCGAACCCGAGGAGCGCCTTCGCGCTCTCCGCCTCGCGGCGCTGCGCCTCGTACAGGCGGGCGTTCTCGAGCGCCACGGAGGCGTGCGCCGCCAGCACCTCCAGCAGCCGCAGGTCGTCCTCGTCGAACTGGTCGAGCCCGAGCTTCGAGACGACGAGCACGCCGATCACCTCGGCGCCGAAGGTGAGGGGCACGGCGAGCAGCGACTCCTCGAGGTGCGCCGTCCCCTCGATCTGCTCGGCGAACTCGCAGCTCGCCGCGTCGCCGATCAGGAGCGGCGCCCCGGTCTCGGCCACGCGGCCGGTCACGCCGCGGCCGACCTTCGTCGCGAGGAGCGTTGCGGGGTCGGCGTCGCCGGTCAGCGCCCCGCGGAAGGCGACCGGCAGCAGGTCGTCGCCCTCCCGGACGAAGACGCGGCAGTTGTGGTAGTCGATGAGCAGCCGGAGCTCGTCGGCGATCGCGCTCCCGATTCCCGCCACGTCGTTGAGGCGGGCGAGCTTCGCCGACAGGCTCTGCAGCATCTTCAGGTGGGCGATCGAGCGGACGTCGTCTCGCCGGACCGCGTCCTCCGAGGGACGCTCCAGGTCCTCCTCGTCGAAGGGCAGGATGAGCCCCTTGCCGCGCGCCTTGGCGGTCATCATCGCCGCCTCCGCGCAGGCCACGAGCTCGCGCGGGTTCGCGGCGTGCTCGGGCCCGACCGCGACGCCCGTGGAGACGGTGAGCCTGCCCGCCCCCTCGGTCGCGAGGCCCGCGAGCCGCTCGCCGAGGCGCTCGGCGAGCGCGACCGCGCTCCGCATGGTGCCCGAGGGGAGGATGATCGCGAACTCCTCCCCGCCGACGCGGCAGACGACGTCCCCGGCGCGCACGGTCGCGCGCAGGACGTCCGCCACCTGCGCGAGCAGCGCGTCGCCGAGGGCGTGCCCGTAGACGTCGTTGACCTTCTTGAAGTCGTCCAGGTCGAGCATGACCAGGGCGACCGTGTCCCGCTCCGACGAGGCTCGGGTCAGCTCCTGGCGCAGGCGCTCGTGGAAGGTGCGGTGGTTGTAGAGGCCGGTGAGCGCGTCCGTGGAGGCCTGGTGCTCGAGCCGGGCGCGGATGTGCGCGTTGTCGAGCGCGAGCGCGGCCGCGTCGCCGAAGCGCGTGGCGAGGTGGAACTCCTCCTCGCTGAAGGCCGCGTCCTCGCCGACCCGGTAGATGTTGAGCGTCCCCTGCAGGCGCCCGCGCGCGATCAGCGGCACGGCGATCAGCGCCTCCGGGTCGACCGGCGTGCCCGGCACGAAGCGGACGCGCGGATCGAGGTGGGCCTGGTTCGCGAGCACGGGCTCGCGGTGCTCGACCGCCCAGCCGGTGATGCCCTCGCCGAACGAGAAGCGCTCGCGCATGATCTGGTCCGCCCACTTGCTGCGGGCGAGCACGGGGATGAGCTCGCGGTTCGCCTCGTCCGCCTCGTAGATGTGGACGTCCTCGTAGGGGATGATCTCGGCGAGCGTGTCCGCGATCCGGTCGAGGAGCGCGTCCAGGCTCTCCTCCGAGAGCACGTCGTGGAAGATCTCGACCAGGCGGCGGTAGGGCTCGCTCGCCCTGGTCGGGACGAGGCTCATGGGCGGGCGCGCGTCGGGCGCCGCCGGTTGCGGGGCGGGGTCGGCCATACGGGCTCGGAGACGTCATCGGCCGGCCGCGAAAGCCGCTTGAGTGCGAAGATCGCGCGCGTGGGAGCTCCCACCGACGCCCGCCGCGCGCTGCTCGAGCGCCTGTTCGACCACGCGCCGCTCTTCCCGCCCGCCTCGCTCCCGCCGGGCGACGCCGTGGCCGAGGACGAGCGCGCGCGCTCGAGCCCGGAAGCCGCCCTGCTCGGGCGCTTCGTGTGCCCGGCCTCCCTGCTTGCCGACCTCCCGCTCGGCGACCGCGCGCTCAGCGTCGTCCTCGACGGCCCGCTGCGCGCGAACGGCCGCGTGCAGGCGGTCGAGCTCGCCTACCCCGAGGACGAGGGCGCCCTGCGCGCGGCGGTCGCGCTCGCGCCCGAGGCGTACGTCGAGGTGCCGCTCGACGGTGCGCTCGAGTCGCGGCTCGACCGGCTCGCGGAGCTGGCTGCGGGCGCCAAGGTGCGCTGCGGCGGGGCGGCCGTGCCGGCGGCCGAGGACCTCTGGCGCTTCCTCGCCGGGTGCCGGGAGCGCGGCCTCCCGTTCAAGGCCACCGCCGGACTGCACCACGCGCTCCCCAGCGCGGGCGAGCACGGGTTCCTCTGCCTGCTCGCCGCCGCCGTCTTCGCCGAGCCGGACGCGCTCGAGGAGGAGGACGCCTCGAGCTTTCGGCTCTCGGCCGACGCGTTCTCCTGGCGGGAGCGCTCGGTCGGCCCCGCCGACCTCCTGCGCGCGCGCCGGGACGGCCTGCGCGCGATCGGGAGCTGCAGCTTCTTCGAGCCGGTGGCCGAGCTGCGCGCGCTCGGCATGCTCCCGGGGTGACGGGCGCGGTCGGCTTCGGCGTCTTCTCGCATGCGGGCGGCCCGCCGCGCGTCGGCTTCCGCGTCGGCCACGGCGTGCTCGACCTCGCGGCGGGCGGGCTCGGCTCCGTGTTCTCGACGCCGACCCTGAACGCGTTCCTCGCCCAGGGCCGGCGGGCCTGGGAGGAGACGCTCGCGCATGTCGTGGAGCTCGTCCACGACGACGCGCCGCTCGTTCCGCTCGAGGAGACGACGGCGCACCTGCCCTTCCAGGTCGGCGACTACGTCGACTTCTACTCCTCGCTCGAGCACGCCACGAACCTCGGACGGCTCTTCCGGCCGGACGCCGAGCCGCTCCTCCCCAACTGGCGGCACCTGCCGGTCGGCTACCACGGCCGCTCGGGAACCGTGGTCGTCAGCGGCACGCCGGTCGTGCGGCCGTGCGGCCAGTGGAAGGGCGCCGGCGATCCTGCCCCCTCCTTCGGCCCGAGCCGCCGGCTCGACTTCGAGCTCGAACTCGGGTTCGTGGTCGGCGTCGGCAGCCGCCTGGGCCGGCCGGTCCCCGCCTCGGCGTTCCGCGACCACGTCTTCGGCCTCGTGCTCGTCAACGACTGGAGCGCCCGCGACCTGCAGGCCTGGGAGTACCAGCCGCTCGGGCCCTTCCTGGGCAAGTCCTTCGCGACGTCCGTCTCCGCGTGGGTCACCCCGCTCGCCCTGCTCGAGGACCGCCTCGTGCCGGCTCCGGCCCAGGAGCCGACACCGCTCCCCTACCTGCGCGTCGAGGGCGACTGGGCGCTCGACCTCGAGCTCGAGGTGGAGCTCTCCGGCACCGTCGTCTCGCGCACGAACGCCCGCGGGCTGTACTGGACGATGCCCCAGCAGCTCGCGCACGCGACCGTGAACGGCGCCTCCCTGGCCACGGGCGACCTCTTCGCCTCGGGCACGATCTCCGGCCCGGAGCACGGCTCCGAGGGGTCGCTGATCGAGCTCACCTGGAACGGCTCGCAGCCGCTCCGCCTCGGCGACGGGAGCACGCGCACGTTCCTGGAGGACGGCGACGAGGTCGTCCTGCGCGGCCGAGCGGGCCCCGTGGAGCTGGGCGAGGTGCGCGGGCGCGTCCACCCGGCGCCCTGCGAGCCGGCGTAGTCAGTCGCGCGGGGCGGGGAAGCCGCCGGCCCGGTACACGTACCCCTCGAGCCGGCGCCCGAGCAGCTCCTCCAGCCAGGTGGACGTGGCGACGAGCGCGTCCAGGTCGATGCCCGTGGGCACGCCCTCCCGCTCGAGGAGGTAGACGAGGTCCTCGGTGGCGACGTTGCCGGTCGCGCGCGGCGCGAACGGGCACCCGCCCAGCCCGCCGATCGAGGCGTCGAGCAACGTCGCTCCCGCCTCCAGCGCGGCGAGCGCGTTGGCGTAGCCCGTGTTGCGCGTGTTGTGGAAGTGCGCGCCCAGGGGGACGCCGAGGCGCGCCGCGCCTGCGAGCAGGGCGCGCACCTGCCGGGGCGAGGCGACGCCGATTGTGTCCGCCAGGAAGAGCGCGTCCGGCCGCGCCGCGGCGACGCGCTCGGCGAGCCCGAGCACGCGGGCGGGAGCCACCTCCCCCTCGAAGGGGCAGCCGAACGCGACGCTGATCGTCACCGCGGAGCGCAGCCCGTCGGCGCGCGCGCGCTCGACGATCCGGAGCGCGGCCGCGAGCGAGTCCTCGACCGAGGCGTTCTGGTTGCGCTCGGTGAAGGCCTCGGTGGCCCCGAACGCGACCCGGACCTCGGCGAGGCCGGTCGCGGCCAGGCGCTCGTACCCGCGCTCGTTGAGGACGAGCCCCGCATAGATCGTCCCCCTGGACGGAGCCAGGCGGGCGACCACCTCCTCCGCGCCCGCCATCTGCGGCACGCGGCGCGGATCCACGAAGCTCGTGACCTCGACCACGGGGACGCCGGCCGCGGCGAGCCGGCCCGCGAGCTCCGCGCGGACCGCGGGCTCGAGCACCTCCGGCTCGTTCTGCAGGCCGTCCCGCGGCCCGACGTCGCAGACGGTCACGCCGGCCGCTCGCTCCACGCGGGCACCTTAGCGGCGCCGCTCGCCGGTTCCGGCGCCGCGGCCGATGGCGTACGCTGCCGCCGTGGCCGGGAGGATCGTCGTCGGCGTGGACGGCTCGCCGTCGTCGCGGGCCGCGCTGCGCTGGGCGGCCGAGGAGGCGGCGCTCCGCGACGCGACGCTCGTCGCCGTGCACGCGTGGGCCTACGTGCCGCCGCCGCCGATCGGCGAGCCCGGGATGATCCCGATCCCCGCCCCCGAGCTGGAGAGCCAGCTCGAGGCCGAGCGCTCGGCCGCGCAGGCCGAGCTGGACGCTGCGCTCGAGGCCGCGTTCCCGGACGGACCGCCGGAGGTCCTCGAGGCCCGGCTCGTCGAGGGCGACGCGGCGCGTGTGCTGGAGGAGGAGTCGGACGCCGCCGATCTCGTCGTCATCGGCTCACGCGGCCGCTCTGCGCTCGCCTCCGTGCTCCTCGGCTCGGTCAGCCGCCACGTGGTCGACCACGCCCGCTGCCCGGTCGTGGTCGTCAAGGCGTCGAGCTAAGCCTCGCCTCCCGCCAGGGCGGCGCTCCGCTCGGCGAGCTGCCGATCGCGATCCGTGATCCCGCCGGCCGTGTGCGTCCACCAGCGCAGCGTCACGCGGTCGTAGTGGATCGCGATGTCGGGGTGGTGGTTCTCCGCCTCGGCGAGCTCGGCCACGCGGTTCACGAACGCGATCGCCTCCGCGAACCCCGGGAACGAGAACGTGCGCTCGAGCGCCCGGTCGACCTCGCTCCACCCATCCGGAACGGTCATGGAACGAGTATCTACGATCGCCGGTCATGTCCGCCTGCACCGAGGTCCCGCTCCGCCGCCCGCTCCGCCGGGGCGAGAAGCCGCGCCCGGCGCCGGAGCTCCTCGTCTCACTCGTGTTCCGCCCGGCCGCCGAGCGGCTCGTCGGCCCGTTCGTCCGGCTCGGCGTGCCGCCTCCGGCCGTCGTCCTCGCCAACGCGCTGGCCGGGCTGGCCGCCGCGCTCGCGATCGCGACCGGCGACTCCCTGGCGGCGGCGCTCCTCCTCCAGCTCAAGACCCTGCTCGACGGGGCGGACGGGCACCTCGCCCGCGCGACGGGCAGGGTGACCCTGCTCGGGCGCTACCTGGACACGGAGGCCGACCTGCTCGTCAACGCCGTCCTCTTCGGAGCGCTCGCCTGGGCCACCGGCCGGCCGCTGCTCGCGCTCTCCGCGTTCCTCGCGGTCACGTTCCTGCTCAGCGCGGACTTCAACCTGGCCGCGCTCCGGCGGGAGCTGGACGGCGAGGAGAGCGCGGACCCGCCGCCGCGCGGCGGCCGCGCCGAGCGTGCGCTGGCCGCCCTCTACCTCGCCCTCTTCGGCTGGCAGGACCGGCTCTTTCGCCGCTTCGCCGAGGCCCGCCTGGAGCGGATCGCGGGGCCGGCCCCGCCCGCCGCGCGGCGGCGTGCAGCGCTCGCCTACCACGACCTGGGAACGCTCGCCGTCCTCGCCAACGCGGGCCTCGCGACCCAGCTCGCGGTGCTTGGCACCTGCCTCCTGCTCGGGTCTCCCGAGGCGTACCTCTGGCTCGCGGTCGGGTCGGTCGCGCTGCTCCCCCTCCTGCAGGCGCGCCGCGAGCGGCTCGCGCGGCGGGCGCTCGCCGGCTGAGGGTCAGCGGGCGCCGCGCAGAACGAGGCGCTGGCCGTTCATCGAGGCCGCGGCGTCGGAGGCGAGGTAGGCGATGGCCTCCGCGATCTCCTCGGCGGGCGTGAAGCCCGCGAAGTCCTTGTCGGGGCTCTCCGCGCGCATCGCCGGGGTCACGATCGCGCCGACCACGACGATGTTCGCCGTCGCGCCGCTCCCCCGGAAGCGGTCGGCGAGCGCGAGCGTCCACGCCTCTGCGGCCGCCTTGGCCGCGGCGTAGGCGGCGTTCGTGTGCGTCGGCGCCTGCGCCTGGCCGCTCGAGACGAGGACGAAGCGCCCGTGCCCGCTCGCGAGCAGGTGGCGGGCGAACGCCTGCGTCGCGTTCTGCGTCGTGCGCACGAGGAGGTCGTGCAGGAATGCCCAGTCCTCGGGCGGCGACTCCTCGATCGGCGAGCCGCCGCGCCAGCCGCCGACGAGGTGGACGAGCGCGTCCACCCTGCCGTTGCGCTCCGCGAGCGCGTCCGCCCAGGCGCGCGTGGCCTGGGCGTCCAGGAGATCGAGCGCGGCGGTCTCCACCTCGGGCCCCACCTCCGCCGCGAGCGCGCGCAGGCTGTCCGCGTCGCGACCGCACAGGCACAGGTGGCCGGCGGACGCGGCCAGCCGGCGGACGACGATCGGGCCCAGGTTGCCGGCCGCGCCGGCGACGGCGACGACCCGTCCGTGCAGGGATCGCAGCTCGGCCTCCACGAGCGCTGACGCTACCAGCGGCGCCTCTCGACGCGACGCGCGGCGTGCAGTACCTTCGGCCGATGGCGGAGGCGACGTTCGCCGAGCTCCAGGCCAAGCTCAGGAGCCTCTGGCCGCAGGTGACGCTGCGCTCGATCGGCGACGTGGAACGAACGGTGGTGGTCGTGCACTCCATGAGCATGGACGTTCCCGACCAGCTCGTCCCGGTGTTCCCGGCCTACGAGGAGCGCTTCCTCTGCCTCGTGCTCAGCCTCCTGCGCGCGCCCCGCTCGCGGGTCGTGTACGTCACCTCGCAGCCCGTCCACCCGCGCGTGCTCGACTACTTCTTCGGCCTCGTCCCCGAGCTCGACACCGCCGACGCGCGCAGCCGGTTCTTCCCGGTGTCGCTCGTGGACGGCCGCAACGAGCCGCTCACGCGGAAGCTGCTCTCCCGGCCGGGCGCGCTGCGCCGCATCCGCGAGCTCGTCGGCGACCCCGAGCTCGCCATCCTCATCCCGTTCTGCATGACGGAGGACGAGGAGCGCCTCGCCGTCGCGCTGCAGCTTCCGATCTACGGCTCGGACCCGGCGCTCAACTGGCTCGGCACCAAGACGGGCAGCCGCCGCGTGTTCGCGGAGGAGGACGTCCCGCACCCGGCCGGGCTCGAGGTGGACGGCGCCGC
>DATLYU010000232.1:0-5561 GCA_035574435.1 Gaiellaceae bacterium | reverse complement strand
AAGCCGCGGGTCTCCGGCGTGAAGAGGTGGAGGACGACGTCGTGGTAGTCGGCCACGATCCAGGTCGCCTCCACGAGGCCGGCGGTCGAGCGCGGCAGGAGGCGGTGCTCCCGCTTGAGCGTGCCGGCCACCTCGTCGTAGATCGCCTTCGTCTGGCGCGGGTTGCGCCCGGTCGCGATCACGAAGAAGTCGGTGAAGTCGCAGACGCCCCGCATGTCGAGGATGCTGACGTCGCTCGCCAGCTTCTCCTGGCAGAGAGCGGCGGTTCGGCGTGCTTGTTCGAGCGGGGTCAGTCGGTCTCTCGTCCTCTCGCGTCCGCGGTCAGTCTACTCGCCGTCCCGGTACAGGCCGAGGCGCGCGATCGCCTCCGCCACGGCCGGCGGGACGAGGCCGTCGATCGGCTCGCCGCGGGCCAGGCGTGCGCGGACCTCGGTCGAGGAAACCGGGACAGGCTCCAGCTCGAAGAAGAGGATGCGGTCGGGCGCAGGGACACGGGCGCGGGCCTCGCGCGCGCGCTCGGCGGGGACGCCCGGCCGCATCGCCACCGCGAGGCGGGCGAGCGCGAGCACGCGCTCGGGCTCCTTCCAGCGGGAGAAGCCGACGAGCTCGTCGGCGCCGACGACGAACACCGGGTCGTCGAGCCCGAGCGCCTCGAGCGAGTCGACCGTGCGCGCGTGCGGGTCGAGCTCCACGCGCGCGCCGGGCACGTCCGCGAACGCGAGACGGGCGAGCTCGAGGCGCGCCGCCGCGGGCGCCCGCACCTGACGGTGGCCGGGCTCCGCCACCACGAGCACGCGCAGCTCCTCCAGCCCGAGCTGCTCGACGGCGGCCCGGGCGAGGGCGACGTGGCCGGCGTGCGGCGGATCGAACGCGCCGCCCAGGACGCCCACGCGCGCTACTGCCACTCGAGCGTCTCCCCCGCCACCTCGACCTCTGCTCCCTTCCGCACGCCCGCCCGCCGCAGGGCGTCCTCGAGCTCCTCGCGCGGGGGCGGCGTCCCGACGACGCGGAAGCCGCGATCGGTGCGGAGGATGCGGAACGCGGGCCCGCGGCGCGGGCGCGGCCGGTACTCGAGGTGCTCGGGTAGCGTCTCGCCCTCGGCCGGCGCTAGGGGCTCGACGGGACAGAGCGCGAAGAGCGCGCGCACGAGGTCGTCCACCCCCTGCCCGGTCAGCGCGGACACCCGCACGACGCCGACGATCCGCGCGTCCGCGACGGCCAGCGAGTCGGCCGCCCCGGCGAGGTCGCTCTTGTTCAGCACCACGAGCTGCGGGCGCTCGTCCAGGCCCGCGCCGTAGGCGGCGAGCTCGCGGGCGATCGTCCGGAACCGCTCCTCCAGGTCCGGAGCGGAGGCGTCCAGCACGTGCACGAGCAGCCGGGCGCGCTCGAGGTGGGCGAGGAACTCGTGGCCGAGACCGGCTCCCTCGGCGGCGCCCTCGATCAGCCCGGGGACGTCCGCGACGGTGAGCTGGCGGCCGTCCGGCCCGTCCACCACGCCGAGCACCGGCTCCAGCGTCGTGAACGGGTACTCGGCCACCTTCGGCCTCGCGTTCGAGAGGCGGCGCAGGAGGGAGGACTTGCCGGCGTTCGGTAGGCCGGCGAGCGCAGCGTCCACCATCAGCTTCAGATGCAGCACGAGGTCGGCCTCCTCCCCGGGGAGGCCGGTCTCGGCGAAGCGCGGCGTCTGGCGCGTGGACGTCGCGAAGCGGGCGTTGCCACGGCCGCCCGCCCCGCCCCGGGCGACGACGAAGCGGGCGCCCGGAGCGGTCAGGTCGGCGAGCAGGGAACCGTCCCCGGCGAGCACCTCTGTCCCCACCGGGACGGCGATCTCCGCCGGGCGGCCGTCGGCCCCGTGCCTGCGGCTTCCCCGCCCGTTTCCGCCGCGGCCGGCCGCGACGCGCCTCACCCGGCGCAGCGCCGAGAGGTCGCGCAGCGCGGGATCGGCCACCACGACGACGTCGCCCCCCCGCCCGCCGTCGCCACCGTCGGGGCCGCCCTTGGGCACGTACTTCTCGCGCCGGAAGCTGAGCGCGCCGTCGCCGCCGCGGCCCGCCTCGACGTGGAGGTGCGCTCGGTCGTGGAACATGGCGCCGGCTGCGCCGGCGTCTTACTCCGCCGCGGCGACGGACACGAACCGCTTGTCGCCGCTGCGCCGAAACTCGACGAGCCCCTCGCGGAGCGCGAAGATGGTGTCGTCGCGGCCGAGCGCGGCACCGGGACCGGGCCGGAACTTCGTCCCGCGCTGGCGAACGATGATCATCCCGGCCTTCACCGGCTGGCCCGCGAAGACCTTCACCCCGAGCCGCTTCGACTCGGAGTCGCGGCCGTTCCGCGACGAGCCGAGCCCCTTCTTGTGGGCCATCTAGGACTCACCCTCCTTCTCGGCGGCGCTCTCGAGCGCGGCGAGCGCGCCCTTGCGCCGGCCGTGCTCGCGCTCGTACGCGAGCGCGGCGGCGACCTCCTCGGGCGACCAGCCGCCGGCCGCCTTCTTGATCTCGGCGACCGTCAGCTCGGCGTAGCCCTCCGGCAGCCCGGCGGGGGCCGCAGCAGCCTCGGTTTGCGCCGGCTGCGGCTCCGGCCGGGTCCGCGCTCGGGTCTCCGCCTTGGGCGCCGGCTTGGCCTGTGCCTTCGGCTTCGCGGCCGCCCGCGCACCCGTGCCGCCGATGTCCTCGATCTCGATCTGCGTGAGCGCCGCCCGGAAGCCGGTGTGCCGGCGATAGCCCGTGCGCTTGCGGTACTTGCCGATGCGGACCTTCGGCCCCTTCACCTGGCCGACCACCTTGGCGGTCACGGACACGTCCACAGGAGCCAGCGTGGGCGTCCCCTCGCCCCCGACGAGGAGCACCGACGGCCGGAAGGTCTGACCCTCGTCGAGCGCCAGCCGGTCCACGAGCAGGCGCTCGCCCGCGCGCACGCGGTACTGCTTGCCGGCAACCCTGATGATCGCGTAGGTCATGTTCTCGGCGAGGGAGCGCGGGCCAGCGGCCCGCGAGCCGCCGCATGATAGCGGAGCGGGCTCAGCCCGTCGGCCGCGTGCGCTGGTCGAAGTCCTCGATCCACTCGGCCATGGGCACGTAGCCCGCCTCGTCCTCCGTGGGCGGCGGCCCGACCGGGACGGCGCGCCCGTCCTCGGCCGCGAGGGCCTCCTCGGAGGCCGGCTTGCGGCGCCGGCGCCCGCCCCGCGTCCCGCGACGCGTGCGCTTGCGCTTCGGCTGCCCGTCTGCAGCACCCTCCGGCTCGCCGTCGGCCGAGACCTCCAGCGGCTCGTCGGCCGCGGGCGCCGCGAGGTCGGGCGGGGGGACGTGGATGCGCGGCCGCCGTTTGCGGCCGTCGCGGACGGGCGGCGGAGGGGCCTCCGAGGCGGGACTCTCGACTCCGGCGCCCTCCTCCTCGTCCTCGGTGGGCTCCTCCGCGGCCGACACGCGCGCCTCGGCCGCGGCGACCCCTTCCTCCCCCACGGCCGCGGCCTTGCGCTTGCGCCCCCGCCCCCCGCGCGTGCCGCGGCGCGTGCGCTTCTTGCGCGGCTGCCCGTCGGGCCCCATCTCGCTCTCCTCGCCGGCCACGTCGGCCGGCTCGAGCTCCTCGGCCGGCTCCTCGGCCGGCTCCTCGACTTCCGCTGCTGCCAGCTCCTCCGGCTCCTGGCCGGCGTCCTTCCTGCGGGCGGGCGCGCGCGTGGGCTTCTCCGCCTCGGCCTCGAAGGTGATCGGCACGAGGCCCTGGGAGGCCTCCGCGATGGTCGCGAACGCCAGCCCCTCGAGCACGCGCCCGACGGTGACCGAGACCTTCTTCCCGACGAGACGGGCGGCGTCCGCGACCACGACGTCGTAGCCGTCCACCTTGCCGACGCCGGCCGCCGCGTCGTGGAGCCCGACCTCGACGAGCTTCAGCTCCAGGGTGTCGCCCTCGGCAAACGGAGCCTCCGGCCGCAGCGTCTCCAGCTTGCCCTGCGCGAGGACCTCCAGGTGGTCGAGGTGGACGTGACCGTTGGCCGCTGCCGGGACGAGGAAGAACCGCCGCCGCGCGACCGCTTCGAGGGCGGCGAGCCGGCTCCCGCCCGGCCCGGCGAGCAGGGAGAGCACGCGCGGGTGGACCTCCACGCGGAACGCCTGCACCCGCGAGCCCTTCGCGAGGGCGCGCAGCCGCCGCTCGACCTCGAGCGCATGGGTGGCGTCCGAGACGACGATCCCGTCCCCGCCGCACACCGGGCACTTGTTGGTGAGGATCTCGCGCGGCCCGTCCGTGACGTTCTGACGCGTCATCTCCACCAGCCCGAGCGGCGAGATCTCGACCACGTACGTCTTCGTGCGGTCGCGCTCCAGCTCGCTGCGCAGCGCCTCCTCGACCGTCTCCCGGTTCTTCGGGTTGGCCATGTCGATGAAGTCGATGACGATGATCCCGCCGATGTCGCGCAGGCGGAGCTGGCGGACGACCTCCTTCACGGCCTCGAGGTTGTTCTTCACGATCGTGTCCTCGAGGCGGGCGCCCGAGCTCTTCGAGCGCGAGCCGACGAAGCGCCCCGTGTTCACGTCCACGACCGTGAACGCCTCCGCGTAGTCGAAGACGAGGTACCCGCCGGAGGGGAGGTCGACGCGGCGTTGCAGCGTGGACCAGATCTCCGCGTCCACGCCGTGGACGGCGAAGAGCGGCTCCTTGCCGCGGTAGCGGTGGACGCGCTCGACCATGTGCGGCGACGTCTTCTTCAGGTAGCTGACGATGCGGCGGTGGGTGCGGTCGTCGTCGATCTGCGCTCCGACGAAGTCGCCCGCGAACAGGTCGCGCACGATGCGCAGCGGAAGCTCCGCCTCCTGGTAGACGAGCGCGGGCGCGCTGGCCGCCTTGGCCTTGGCCTGGATCGTCTTCCAGAGCCGCTGCAGGAAGACGAGGTCGCGCTCGACGTCCTCGGCGGACGCGCCCTCGGCGGCGGTGCGGACGATGATCCCGCCGCCCTTGGCGTCCAGGCTCTTGACGATGTCCTTGAGCCGGTTGCGCTCCTGCTCGTCGAGGCGGCGCGAGACCCCGTAGCCCTCGCCGTTGGGCACGTACACGAGGAAGCGCCCGGGGAGCGAGATCTCCGTGGTCAGCCGCGCGCCCTTCGACTTCATGGGGTCCTTGACCGCCTGCACGAGGAGCGTCTGGCCGCGCTTGATCAGGTCCTGGATCTTGCGCGCGCCCTTGCGCCCCTCGAGCTCCGGGCCGACGATCTCGTCCACGTACAGGAAGCCGTTCTTCTCGAGCCCGATCTCGACGAACGCCGCCTCCATCCCCGGCAGGACGTTGTCCACCACGCCCAGGTAGATGTTCCCGGCGATCGAGCGGCGCTCGGGCCGCTCCAGGTAGACCTCCGCGACGCGGTCGTCCTCGAGCACGGCCACGCGCTGCTCCCCGATGTCCACGGAGATGAGCAGCTCGCGCTTCGCCGCGGGTAGCGGCGCCCTGCGCGTGGGGACGCGACGGCGGCTGCTGCGCTGCGAGCGCCGCTCCGACTTGCGCTCGGGCTGGCGGCGCGCCGGCTCGCGCCTGCGCGCGGGCTGCGCCGGCTCCTCCGGCTCGTCCGCGGCGGG
>DATLYU010000231.1:0-5588 GCA_035574435.1 Gaiellaceae bacterium | reverse complement strand
CGTCACGTAGGCGAGCTCCACCGTCGTGCCATGCACGTCCGAGAACATGACGGTCCACCGCCTGCTCAATACGCGATCCACGGAACGGCGCGCAGGCATGGCGCATTCGCCTCCTTCAGGATCCTCACGGCCACCTCGTGCCGCGCGAGCGTCTCCTGCTGGCCCCGAATCTGCTCCCGCAGCAGCTCGATGCGCTGCAGGTGCTGCTCAACGGTCGCGTCGCCCCACGTCACGCGCGTGCCGTCGCCGAGCGAGAACGGCTCGTCGAGCAGCGCCTTGATCGCCTCGCGCTCGGCGACGGCCAGCGCGACCGCGCGCTCGAACTCCTCCCGGACGGCGCCGCTCTGCGCGGCGAAGTCGTCCGGCGACGGCGCCCGCGAGGTGGAGTAGGCCCGCAGGAGGGCGGCGATCGCCTCCTGCTCGAGCTCGTGCGTGAGCTTCCGCCGCTCATGCGCGACCTCGCGCTCCACGATCCTCTGGGCGAGCTCCGGATCCTCCTCGAGGATGCGCGTTGCGAGGTGCTCGTCGCTCAATGTCGGGTTGAGCCGGATCCATTCACGGAGTCTCACGCGACCTCTCCTTCAGCCCTGCCCTGCCGAGCCGAGCCGCGCCTTGCCAGGCCCGGCCTTGCCCGGCCCGGCCCAGACCTGCCGAGCCAAGCCTTGCCGTGCTGCGCCGTCCTGCGATGCCAAACATCACGAAGCCTTGCCAAGCCCTGCCAAGCCTTGCCCAGCCGAGCCCTGCCAGGTCCAGCCACGCCGGGCCGCGCCACGCCTTGTCCTGGTCTGCCGAGCCCCGCCGAACATCGCCATGCCCAGCCCCACCGAGCCCCGCCGCATCACGCCGCATCCTGCCGAGCCGTGCGCTGCAGCGCCGGGCCTCGCTTGGCCTCGCAGAGCCCTACCCTTCCTTGCCTTGCCATGCCTTGCCGGGCCCCGCCTAGCCACGCCCCGCCGAGCCGAGCCTGGCTAAGCCCTGCCCTGCCAAGCCAAGCGCAGCCGTGCCCCGCCAAGCCTGGCCCGGCCTGGCCGAGCCCTGCCCGGCCGAGCCTTGCCCCGATGGGCTGTGCTCAGCTCGCTGCGCTCGCGTTAGTCGAATTTCGCCGTCGCCTCGAACGTCCCGAAGATCGGACGCCAATCCCCGAGGCCGATGACCTGCCCGGCCCGCTCGATCACCGGCTCGAGCTTGGAGGCGTGGAGGCTATCCGCATGCAGATCGAAGTCCACCGTCGCCTCCCATCCCGCTGGGATGCGCGGGCGTGCGCGCATCGTCCTCCGACCACTCACCACTACGCCGACGTAGTGGATTGCGATCGCCCGGGAGGAGAACGCCTCATCCCACTTCAGCGTCCGGCCTCCGATCACGAGCGGGACAACAACATCCGGCTCCGAGACGAGCGTCTCGTTCAGCCACTTCTTGAGCTTGAACGCCTTCGCCGCCTCAAGAAGGCACGCGCGCACATTGATTTGGGGCAGGCCGATGAAACCGTCGGGTGTCTCATACAGTCCGCCGCGCGCCTCAAGCTCGGCGAGACGGCCGAGCTCTGCGATCGTCTTGTCCCGCTTCTTGGCGAACTTCGCGATCTCGATCGTCCACGGATCCATCGGATTCGCGAGGCGACCGTTGTGGAGCAGCAGATCCCGCGTACCACGGAGATGCAGCGTCATCTTCATTGCGTGATCCCCTTATCGTTGCTGAATGCCTTGCCTTGCCTTGCCTTGCCCCGCCGCGCGGCGCCAGGCTCCACCTCACCCCGCCCTGCCTCGCCCTGCCTCGCCTCGCCTCGGCCAGCCGAGCCGTGCGAAACCCATCACTCGCTGACCCACCACCAGATCGCGAGTGCGAGTGGGAACCAGAAGACCGCCAACGAAAGCACAACCGCGACGGCGACAGCAGCTAACCCCTCACCGTGCTCGTCCTCGCAGTCGCAGAGCGGCAGATCGGGGTCGCCGAAGGCATCGCGGTCGCCCGGATACCAGCGCTCGCAGTAGGGGCACGGGCGCCGACTCAGGAGGTCTTCAGCCATTGCTGGGCCTCACATCATGCGCCGCAGCGCTTCGAGGAACTTCACGAGCACCTCGGTCTCGGCCGCCCTCCAGTCGGCAGTGCCGCAGACGTGCTCGGCGAACCACGCGAGCTGCTTCGCCCGCAGCCGACGGCTCGCCGCCAGGCGGTCGATCTGCTCAAGGACCTCCTGGCGCGACATCGCGGCCGCGAGCTCGGAGGTGTCTTGGGCCGAGGGAGACGGCGGGGACGCCTCGCTCGGAGTCGCCGTGCCCTGATCTGTCCCCGCGGGCGAGGCGTCCGCCGCCGCCGCCGTCGGCGCAGGCCCCGCGACCTGCGCCGAATCCGCGCGATCCGTGTCACCTCCTTTCTCTGCGGACTCCGTGGCGAGCCGATCCGCCAGCGCGTCGAGGGCGCTGCGGGAGGGCGGCGCAGCAGCCTCGACGCCCAGCGTCGCCACGGCGGTGAGCTCCTGCGGGATGCCCGCCTCCACATGCTCGTCGAGCGCGATGGCGCGCTGGAGCTCGACAGACGCGGGCGCAAACTTCAGGACCCGCTTCAGGACGGTCTTCATCGCCATCTGCGGCCACGCCGTCGCCCACGGCGTGTCGTCACCCGTCGCGCGGGAATAGCGCTGCCGGTGCTGCTCGACTTCCGCCGCCGTCATCACGTCGAACATCACCGTGCCGTCCTTGAGCCTGACGATCGCGTAGACGTGCGTCGGGTTCCCGCGATCGCCAGCGGCGGGCACGTGTTCGAGGACGGGCGAGAGGCCGAATGCGTACTTGAAGTGGTCGCGCTCGTACACGACGCGCGCCTCGACCGGCCCGATCTCGCCGCTGCGCCGGGCGAGGGCGAGCAGGCCCTTGTAGCCGGGCATGAACACGCTCTCGAGGCGCTTGGCCCGCCCGTTCCAGAAGGGGATCAGGTACGCATGCCCGAGCACGCCGTCCGGCTCGAGGCCGAGCTGCGCGGCCTCGATCGTCGCGCCGACGAGACTGACGGGATCGCACTCGAGCAACTTCGGCGTCCGCTGGATCGAGGTCATCACGATCCTCAACATCCGCTCGGCCGTGAGGTGGCGCGGGAGCGCCATCTGGATCTGCGGCTTCGACTTCTCGAGCAACTGCCGCACCGTCGCGAGCCGTTCCCGGGGCGAGACGAGCTCAGGCATGGCTCACCTCTCGAGGCGCCGCAGCACGCGGTACTCCCGCGTGCGGGCGGGCTGCGGGGGGATCTCCTGGCGGACGACCTTCCAGCTGTAGCGCCCGCCGCCGGGCAGGACGCCGTAGGTCGCCTCGCCGATCGCGTTGCAGATCCGGGCCTCGAGCGAATCCCGGACGGTCGTCCAGTGCCGGATCTGCGCCTTGGCCTCCTCGAGCTCCCGGTCCCACTCTGCCGCCTCGGCCGGGAGCTCAATCGTCGCGCCCGTGTCGCGCGGGTAGAGCGCCCGGAGAAGCTCGCGGTCCTCGGCGCCCGGTGGCGGCGGATCGCGGAGCTCGACCCGGCGCCAGAACTCGCGCTCGCGCTCGAGCATGAGCGCGATGAATTTGTCGTTGCGCGCGAGATCGCGCCAAAGGAGCCGCTGGCCCCCGACGAGGACGACGAGCGAGGCGAGATCGAGGCCCAGGACTGCCAAGAGGTGCTGGCACTGGACCTGGTAGTGGACGGGCGGCTCCTCCGCCCACTCCTCCGCCCGGTAGGCGGATGCGGTCTTGATCTCGACGACCAGGCGCCCATCGGCCGTCAAGCGATCCGGCGTTGCCAAACACCACGGCAGGTCGGGGTGCTGGTAGAGCGTCTGCGGGTTGACAAGCTCGCGGCCGGTTTCGCGGGCGTACTCGTCCGCCACGATCGGCTCGAGGATCCGCCCCCAGCGCATTGCCTCGCTCTCGGGCGCGGGCTCCACCACGCCGACCTTCTCCGCCCACACTTGGAGCGGCGTGGCGAACGGTGAGACGCCGAGCACGGCGGCGGCGTCCGACGAGCCGAGGCCCCGGCGCCGGAGCTCAAGCCAGGCGTCGCGCTCGAGCCCTTCGAGGGTCGCGAGCACCTTGGCCTTCATGAGGCCACCGCGGCCTTGCGACGGCGCTGGGCGCCGGTGCGCCGGCCGCACCGCGCGAGGCCCTGGCAGCGCGCGCAGCGCCGCGTCTCCGGCGCCGCGCAGGGCCGGAGCTCGCCCCCGCAGACCTCGCACTGGCGCTGGCGCGGTCGCTCCGGCACGGGCACCGCGTGGCGCTCGATCCACGAGTGGCCCGCGACGCAGACGCGCCGGATCAGGAGCAGGCCCGGGTAGGGGTCGCAGTCGACGTAGAGCAGCGCCCCACCGCACTTTGTGCACGCGGTCTCGGCCGTCTCAGTCGTCATGGACGAATCCCTCCACCGAGAGCCCACCGGTGCCCGCCCTCGGACCACGTCCCGAGCGTGGCGCGACCGCAGCGAGGGCAAGCGGTCATCGACGAATCCACTCCGCACGGTTGGCCTGACCGCAGCGGCAACAGATCCGCACGAGTCGCCTCTGGGGGCTGGGCTTGCGGCAGAGCGGATCATCTTCGAGATGCCAGCAGTGCCCGCGTTGCTGGCAGATCCGCTGCGACCCTGCTGCGTTGAGCTTCAGCTTGCTCATTGCATCCCGGATCTCCGGTGCCGTTCGGCACCCTCGGTGCCGTTTGGCACCTGTGTGCGCCCGTCCGGCACCACGGGGCCGAAGAGGGCGCCGAGCAGGCGCTGGACCGCGCGATAGTCCCCGCGCACGATGTGCGCGAGGAGAACGGCGTCGAGCATGCTCTTGAGCGCGAAGTCGCCGACCGAGAGGACGGCGGGCTTGTATTCCATGACCAGCCGGTGCAAAGACTCGGGCGCACGGAGGGTGTCGCAGAGGCCGGGGACGGCGAGCTTGAGGCGAGCGTCGCGGGACTCGTCGGTGAAGGGGTTCACCGCGACGCCTCTCCAGCTTCGGCGAGCAGTTCCGCGATCGCCTGCTCGACGCGCGGCGAGCGGCGACGGCCCGCCAAGACCATCCAGACGAACCCGTCGCTCACGCGGGCCCGGCGGGCCACGTCCCACTGAGAGATCCCCGCGCGCCGCAGCGCACGCTTCGCGCGTGCGCGGTCACGGGCTGTGGTAAGGGTGTATGTAGTTAGAGTCACCACGATGCCAAGTTATTGGCTACCAAGAAGTTTGTCAAGGGGGATGTGATGAAGCCTATCTCAAGCGAGACACGACAGGCATTTAGCCAACGCCTCTGGGCGGCGGCGGAGGCGGCGGGCTGCCGAACGCAGTCGGATCTCGCGCGTCTTCTCGGACGATCACAACAGCTTGTGTGCTACTGGCTCCACGGCGGGCTGCCGTCGCTCTCGCAGATCCCAGAGATCGCGGAGCGCCTCGGCTGCGATCCCGCCTGGCTCGCGTGGGGGCGTGGCACCGGCCCTTTCGTCGCCCGGGCACGCCAGCTCCTCAGCGTGCTGTGGCTCGCCGCGCTCGCGACGCTCGCGTCGCCTGACCGGACCCACGCCGTTGTGGGCCGCCACGCAGATCACGCGAGCGCTTGTGTCTCGGCCGTTGTCGACCTGCGCCTTATCGGC
>DATLYU010000230.1:0-6349 GCA_035574435.1 Gaiellaceae bacterium | reverse complement strand
CGTGAGGTACGACACGAAGAAGTCCTCCGCGCGCAGCACGCGCTCCCCGCGCGCGCTCCGGAGCACCAGCTCGCCGCCGAGCGCGGCCGCCACCGCGGGCAGCTCCGCGGCCGGGTCGGCGTGGGCGAGGCTGCCGCCGATCGTCCCGCGGTTCCGGACCTGGAGGTCGCCCACGGCTCGTGCGCAGTCCGCGAGGGCGGCGAGGCCCGGGCGGCGCAGCGCCTCGGCCTCGGCGAGCTCGCGCCAGGTGGTCAGGGCGCCGATCGCGAGGCCGCCGTCCCGCTCCTCGATCCCGGAGAGGCCGAGGCCCGCGAGGTCGACGAGGAGCGCCGGGCGGGCGACGCGGAGCTTCATGAGCGGGAGCAGCGAGTGGCCGCCGGCGAGCGCCTTCGCCTCCGGCTCGGCGAGCGCCGCGAGCGCCTCCTCGAGCGACGCCGGACGGCGGTACCCGACCGGGGCGGGGATCACGCAGGCCCCTCCCGCAGGCGGGCGGCCGCGGCGCGCACGGAGTCCACGATCGGCTGGTACCCGGTGCAGCGGCAGAGGTTGCCGCGCAGGGCCTCGCGGATCGCGTGCTCGTCGGGGTCGGGGACCGTCGCGAGCAGGTCGGCGGCGGCGAGGATCATGCCGGGCGTGCAGAAGCCGCACTGAAGGCCGTGGTGCTCGACGAAGGCCTCCTGCAGCGGGTGCGGCCGACCGTCGCCGGCGAGCCCCTCGATCGTCGTCACCTCCGCGCCCGCGGCCTGGAGGGCGAGCACCGTGCAGCTCTTGGCCGCGCGGCCGTCGAGGAGCACCGTGCAGGCGCCGCACTGGCTCGTGTCGCAGCCGATGCGCGCACCCGTGAGGCCGAGCTCGTCGCGCAGCGCGTGCACGAGCAGCGTGCGCGGCTCCACTTCCAGCGCGTGCCGCTCGCCGTTGACGACGAGCTCGACCCGGCTACGCACCGGCGGGGAGGGCGGCGAGCTTCTCGCGCAGGTACGCGAGGTAGGGCTCGGGGTCGATCGCAGGCGTGCCGGTGAGCCGCCCGATCGTCTCCTTCGGCGTCAGCTTGCGGCCGAGCGCGTACAGGTTGTCGCGCAGCCAGGCCGAGAGCGCGGTCGGCTCGCCGGCCGCCAGCTGGGCGTCCAGGTCGGGGAGCGCCTCGCGCACGACCGCCCAGATCTGCAGCGAGATGACGTTGCCGAGCGCGTAGGTGGGGAAGTACCCGATCGCCCCTCCCGACCAGTGCACGTCCTGGAGGACGCCGCGGGCGTCGTCCGGCACCTCCACTCCGAGCAGGTCGAGCATCCCCTGGTTCCACGCCTCGGGCAGGTCCTTCGGCTCGAGCGTGCCCTCGATCAGGCGCCGCTCGAGCGTGAAGCGGAGGATGATGTGCAGGCTGTACGTGAACTCGTCCGCCTGCACGCGGATCAGGCCCGGCTCCGCTCGGTTGACGGCGGCGAGGAACGCCTCCAGCTCGACGTCGCCGAGCTCGCCCGGGAACGTCTCCTGGAGCGGCTCGTACCAGAACGTCCAGAACGGCCGGCTGCGGCCGACGAGGTTCTCCCACGTGCGGCTCTGCGACTCGTTGAGGCCGAGGGACGGCGAGGCCGCGAGCGGCGTGCGCTCGAGCGAGGGCGAGATCCCGTGCGCGTACAGGCCGTGGCCCGCCTCGTGCATGGTCGACCAGAAGGACTCGAGCCCCCGCTCCCCGTAGCGCGTGGTCAGCCGCACGTCGCGCGTCGAGAACGAGGAGCAGAACGGGTGGACGGTCGTGTCGAGCCGCCAGGCGCCGTCCTCGAAGCCGAGCGTGCGCACGACCCGCTCGCCGAACGCGCGCTGCAGGTCGGGCGCGAAGCGCTGCTCGAGGAAGGAGGCGTCGATGCGGGGCGCCTGCTGGACGAGCTCGCTCAGGACGGGTTGGATGCGGTCGAAGACGGCGGCCACCTCGGTCGTCGTCATGAGCGGCTCGAAGTCGTCGAGGAGGGGCGTGTACGGCGAGTCCTCCCACTCGAAGCACTCGACGTAGCGCCGCTTCAGCTCCAGGTTGCGCTCGAGCGCGGGCAGGAAGCTCGCGAAGTCGTTGCGGGCGCGCGCCTCCACCCAGATCTGGTGGCCCTGCGAGCCGGCGCGCGTCATCTCCGCGCGCAGCTCTGCCGGGACACGCCGCGCCTTCTCCCAGTCGCGCCGCGTGACGCGGATGAGGCTCGCGTCGTCCGAGTCGTACGGCAGCGACTCCTCGTACGGGCGCAGGCGCTCGAGCAGCCGGCCGACCTCGTCGTCCACGAAGCGCTCGTGCGCGATGCGCCCGAGCGTGGCCAGCGCCTCGGCGCGGGCGGGCGTGCCCAGCGGCGGCATGGTCACGCGCTGGTCCCAGGCGAGCACGCCGGCCGCCCGCAGCAGGTCGGAGATCTCGGCCAGGCGCTCGCGGAGCGCGCGCAGGTCGGCGTCCACGGCCGGGACTCTACCGATGCGAGGTTAGGATCCGGGCCGTGCCGGACGTCCTCATCGTCGCCGACACGCGCTCCTCCCCGGAGCTGCGGCACGAGGTGCCGCTCCTCGTCCCCGACCCGTTCCTCTACGCCGAGGCGGGCGGCCGCAAGCGCGTGGCGGTGGGCTCGCTGGAGGCCTCGCGCATCGCCGCGCTCGGGCTCGAGGTCACCGCCTTCGACGAGCTCGGCGCGGACGAGCTCGTGCGCGCCGGGCTCTCCGACGAGGCGCTCGCGAACGAGCTGCACCTGCGCGCCTGCCGCGCGTTCGGCCTCGAGCGCGCCCTCGTGCCGGCGGGCTTCCCCACCGGGACGGCGGACTTCCTGCGCGCGGCCGGGATCGAGCTCGCGGTCGATCCTGCCCACTTCCGCGACCGGCGCCGGGTGAAGACGGAGGCGGAGCTGGCGGGCATCCGGCGCGCGCAGCGCGCGGCCGAGGCCGCGCTGGCGGCCGTGCGCGGCGTGCTCGCGCGGGCCGAGGCGCGCAACGGCTCGCTCGTCGTGGACGGGGAGACCGTGACCTGCGAGCTGCTCAAGCGGCACGTGGACGAGGCGTTCGCCGTGCACGGCGCCTCCGCGGAGGAGTCGATCGTCTCGCACGGCCCGCAGACCGCCGTCGGGCACGACCCGGGCTCGGGGCCGGTCGCGCCCGGGGAGCCGATCCTGCTCGACCTGTTCCCGGTGGACCGCGCCTCGGCGTGCTACGCGGACCTGACGCGCGTCTTCGTCGTGGGCGAGGTGCCCGCGGAGATCCGCGAGTACCACCGCCTGGTGCGGGAGGCGCTCGAGCTGGCCAGCGCGGAGGTGCGGCCGGGAGTGAACGGCAGGGACATCCACCGCCGCGTGTGCGACTTCTTCCACGAGCACGGCTACCCGACGCAGCTCCACAAGGAGGAGGGCCAGGTGCTCGAGGACGGCTTCTTCCACGGCACCGGGCACGGCGTCGGGCTCGCGGTGCACGAGGCGCCGTCGCTCGGCCGCGTGGGGCACGAGCTCGTCGCCGGCGACGTCGTCACGATCGAGCCGGGCCTCTACCGGAGCGGCTTCGGCGGCGTCCGCCTGGAGGACCTCCTGCTCGTCACCGACGACGGCTACGAGCTCCTCACCGACTTCCCCTACGACCTGGAGGTGCAGACAGCGCCGTGAGCGAGAAGGCGATCGACACCCTGCTGCTCGAGGAGCGCCGCTACCCGCCGCCGCCGGACTTCGCGGCCCAGGCGAACGCGCGCGCGGACGTGTACGACGTCCCCTTCGAGGAGTTCTGGGAGCGGGCCGGGCGCGAGCGCGTGACCTGGTTCGAGCCGTTCACGTCGCTCCTCGAGTGGGAGCCGCCGTACGCCAGGTGGTATCTGGGCGGGAAGCTGAACGTCGCCTACAACTGCCTCGACCGGCACGTGGAGGCCGGGCTCGGCGACCGCGTCGCCTACTACTACGAGGCCGAGCCCGTGGGGGAGCGCGCCACGATCACGTACGCGCAGCTCCTCGAGGAGGTGGTCAAGGCGGCCAACGGGCTGAAGGCCCTCGGCGTCGGGAAGGGCACTCCGGTCGGCATCTACATGGGCATGGGCCCGGGCCTCCCGGTCGCGATGCTGGCCTGCGCGCGGCTGGGCGCTCCGCACACGGTCGTCTTCGGCGGCTTCTCCGCCGAGGCGCTCGCCGACCGCCTGAACGACATGCGCTGCGAGGTGCTGCTGACGCAGGACGAGGGCTACCGGCGCGGCCAGATCGTCCCCCTCAAGCGGAACGCCGACGAGGCGCTCACCTCGTGCCCCACGGTGCGCAAGGTCGTGGTGGGCCAGCGCACGCGCGGGGACGTGCCCATGCAGGAGGGCCGCGACCTGACCTGGAGCGAGCTCGTCGAGGGCCGGTCGGGGGACGCCGCGTCGTGCCCGTGCGAGCCGATGGACTCCGAGGACCTCCTCTACCTCCTGTACACCAGCGGGACGACCGCCAAGCCGAAGGGGATCGCGCACACGACCGCCGGCTACCTGGTCGGCGTCGCCACGACGCACGACCTCATCTTCGACCTGAAGCCGGAGCGCGACGTGTACTGGTGCGCGGCCGACATCGGCTGGGTGACCGGGCACAGCTACATCGTCTACGGCCCGCTCTGCAACGGGGCCACGAGCGTCCTGTACGAGGGCACGCCCGACTTCCCGGACAAGGACCGCTGGTGGGAGATCGTCGAGCGCTACCGGGTGACCATCCTGTACACGGCGCCGACGGCCATCCGGGCGCACATGAAGTGGGGGCCCGAGTACGCGCAGCGGCACGACCTCTCCTCGCTGCGCCTGCTGGGCACGGTCGGCGAGCCGATCAACCCGGAAGCCTGGGTGTGGTACCGCGAGCACGTCGGCGGCGACCGCACGCCGGTCGTGGACACCTGGTGGCAGACGGAGACGGGGATGATCATGATCACCCCCCTGCCCGGGGTGACGACGCTCAAGCCCGGGTCCGCGACGAAGCCCTTCCCCGGGGTCGAGGCCGCGGTCGTGAACGACCGCGGCGAGGAGGTGGGGCCGGGCGGCGGCGGCTACCTCGTGCTGAAGCGGCCCTGGCCCGCGATGCTGCGCGGCATCTACGGAGACGACGCCCGCTACCGCGCGACCTACTGGGAGCGCTTCCCGGGGATGTACTTCGCCGGCGACGGCGCGCGCATCGACGAGGACGGCGACTTCTGGCTGCTCGGCCGCGTGGACGACGTCATGAACGTGTCCGGGCACCGCATCTCCACGATCGAGGTGGAGTCGGCGCTCGTCGACCACCCGGCCGTCGCCGAGGCGGCGGTCTGCGGGCGGGCGGACCCGCTCACCGGCCAGGCGATCGTCGCGTTCGTGACCCTGAGGGGCGGGCGCGAGGGCTCCGTGGACATGCTCGAGGAGCTGCGCAACCACGTGGCGCAGAAGATCGGGCCGATCGCGAAGCCGGCGAACGTCGTCTTCACGCCCGAGCTCCCGAAGACGCGCTCCGGCAAGATCATGCGCCGGCTCCTGCGCGACGTGGCCGAGGAGCGCCCCCTCGGGGACACGACCACGCTCGCCGACCCGGCGGTCGTGGCGGAGATCGCCGATCGCGCGGCGGCTCAGCCGGCCGAGGACTGAGGAGGCAAGCGAGCGGTCGTCAAGCCGAGGGCGCGCGCAGCCTGGGCCAGACGTCCGTCTGCTGCCACGAGAACGAGGTCGTCGGCCTCGACCTCGAGCGCAGACGCGAGATGCACGGCGTCGTACCCGCGTAGCCCGTGCTCCTCGGCCAGGTCGCCGGCGCGTGCGGCGAGCGACGCTGAGACCTCGATGCGCGCGACATCCCGCCAAAGGCGCTCGAGATCGTCACGGAGCGCCGGAAGGCTTTCTCGAGGCACGCGCCCGGCTCGCGCGGTCGCTGCGAGCGCAGCTCGTGCCTCCGGATAGAGAAGCCTGCTCGACACGCTCACCGGTGCCCGCGACCAGATCCCCGCCGCCTCGTCCGAGCCGGGCTCGTCGACGAACAGTTTCACGAACGCCGAGGTGTCGAAGTAGGCGATCAGCGCCGTTGCTCATCCACGAGATCGCTGATGCCGCCCTCGATCTTGACCGGCCTCGGCACCGCCCGCGGGCCACGGTTCGGCGCACGGGTAACCACGCCGGCCGCGATCAGCTCGTCGAGCTTGGAGCGGCCGTTCGCGGGCGTGATCCGCGCGATCGGCGTCCCGCGGTCGGTGACGGTGATCTCCTCGCCTTCGCGAACGCGCTTCAAGTAGCGGCTGAGGTCTGCGCGCAGCTCCCGGATCCCGACCTCCATGCACCCATTGTAGCTACATCGCGCGCCTGTCTTGTAGCGACATATCTGGATCGGCCGCTGCTGGCACGCGTAAGGAGCCGTTGGCGTTCCGGTGATTGCCTCGC
>DATLYU010000229.1:0-10741 GCA_035574435.1 Gaiellaceae bacterium | reverse complement strand
GGCCGCGAGCGCGAGCCCGACGAGCGCGCCCCCGATCGCGAGCGGCGCCCGGCCGGTGCGCGCGCCGAAGGCGTAGTGCGCCGTCATCCCCCCGGCGCCGTGGCAGACGGGCATGCCGGCGAGCCCGCCCGCGAGCAGGTTCGCCGAGCCGAGCGAGAGCGCAAGCCGGCCGGGCGTGAGGCGGCGGGCGCGCTCGCCGAAGTAGACGCGGGCGGCGTCCGCGGGCGCGAGGCACGAGTTGGCGAAGGTGAGCGGCAGCTGCGGGATGACGAGAACCACGAAGGCGGTCCAGAAGGTGGCGGCCGAGAGGGACGGCGGCTCGAGCGCCGACGGGCCGAGCGAGACGCTCGAGCCCGCCTCGAGGGTGGCCACGACCGCCCCCAGCGCGACGAGGACGAGAGCAACCGGGCGGCGGCGCAGGAGCAGCGCCGTCACGACCACGGCGGCGCCGAGCGCGACGGACCAGGCGGCGGGCAGCGCGTGCTCGGCGAAAGTCCGCGGCGGGTGCTCGACGAGGCCCCAGGCGACCTTTAGGAAGAGGAGGCCGACCGTGAGCTGGACACCCCTGATGAGCGGACGCGGGAAGGCGCGGGCCGCCCGGTCGACGAGCCCGGTCGCCCCCAGGACGACGAAGACGACGCCCATGAGCAGCGCGGCGGCCGCGATCTCGTCGGCGCCGAGCCCCTTGGCGATCGCGATCGCGCCCAGCGCCTTGAGCGGCTGCACGGCCACGGGCAGGCGGTAGAGGACGCCGACGGCGACGTAGAGCAGGCCGGCCGGGAGGAGCACGGCGGTCGGCGAGAGACCGTTGCTGACGATCAGCGCGACCGCGATGGGGACGAGGACGCCGACGTCGGCGACGGCCCCGGAGAGCTCGCGGCGCCAGCGAACGGCCTCGGCGCCTCCCGCGTCGTGCGGCCGTGCGCCCCGCAGCGGCAGGCGCCGGCCGTGCGGCCGCAGGCGTCTCGCGTCCGGCCGGCGGTCGCCGGAGTCGCGCACGCCCCCGGGGTCCGTCACCGCTCGACCATCACGGACGTGGCCTTCACCACGCCCGCGGCCCTGGCTCCGGGTCGGAGCCCGAGCTGCTCGGCGGACTCGCGCGTGATCACCGCGACGACGCGCGCCGGCTCGGTCACGTCGATCTCCACGCGGGCGAGGAAGCCCTCAACCTCCACGCTGCGGACGACGCCGCGAAACCGGTTGCGCGCGGACAGCGCCTCCGAGCCGTGAACGGAGCCGCCGAGCCGTTCCACCTCGGACGCGGGGACGAGCCGCCGGTTGGATGCGTCGCGCTCGACGCGGATTCGCCCCGCGCGGTCCCAGCGCCGCAGCGTGTCCAGCGAGATGCCGAGGGCGCGCGCCGCTTCCGCGGCCGTGAGAACGTGCCTAGGCATTGCCTAAGAGGCTAGCGAACGGCGCCCCGGCCCGCTCCGAGCGAGCTGGGCTGCGAGCGGCGGCATACGGGCCGGCGCGAAGGCGGCGGCGCTCTCGCCCCACGGCGGCCCCGCAAGCTCGCCGGCCGTGGAGGGCGCCCTCCTCCGCACTCCCTCCGGGCGCGCGGACGGGGGTCGCCCCCGCACCGCGTCAGAGCGGGATGTTGCCGTGCTTGCGCTGCGGCTTCGGCTCCCGCTTGGTGAGCGCGGTCTCGAGCGCGGAGACGAGGACGGGGCGCGTGCGCCGCGGCTCGATCACGTCGTCCACGTAGCCCCGCTCGGCCGCCGTGTAGGGGTTGGCGAAGCGCTCCTTGTACTCGGCGATCAGCTCGGCGCGGCGCGCGTCCGGGTCGTCGGCCTCCTCGAGCTCCCGGCGGAAGACGATGTTGACCGCACCCTCGGGCCCCATGACCGCGACCTCGGCCGTGGGCCAGGCGACGTTGAAGTCGGCGCGGATGTGCTTGGAGGACATGACGTCGTACGCGCCGCCGTACGCCTTGCGGGTGATGACGGTCAGCTTGGGCACCGTCGCCTCCGCGTACGCGTACAGCAGCTTGGCGCCGTGCCGGATGATGCCGCCCCACTCCTGCGCCGTCCCAGGCAGGAAACCCGGCACGTCGACGAACGTGACGAGAGGGATGTTGAAAGCGTCGCACGTGCGCACGAAGCGGGCAGCCTTGACGGACGCGTCGATGTCGAGCACGCCGGCGAGCGCGTGCGGCTGGTTGCCGACGACGCCGACCGCGTGGCCGCCGAGGCGCGCGAAGCCGCACACGATGTTCTCAGCCCAGTGCGGCTGCACCTCCAGGAAGGCCCCGTCGTCCACCACGCGCTCGACCACCTGCTTCATGTCGTACGGCTTGTTCGGGCTGTCCGGGACAAGGGTGTCGAGCGCCGGCTCCTCGCGGTCGACGGGGTCGGCGGGCGGGGCGTACGGCGGCGCCTCGAGGTTGTTCTGCGGCAGGAACGAGAGCAGGTAGCGCGCGTCCTCGAGGCAGGCCTCCTCGTCCGGCGCGGTCAGGTGCGCAACCCCCGAGCGGGTGGCGTGCGTCTCGGCGCCGCCGAGCTCCTCGAAGGAGACCTCCTCGCCCGTGACCGTCTTCACGACGTCGGGGCCGGTGATGAACATGTACGACGTCCCCTCGACCATGAGCACGAAGTCGGTGATCGCGGGCGAGTAGACCGCGCCGCCCGCGCACGGGCCCATGACGAGGGAGATCTGCGGCACCACGCCCGAGGCCTGCACGTTGCGCCAGAAGATCTCGGCGTACCCGGCGAGCGAGACGACGCCCTCCTGGATCCGCGCGCCACCCGAGTCGTTGATCCCGACGATCGGGCAGCCGTAGCGCACGGCCAGGTCCATCACCTTGCAGACCTTCTCCGCGAACACCTCCGAGAGCGAGCCGCCGAACACGGTGAAGTCCTGCGAGAAGACGAAGACCGTGCGGCCGAGGATGGTGCCGTAGCCCGTGACCACGGCGTCCCCGAAGGGTCGGTTCTCGCGCATGCCGAACTCGACCTCGCGGTGCCGCACGAAGCGGTCGAGCTCGACGAACGAGCCCGGGTCGAGGAGCTTCTCCAGGCGCTCGCGCGCGAGGAGCTTGCCGCGCTCGCGCTGACGGGCCACGTGGCGCTCGCTCCCGGCGTGCAACGCCTGCTCGCGGAGCTCGGCGAGCCAGCGGAGCTTCGCCTCGGTCGTGTCGTGCGTCTCGGCCATCCGCGCCCGGAGCCTAACGCGGCGGCGCGCACGCCCGTCCCTGGCGAGCGCCCGGCCCCCTGCGGCCCGGCGGGGATGGGCCCGGCCTCGCCGGGGCCTCGCGCGCCGGCACGTCTCGCCGCGTCCTGCGACGACGCGCCGGCGAGCACGGCGAGCACCACGCGGACCGCGCGGACGTGCGCCGGCGTCCGCGACGCGACCGCGACGCGGGGATAGGGTTCGCGCGTGACCGTCCCGGTCGACCGCTCGACGACCTGGCCGTACGAGGCCGGCGAGCCGGGCCGCTTCTCCTACGCGCGCTTCTCGAGCCCGACGGTGGAGGCGGCGGAGCGCGCGCTCGGCGAGCTCGACGGCGGCGAGGCCCTGCTCTTCGCCTCCGGGGCCGCCGCGACGACCGCGGTGCTGCTCGCGCTGCTCGAGCCGGGGAAGACGGTCGCGCTCGCGGAGGGCGCCTACTACGGCACGGGCGGGACGATCGCGGAGCTCGAGCGCTGGGGCCTCGCACGCATGGAGTTCGACCAGAGGGGGCCGCCGCCCGGCGGGGCCGACCTCGTCTGGCTCGAGGCGCCGTCCAACCCGTTCCTGACCGTGCCCGACTTCGCCGCCGCCGCCGACCACCACGGCCTCGTGGCCTGCGACGCGACCGCGGCCACGCCCCTGCACGTCCGGCCGCTCGAGCTCGGCTGCGATCTCGTCGTCCACTCGGCCACGAAGTTCCTGGCCGGCCACGACGACGCGCTCGTCGGCGCCGTCGTCTGCCGCGACCCGGACGTCGCCGCCCGGCTGCGCGAGCTGCGCTCGCGGACAGGCGCGATCGCGGCCCCGGACGTGGCGTGGCTCCTCCTGCGCGGGCTGCAGACGCTCGAGGTGCGCGTCGCCCGCCAGACCGCGTCCGCGGCGGCGCTCGCGGAGCGGCTCGCCGTGCACCCCGCCGTGCAGACGGTCCGCTACCCGGGCTTCGGCGGCCTCCTCTCCTTCGACGTGGCCGACGCGGACGCCGCGCGCAGGGTGGAGACGGCGACGCGGCTGGTCGCGAACATGACGAGCCTCGGCGGCGTGCGCTCGCGCATCGAGGCGCGCTCCCGCTGGGAGGGCGAGCGCGTCCCGCCGGGGCTTCTGCGGCTCTCGGTCGGCCTCGAGGATCCCGAGGCGCTCTGGGCCGACCTCGAGCAGGCCCTTCGGAGCGCCAGCTCGTGAGCCTCCTCGACCGCCTCCGCCGCCGCGGCGCGCCGAGGACGCCGGAGGAGGTGGACCGGCTCGTGCTGCGACAGCTCCAGGCACGGCGGGCCGATCTCACGCGCCCGCGGCACGTGATCCACGTCGTCTACTTCGCCGGAGAGGCCCAGGCCCGCGCCGCCGCGGAAGAGGCCGAGCGGGCGGGCTGGAACGCGACGGTCGAGCCGCCTCGCGAGCCCCTCCACCTGTGGTGCCTGAGCGCCGACGCGATGCGGGTGGTGGATACGACCACGGTGTCCGGCTTCCGCGCCTGGTTCGAGCGCCTGGCCGAGGAGCACGGCGGCGAGTACGACGGCTGGGAGGCGGCCGCGAAGCCGTGACCCGCGCCCGGACGACGCGCGGGCGGCCAGCCGCTACCGTACGGACGTGCTCTTCGCACGCTCCAAGCTGACGCTGCCGGCACCGGAGGAGGCCCTTCCCGGCCGCGACACGCCGATCCTGGAGCCCGGGACGCACCTCGTGCTGGGGACGCCGCTCGGCCCGCCCTTCCCGGAGGGCACGGAGCGGGCGCTCTTCGGCATGGGCTGCTTCTGGGGGGCCGAGCGGATGTTCTGGCGCGTGCCGGGCGTGTACACGACCGCGGTCGGGTACGCGGGCGGCTCGACCCCGAACCCCACCTACCGCGAGGTCTGCTCGGGCGGGACCGGGCACGCCGAGGTCGTCCTCGTCGTCTACCGACCCGAGGAGGCGAGCTACGAGGACCTGCTGCGCATCTTCTGGGAGGGCCACGATCCCACCCAGGGCATGCGCCAGGGCAACGACGTCGGCACGCAGTACCGCTCGGCGCTCTACTGGACGACGCCGCGGCAGGAGGAGCAGGCGCTCGCCTCCCGCGCCCGCTACCAGGTCGAGCTGCGCCGCGCCGGCTACGGCCCGATCACGACCGAGCTCGCCGAGGCGGGCCCCTTCTACTACGCCGAGGACTACCACCAGCAGTACCTGGCCGCGAACCCGAACGGGTACTGCGGCCTCGGCGGCACCGGCGTCGCCTGCCCGGTCGGCACGGGCGTCCAGGCCGCCGGCTGAGCTCGGCCCGTCGGCGTGCTCAGGGCGCGGGCGGCGTCGCCTGCGCCTTCGCCGCCACCACGCCGCGCTCGGCGACCCCTGCCCCCGCCAGGCGGGAGGCGATGTACACCGGGATCACCGAGAGCAGGATCACGAACAGCGCCACCACGTTCACGATCGGCAGGTCGTCCGGGCGGAAGAGCGTCGCGTACATCCAGATGGGCAGCGTCTGCTGCGCGCCCGACGTGAAGATGGTGACGATGATCTCGTCGAAGGAGAGCGCGAACGCGAGCAGCGCGCCGGCGAGCAGCGCGGTGCGGAGCTGCGGGAACATGACGTAGCGGAACGTCTGCCAGGAATCCGCTCCGAGGTCGGCCGAGGCCTCGTCGAGCGAGCCGGCTGTCCGCCGCAGGCGCGCCAACACGTTGTTGTAGACGACGACCACGCAGAAGGTCGCGTGGCCGATGACGATGGTGGCGAGCCCGAAGGTGACGCCGACGCTCCCGAGCACGTCCTTGATCGTCGCCTGCAGGGCGAGGCCCGTCACGATCCCGGGCAGGGCTATCGGGAGGATGACAGCGAACGTGATCACCTCCCGGCCGAAGAACCGGTAGCGCGCGATCGCGAGCGAGGCGAGCGTCCCCAGGACGAGCGCGATCGCGGTTGCCGCCAGCCCGGCGAAGACCGACACCCGGAGCGCCTCGCGCACGTCGTCGTCGTTCCAGGCGTCCGCGAACCACTTCGTGCTGTAGTCGTCGATGGGCCAGGCCTGGGTGACCTCCGCGTTGAACGCGTACAGCCCGATGACGACCAGCGGCAGGTAGATGAAAGCGAGCGTGAGGCCGGCGCCGAGGCGCAGCAGCGCGCGGGTCAGGCGAGACTCGACCATCGGCTCACAGCGACTCGAAGGCCTTCAGCTTCCGGGCCACGAGCAGGTAGGCGACGACGACGACGATCGGGACGAGCGCGTACGCGGCCGCGGTCGGGAGCGCCGTCCCGTAGATCCGGTAGATGACGGTGCCCACGAACTGGTCGCTCGTGACCAGGCTGGGCGCGATGTAGTCCCCGAGCGTGAGGGAGAACGTGAAGATCGAGCCGGCCACGACGGCGGGGAAGACGAGCGGCAGGATCACGCGGACGAACGTCTGCAGCGAGCGCCCGCCCAGATCGGCGGAGGCCTCGAGCAGCGAGGCCGGGATCCGCTCGAGGCCCGCGTAGATCGGCAGCACCATGTACGGCAGCCAGAGGTACGTGAAGACGAGCCACAGGCCGGCCGTCGAGTAGCCGTTGAAGTGCAGCCCGAGCGGGTCGAGCGCCCAGTTGATCGCTCCCTGCTCCGAGAGCATCGTGCGCCAGGCGTACGCCTTCACCAGGTAGCTCGCCCACAGCGGCATCAGCACCGCGACGACGAGCAGGTTGCGCACGCGCGGCGTGGCCACGCGCGCCATGTAGTAGGCGAGCGGGAACGCGAGCACGGCGCAGCCCACGGTCACGAGCAGCGACATCTGCACCGTGCGCCAGGCCACGTCGCGATAGACGGGGCGCTCGGCGATCGTCCGGAAGTTGTCGAGCGTGAACTCGCGCACGACCTGCGAGGTGAACGGGTCGGTCTTCCAGAACGCGGACAGGAGCAGCACCACGAGCGAGCCGAGGTAGACGACGCCCAGCCAGCCGACGGGCAGCGCGAGGAGCGCCCCCAGCCGCAGCCGCGGGTGGCGGTAGAAGAACGTCGAGAGCCGCCGCCCCGGGCTGGCCCGGGACGGCGGCTCTTGAGCGAGCGGGACCGAGGTCACGTCGCGAGGAGCGCGTGCGCTCCCTCTAGCCTCGGATCTCCGTCCAGGCGGCCTTCCAGTCCGCCTGGGTCATGCAGGTCGTGGCCTCGTCGTCGTCGCCGCAGTCGGCGGACGGCGTCGTCCAGTAGTAGACGTCCTCCCACCAGGACTCGTCCTCGGCGTGGAAGTCCTCGCAGTGGTTCGGGTTCTGCGTGAGATCGCACGCCTTCAGGTTGACGGGCGCCTCGCCGAAGCCCTCGGCCACCGCCGCCTGCGCCTCCGGAGACGCCATGTGGTTCATCCAGAGGTACATGCAGTTCGGGTTCTCGGCCTTGGAGTAGATCATCCAGGTGTCCGACCAGCCCGTCGTGCCCTCCTTCGGCTTGATCGCCTTCACGGGCACGTTCGCCTTCTGGAGCTGGAGGTACTGGTACGGCCAGGTCGTGCCGACGACGCTGTCGCCGTTCGTGAACGACTGGATCTGCTTCGCGACGTCGCCCGGCCAGTACTCGCCGACGTTCGGCGCCTGCTTCTTCAGGAGCTCGACGGCGGCGTCGAACTGCTCCTGCGTCAGCTGGTAGGGGTTCTCGATCCCGAGGTCCGGCTGCGTCGCCTTGAGCCACAGCGCGGCGTCGGCGATGAAGATGGAGTCGTCGTAGATCGAGATCTTGCCCTTGTACTTGGCGAGCTCGGCGTCGTCCCAGATGACGGCCCACGAGTCCGTGCTCTCCGGAACGACGTCCGTGCGGAACATCAGGTAGTTCGGACCGCGCCCGTGCGGGACGCCGTAGGGCTCCCCATCGAGCGAGTTGTAGTCCTTGTTCTTGATGCCCTCCTGGATGTCCGCGAAGTTCGGGATCAGATCCGTGTTCACGGGGGAGACGTCGCCTGTCGTCATGAGCCGGACGCTGGCGTTCCCGGAGGCCGAGACGCCGTCGTACGCGCCGGTCTGGACGAGGCTGATCATGTCGTCCGAGCTGGCGCCGTCCTTCGTGTTCACCTTGCAGCCGGTGGCGGCGGTGAACTCGTCCGTGAGCACGGCGTACCCGGGCCAGATGACGAGGTTGACCTCGCCCTCGGAGCGGGCGTTCTCCTGGATCTCCTCGATCGTGGAGCCCAGCCCCTCGATCTGCCAGGCGTCGCCCGCCCCCTCGTCGTCGCCTCCGCCGCAGCCCGCCGCGACGACGCTCAGCGCCGCGACGAGCAGGCCGAACACGGCCCATCGGGCGACGCGTGTCTTGCGTCCCTTCATTCGGATCCTCCCTCCGGTTGGTCGATGACCGACTCCTGCTCCGGGCGCCACTGGAGCAGCGCCCGTCGTCCCTTCGCCTCCAGGACCTCGCTCGAGCCCCCCGCGAGGTTCTGGGCCAGCACCTGCAGCTCACCGCCGCGGTCGAGCGTCACGTAGTAGCGGGTCACCGGGCCGACGTACTGCACATCCCGGATCTGTCCCGCCTCCACGTGCCAGCCGTCCCGCGGGCGGTCCCCGTTCTCCAGGATCGTGATCTTCTCCGGGCGGACGGTGTAGCGCCGCCCGTCCCGCTCGATCACGTTGGAGACGCCCACGAAGCCCGCGATGAACTCGCTCTGCGGGCGCTCGTACACCTCCGCGGGCGGCCCGACCTGCTCGATCCGGCCCTGGTTGAAGACCGCGATCCGGTCGGACATGGTCAGCGCCTCCTCCTGGTCGTGGGTCACGTACACGAACGTGATCCCGACCTCCCGCTGGATGCGCTTGAGCTCGATCTGCATCTCCTGGCGGAGCTTGAGGTCGAGCGCGCCCAGCGGCTCGTCCAGGAGGAGCACCCTGGGCCGGTTCACGATCGCCCGCGCCAGCGCCACCCGCTGCCGCTGGCCGCCCGAGAGCTGCGCCGGCTTGCGGCTCCCGTAGCCGGCGAGGCGCACCATCTCGAGCGCGGCTTCCGCGCGCTCCCGCCGCTCGCCACGCTTGACGCCCTTCACGCGCAGGCCGTACTCGACGTTGTCCTGCACGGTCATGTGCGGGAAGAGCGCGTAGTCCTGGAAGACCGTGTTCACCGGCCGGTCGTAGGGCGGCAGCCGGGACACGTCCTCGCCCGCCAGCTCGATGGTGCCCTCGTCCGGCACCTCGAAGCCCGCGATCATGCGCAGCGTCGTCGTCTTGCCCGAGCCGGAGGGGCCGAGCATGGTGAAGAACTCGCCGGCGGCCACGTCCAGGTCGATGCCGTCCACGGCGACGACGTCGCCGTACCGCTTGGTCAGGCTGCGGACGCGGACGTCGGGCGTGGCCTCAGACGGCGGCAAGCGCCTCCTCCAGCACGGCGAGGCCCTCGTCCAGCTCCTCGTCGGCGATCGTGAGCGGGGGCAGTAGCCGGATCACGTTGCCGTGCAGCCCGCACGCGAGGAGCAGGAGGCCGCGGTCGTACGCCGCGTTCACGACCGCCTTCGCACGGTCGGGGCTCTGCTCGGCGAACTCGAACGCGAGCATGGGGCCGAGACCGCGCACCTCCCCGATCTCCGGCCGGCGCGCGGCGAGGTCGTCCAGCCGCGCCCGCAGGCGCTCGCCGAGCCGGGCGGCGGCGGCGAGGAAGTCGGGGCGCGCCACCTCGTCCAGCACCGCGAGCGCTGCCGCGCACGAGAGCGGGTTGCCGCCGAACGTGCCGCCCAGCCCTCCGGGCGGCACGGCGTCCATCACCTCGGCGCGGCCGGTCACGCCCGCGAGCGGCAGCCCGCCGCCGAGCGACTTGCCCGACACGAGCAGGTCCGGGTGCACGCCCTCGTAGTGCTCGATCGCCCACATCTTCCCCGTGCGCCCGATACCCGACTGCACCTCGTCGTCCACGTACAGGATCCCGTGCCGGCGGCAGAGCTCCTGCAGGCGGGCCGGGAAGTCGGGCGGCAGCGGCAGGAAGCCGCCTTCTCCCTGCACCGGCTCGAGCACGACGCAGGCGACCGAGGCCGGGTCGACCTCGCTCCGGAAGAGGTCCTCGAGCGCGTCCAGGGCGGCGTCGGAGGACACGCCGCGGTACGGGTACGGGCCCGGAGCCCGGTACACCTCCGGCGCGAAGGGGCCGAAGCCCTTCTTGTAGGGCACCACCTTCGCGGTCATGGTCATCGTGAGGAGCGTCCGCCCGTGGAACGCGTTCTCGAAGGCGACGACCGCCGGCCGCCCGGTGGCGACGCGCGCGATCTTGACCGCGTTCTCCACCGCTTCCGCGCCGCTGTTCACGAGCAGCGAGCGCTGCTCTCCCGGCCCGCAGGGCGACAGCTCGGCGAGCCGGCGGCAGACCTCGACGTAGGGCTCGTACGTCCCGACCATCACGCACTGGTGGAGGTAGCGGTCGGCCTGCTCCTTGATCGCCTCCACGACCGCGGGCAGCCGGTGGCCGGTGTTCTGGCAGCCGATCCCGCCCGCGAAGTCCACGAACGTCCGCCCGTCCACGTCGGTGACGCGCGCCCCCTCGGCGTGCGCGACGACGAGGCGCGGCGTGGAGACGCCGGGTGCGACGTAGCGGGCCCGCTCGGCGAGCACGCGCTCTGCGGCGCTCGCGGGGGCCGCGGCGGCCTCCGCGGCGGGCGCACCGGCGGCCGTCGTCTCC
>DATLYU010000228.1:0-12944 GCA_035574435.1 Gaiellaceae bacterium | reverse complement strand
ACCCGATGATCAAGATCGCCAACATCGTCGCCATCCTCATCATCCCGCTGATCGCGTCCATCCACGGCTAGGCACCTCGTTACGAACGTCGCGAAGGGCGGCCGTGGGGCCGCCCTTCGCGGTTGAAAACGGACGCCGCGGCCGCGTAGGATCCAGGCGCTTACGGGGCACGGGTGCGGCCACTGCGCCCGAACGTCGAATCAAGGGGAGAGCACACATGACGTCGCAGCTTCCTCGGCGAGCGCGCTGGGGCGCGTTGGCCGTCGCAGCGGTAGCAGCACTCTCCTTCGCCGCGGCCGGGGTCGCGGCGACGGAGCACGAGGCGGTGCCGGACGCACGGGGCATCGTCGCCACGAACTTCGTCCCTCGCGTGCTGAGCCAGACGCCAGAGCTGTACGTCCTGGAGCTCACCGGCCGGTCGGCCGCCGAGGTGCAGGCCGACCAGGGGCGGAAGCTCACACGGGCGGAGAAGGACCGGATCAAGGCCGAGCTCAAGCGTGACCAGGATGCGCTGCGCGGCCGCATCGAGGCGGCGGGCGGCAGGATCCGGGCGCAGTTCCAGTCCGCCTTGAACGGCATCAAGGTCGAGATCGCGCCCGCGCGGCTCGGCGGCCTCGCCTCGCTCCCGGGCGTCAGGCGCATCCTGCCGGTCGCGACCTACGAGCGGGACAACGCGACCAGCGTCCCCTACATCGGGGCGCCGCAGGTGTGGAACGCGAGCCCGCTTCCGAACCTGCGCGGCGAGGGCGTGAAGATCGGGATCATCGACACCGGCATCGACTACACGCACGCCAACTTCGGCGGGCCAGGCACGCAGGCGGCCTACGTGGCCGCGAACGCCACGGACACGCTGCCGGCGAACCCGGCCCTCTTCGGGCCCTCGGCCCCGCGGGTGAAGGGGGGCTTCGACCTCGTCGGAGACGCGTACAACGCGAGCGCCCCAGCCGGGTCGCCCGCGCTCGTCCCGCACCCGGACCCGAACCCGCTCGATTGCAACGGGCACGGCTCGCACGTCGCCGGAACGGCCGCTGGCTCGGGCGTGACGGCCGCCGGCGCCACGTACGCGGGGCCGTACAGCTCGAGCATCTACACGCCCGGCGCGTTCCGCATCGGGCCCGGCGTCGCGCCCAGGGCCGACATCTACGCGTACCGGGTGTTCGGGTGCGCGGGCTCCACGAACGTGACCGTGGATGCCATCGACATGGCGTTCGACGACGGCATGGACGTCATCAACATGTCCCTCGGCTCGCCCTTCGGCGAGGCGGACGACGCCTCCGCGGTGGCCTCCACGAACGCAGCCAAGGCGGGCATGATCGTCGTCGCCTCGGCGGGGAACAACGGAGCGAACCAGTACATCACGGGCGCGCCGGCGGCCGGCTCGGGCGCCATCAGCGTGGCCGCGAACGACTCGACGGCGACCTTCCCGGGCTTCACGCTCTCGTTCCCCGGGGGTCCGATCACGGCGCTGAACGCGAACGCCGCGACGGTTGCGAACGGGACGAGCTACACGATCAAGCGCATCGTGGACAACCCGGCGACGACGACGGTGGACGAGTCGCTCGGCTGCAACGTCAGCGACTTCGGCTCGCTCGCGCCCGGGACGCTGGCCGTCGTCATGCGCGGGGTGTGCGCCCGGGTGGCGAAGGCCATCTTCGGCCAGCAGGCCGGGGCGGCGGCCGTCGCCATGATCAACACGGACAGCGGCTTCCCGCCCTTCGAAGGGCCGATCTTCTCGAACCCGGACACGGGCATCCCCTTCACGGTGACGATCCCGTTCCTCGGCATCCGCGGCGTGCTCGGGCCTTCGGCCACGGCCGACCCGGACGCGCTCGTCGCCGCGGACGGGCAGACCGTCACCCTCACCAACGCCGCGATCGCGAACCCGAACTTCTCGGGCCTCGCGAGCTTCACCTCCGGGGGTCCGCGGACCGGCGACAGCGCCCTCAAGCCGGACGTGACCGCACCGGGGGTGAGCATCTTCTCGACCGGGAGCGGCACCGGGAACCTCGCGCTCGGCAGCTCGGGAACGTCCATGGCCGCGCCGCACGTGGCGGGCGTCGCCGCGCTCGTCCGGCAGGCCCACTCGACCTGGTCGAGCGTCGAGGACCTGAAGGCCGCGATCGTGAACACGGCCAGCCCGTCGGCGATCGCGGGCACGAACGTGTACCGGGTCAGCCGGTCCGGCACGGGTCTCGTGCAGCCGCTCGCCGCGGTGCGCACGAACGTGGTCGCCGTCGGCGATCCGGGCGCGGCCTCGGTGAGCTTCGGGTTCGAGGAGCTGAAGGCCGATCTCTCCAAGACCGGCCAGATCAAGCTCCGCAACCACGGCTCCACGCCGGCGACGTTCACCATCGCCGCCACCAACACGGCCGGCTCCCCGCACACCGTGAGCGTGCAGAGCCAGGTGACGGTGCCCGCCGGCGCGCAGACCGCCGTCAACCTCACCCTGCGCGTGCCGGTCGGGACGGTCGGCAGCTCGACCGGCTCCGGGCTCTCGTTCCGCGAGGTCGCGGGCCTGATCACGTTCACCCCCGCGTCCAGCGCGGACAACAACGGAGTCGCGCTGCGGGTGCCGTACTACCTCGTCCCGCGGGCGCTCTCGGGCGTGAACGTGCAGATGAACAAGAACGTCACCACGGGCTCGCCGACGACGAACGCAACCCTCTCGAACCCGAGCGGGCCGATCGCCGGCACGGCGGACTTCTATGCGTGGGGGATCGACGACGCGGACGACAAGCTCGGGACGAACGACGTCCGCGCCGTCGGCGCCCAGTCGTTCGCCTGCGCGGAGGTTCTCGGCTCCACGACGTGCACCGCGCTCGGCGCGAACCGGTTCCTCGTGTTCGCGGTGAACACCTGGAACCGGTGGTCGAACGCGGCCACGAACGAGTTCGACATCTCCGTGGACGTCGACCCCCAGAACGCCAACGGCATCGACTACGTGGTCGTCGGCGTCGACCAGGGCGCCGTCCAGACGGGCTCGTTCAACGGCCGCATGGCCGCGTTCGTGTTCAGCACGCGCAGCCCGGGGGCCTCGGCCCTCTTCTTCGCGACCGCGCCCACGGACAGCAGCACCGCGCTGCTGCCGATCCTCAACTCGCAGCTCTGCCGCAGCGGGGAGCCCTGCCTCTCCACCTCGAGCCCGAGGCTGCGATACAGCATCGACAGCTTCGACCTCGCCGAGGAGACGGTCGACTCGGTCCCGCGGGTCGCCCGCTGGAACGCCTACGCGAGCGCGATCAGCCAGGGCATGTTCGCGTCCGTTCCGCGGGGAGCGAGCGGGAGCGTGCCGGTCACCATCGCTCCCGCCGAGTGGGCGCAGACCCCTGCCCTCGGCGTCATGGTGGTGACCCTGGACAACAAGGCGGGCAAGGAGGAGGCGGCGCTCCTGCCGCTCGAGCTCAAGTAGCGCCAGCCTGGCCCTGACGGAACGCGAGGGGCCGGCGAGAGCCGGTCCCTCGCGCATCTCCGGGGCAGTACGCTTCGCCGCCGTGCCCACGCGCCGCTACCGGAGGCGCGAGATCCAGCTCGAGCGCGTCCTCGGCGCGTCCGGGCTCTTCGCCACCGCGTACGGCAACGTCGGCTCTTCCATCTACTACGCGCTCGGGCTGACCGCCGTCTTCGCGCTCGGCCTGACGCCGGTCGTGTTCGTCGTCGCCGGGCTCGTGTTCGCGGCGACGGCTGCGACGTACGCCGAGGGCACGGCCCGCTTCCCCGAGGCCGGCGGCTCCGCCAGCTTCGCCCGCCACGCCTTCGACGAGCTCGTCAGCTTCGTCGCGGGGTGGGCGCAGATGCTCGTGTACGTGGTCACGGTCGCCGTCTCGGCGTTCTTCGTCCCCCACTACCTCGCGATCTTCTGGGAGCCCCTGCGCACGAACCCGTGGGACGTCGTCGGAGGCGCGGTCGTGATCGTCGTGCTCGTCGCGCTCAACGTGGTCGGCGTCCAGGAGGCGGCTCGGCTCTCGATCGCCCTCGCCGTGGTCGACTTCGCGACCCAGGCGCTGCTCGTCGCGCTCGGCTTCGTGCTCGTCCTCGATCCGGACGTGCTGGTCGAGAACGTGGACTGGGGGGAGGCGCCGACATGGTCGAGCCTGGCGGTGGCCATCCCGGTGGCGATGCTCGCCTACACGGGCGTGGAGACCGTCTCCAACCTCGCCGAGGAGGCCCGCGACCCCGTGCGCACGGTGCCGCGCGCGTACCGGCTCGTCGCGCTGGCGGTGTTCGCGATCTACTTCACCCTCCCGCTGGTCGCCCTCTCGGCGCTGCCCGTGGAGACGATCGCGGGCGAGCGGACGACCCGGCTGGCGCTCCCTCCGGAGGAGGGCGGGTACGCGAACGACCCCGTCCTCGGCGTGGTCTCGAACCTCGGGCTCGAGGGCGCCCCGCTCGACGCCGCCGAGGTGTACGTGGGGCTGCTCGCGGCCACGATCCTCGTCATCGCCACCAACGCCGGCGTCATCGGCGCCTCGCGCATCACCTACTCGATGGCGAGCTACCGGCAGCTCCCGGAGGTGCTGCGGCGCCTCCACCCCCGCTTCAAGACCCCGTGGCTCTCGCTCGTGCTGTTCGCGGGGATCGCGCCCATCCTCGTCATCCTCCCCGGCGACGTGGAGTTCGTCGGCACGCTCTACTCGCTCGGCGCGACGCTCTCCTTCACCGTGGCCCACGTCTCGCTCGTGCGCCTGCGCGTGCGCGACCGCGACGAGACGGAGATCCCCTTCCGCGCGCGGCCGAACCTCCGTCTCGGCGGCGTATCGTGGCCCGTGTTCGCCCTCGCGGGCGCCGTCGCGACCGGTGCCTCGTTCCTGGTGCTCGTCGTCCAGAACCCGCTGACGCGCTGGGCCGGGCTCGGGTGGATGACCGCCGGGCTCGCCGGGTACGCGGTGTACCGGCGTCGCGTCGTGGACGCCCCGATGCGCGCGGTCGTCAAGGCGCCGCCCGCCTTCGGCCCCGCGCTCGCGCTCGAGTACCGGCGCGTGCTCGTGCCGATCGTGCCCGGCGCCGCCTCCGACGCCGCCATGGACCTCGCCTGCCGTCTCGCCTCCGAGCGCGGAGCGCGCGTGGTCGCGCTGAGCGTGCTCGAGGTGCCGCTCGACCGCCCGCTCGCGGAGCCGCTCGCAGCGGCGGAGGAGGAGGCGAACCGCGAGCTGGACGAGGCGGTCGCCATCGGCGACTCGTACGGGGTTCGCGTCGTCCCGCGCCTCGAGCGAGCGCGCGCCGCGGGTCCGGCGATCGTGGCCGAGGCCGCCGCGCGGGATGCGGAGCTGATCGTGCTCGGCGCCCCGCGCAGCGCCCTCTCCGCCGCGCGCTCGGCGCTCTTCGGCAGGACGGTGGACTACGTGCTCAAGCACGCGCCCTGCCGCGTCCTCGTCGCGGCCACGAGTCCGGGGTAGGCGTGTACTCGCGGATCGTCGTCGGCTTCTCCCTCGTCTTCGTCGCGCTCGGCGTCGCCCTCCTCGCGCGCACGGCCGCGGCCGGCGGAGGCGCCGTCGGCTACCTCGTGGGAGCGCTCTTCATCGTCCTCGGCGTCGCCCGCATCACGCTCGAGCGCGGGCGCAGGCCGCGCTGATGGCGCGCAAGCTGCGCGGGTTCGAGCGCGTGCTCGATGCGCCCGCCCTCTTCGCCGTCGCGTACGGGGAGATCGCCTCCTCCCTGTACCTGGCGCTCGGCATCGTCGCCGGCGTCGCCCTCGGGCTCACGCCGCTCGTGCTGCTCGCCGCCGGCGGGCTCTTCGTGCTCGTCTCGCTCAGCTACGCGGAGGGGACGACCGCCATCCCGGCGACCGGCGGCGCCGCCACGTTCGTCCGCCGCGCGTTCTCGGACCTCGCCGGCTTCGTGACCGGGTGGGCGCTCTTCCTCGACTACCTCATCGTCATGGCGCTGTCCGCGCTCTTCGCTCCGCACTACCTGGCTGCCGCGCTCTCGGCCCCTTCCCTGAGCGAGGAGCCCTGGGATGCCGTCGTCGCCTGCGCGCTCCTCGCCGCCATCGCCGGGGTGCGCCTCGTCCGGCGCCCGGAGCTCCGCCTGGGATCGGTCGGGATCGCGATCCTCGACCTCTCCGTGCAGGGGCTGCTGCTCGTGCTGGGCCTCGCGCTCCTGCTCTCGCCGTCCCTCCTCGTCGAGCAGCTCGAGCTGGCCACGGGGCAGCAGTGGAGCGACCTCGCCTTCGCGCTGCCGCTCGCGCTGCTCGCGTACACGGGCCTCGAGACCGTCGCCAACCTCGCCGAGGAGACGCGCGAGCCGGGGCGCACGCTCCCGCGCTCGCTCTTCTCCGCGATCGGGCTCGTCGTCCTCGTCACCGTCGCCATCGGCGCCGTCGGGCTCTCCGCCTACCCGGTCGCGGACGGCGAGACCGCGCTCGGGACGGAGTGGCTGGAGGCGCCGCTCGTCGGCATCGCGGCCGCGTTCGACGGCAGCATGCCCGACCCGCTCGCAGACGGGCTGCGGGTCGCCGTCGGCGCGTCCGGGGCGTTGATCCTGCTCGCCGCCGCGACCACGTCGGTGTCCGGCGCCACGAGGCTGGCGCGGTCGCTCGCCGAGCACGGGTCGCTCCCGCGCGAGCTCGGGCGCCTGGAGCGCCGCGCGCTCGTGTCCAGCGAGGCGATCCTCGCGGCCACGCTGCTCGCGATCGGCCTCGTCGTGCTCACCGAGGTCGCGGGCGGCGGGGATCCCGCGTTCCTCGCGGCCGTGTACTCGTTCGGCGTCCTGCTCGCGTTCACCGCCGCGCAGGTGGCCGTCGTCCGCCTCCGCGTCCGCGAGCCGGAGCTCCCCCGCCCGTTCCGCGCCCGCCCGAACGTCACCGTCCGCGGCGTCTCGCTGCCGGTCGCGGCGCTGGTCGGCGCTCCGCTCACGTTCGCCGTCTGGCTCCTGGCCATGCTCACGCACCCGGGCGCGCGCTACGCCGGGCCCGCGTGGCTCCTCGCCGGCCTCGTCGTCTTCGCACTCGTGCGCCGCTCGCAGCGGCGCGGCCTGCTCGAGCGGGTCGAGGGGACGGTCGCGCCGCCCGTGGCAGCCGACGTGCACCGGATCCTCGTGCCCATGAAGCTCGGCGACATCGGGGAGGAGATGGTGGCGACCGCGATCGCGCTCGCGAAGGAGCGCGGGGCGGAGGTGGACGCGATCACGGTCGTCCGGGTGCCGCGCCGCTACCCGCTCGCCGGCCCGCTCCCGCCAGACGTCGCGGCCCGGGTCGACGCCTCCCTGGAGGAGGCGCGCGCGCTCGGCGAGGACCACGGCGTGCCCGTCCGCACCGACGTCGTCCGCGCGCGCTCCATTGGGCACGCGATCGTCGAGGAGGCGCGCTCACGCGGGGCCGACCTGATCGTCCTCGGCTCCTCGCCGCGCTGGCGCCGGCAGTCGCGCTTCTTCTCGCCGACGGTCGACTTCGTGCTCCGGCACGCCCCCTGCGAGGTGGTCGTGGTCGCGTTCCCCGAGGGCGCGTTCGAGGCGTAAGCTGCGCCGGTGAGAGCCGTCGTGATCGGCTGCGGGCGCGTCGGCTCGGCCGTCGCCAGGGGGCTCGTCGCGGAGGGCTGGGAGGTCACGGCGGTGGACGAGAGCGAGGACGCCCTGCTCCGCCTCGGGCCCGACTGGCAGGGCGGCTTCGAGCTCGGCCACGGCCTGGACACGAGCGTCCTCGAGCGGGCCGGGGTGGAGGAGGCCGATGCGGCGGTCGTCGCCACCGACGGCGACAACACGAACATCGTCCTCGGGCAGGTGCTGCAGGAGCGCTACCGCATCGGCACGGTGGTGGTGCGCGTGCTCGACCCCGCCCGCGCGGACTTCTACGCCCGGCGCGGCCTGCACACGGTCTGCCCGACGCAGACGGCGATCTCGTCGCTCCTGCAGTCCATCCGCTCGATGGCCCGCCCGCGGGCCGGCGCCTCCTGATGTACGTCGTCGTCGCAGGCGGCGGCAAGGTGGGGGCGAACGTGACCCGCTCCCTGCTCGAGATGGGCCACGAGGTGACGCTCGTCGAGCAGCGGCCGGCGCGCTTCGCCCGCCTGGAGGAGGAGTTCGGCCCGGTCGTGCTGCGCGGGGACGCGACGGAGATCAGCGTGCTCGAGCGCGCGGGGATCGCGCGCCCGCCGGAGCTCCTGCTCGCCGTCACGGGCGACGACGAGGACAACCTCGTCATCTCCCAGATCGGGAAGGAGGGCTACGGGGTGCCGAAGGCGATCGCGCGCGTGAACGACCCGCGCAACCAGTCGCACTTCGACCTGCTCGGCATCACGCAGACCGTCTGCGCCACCACCAGCATCCTGGGGCTCGTCGAGCACGAGATCCCCGAGCACGGGCTCGTCCGGCTCCTCCAGCTGCGCCGCGAGGGGCTCGACGTGGTCGAGGTGCAGATCGGGAGCAACGCCCCCGCCGCCGGGATGCGCGTGGCCGGGCTGTCGCTCCCGGACGGCTCTCGCCTCGTCTCCGTGTTCCGGCACGGGCGCAGCGAGCTCGTCGAGCCGCGGACCGTGCTCCGCCCGGGCGACCAGGTGCTCGCGGTCGTCCGCCCCGAGGCCGCGCCCGCGCTGCGCCGCGCCCTGCTCGGCTCGGCCGCCTGACCCCGCCGCGACGTCGCTCAGAGCCGCCAGTAGTGGCGGGTGAGGAGCACGACGACGGGGACGATCTCGAGCCGCCCCGCCCACATGAGCCCGATCAGGGTCAGCTTGGACACCTCGCCGAGCCCGGCGAACGTCCCCATCGGCCCCGTCACCCCGAGCCCGGGGCCGACGTTGCCGAGCGCGGTCGCTGAGGTGGCGAGCGCGTCCAGCGTCCCCAGCCCGGCGCCGGTCAGCGCGGAGTCGATCGCGAGGACGGCCGAGCCGACGGCCCAGATACCGACGTACAGGAGGATGAACGCGGCCACCGCGCGCAGCGTCCGCTCGTCCACGGGCGCCCCGTTCAGGCGGATCGGGAGCACGACCTCGGGGCTCACCGTCTGGTCGAGCTCCCGGCGCAGCACCTTGCCGAGCAGGAGATGGCGGACGACCTTGATCGACCCGCCCGTGGAGCCGGCCGAGCCTCCGACGAACATGAGCGCGAAGATGCTGAGCAAGAGGAGCGCCGGCCAGAGGGCGAAGTCGGCGCTCGCGAAGCCGGTCGTGGTCACGATGGAGACGGTCTGGAAGGTGGCCGCGCGCACCGCCTCCTCGCCCTCGGCGATGCCGTAGCCCCAGAGCTGCGCGGTCAGGACGGCCGCCGCGACGGCGGTCAGCGCCACGTACAGGCGGAACTCCTCGTCCCGGACGAGCGCCCGCGGGCGCCGACGCACGAGCGCGCGGTAGAGCAGCGCGAAGTTCGCGCCCGCGACGAGCATGAAGAGGGCGACGATCCACTGCGCCGCGGCCGAGAACGCCTCGAGCGAGCGGGCCTGGGTCGAGAAACCACCCGTCGGCATCGTGGAGAACGCGTGCGCCAACGCCTCGAACTCCGTCATGCGCTCGTCCACGCCCAGCCAGTGGAGGGAGGCGAGCGCGAGCACCTCGGCGCCGGTGAGCGCGACGTACAGCACCCACAGCCGCTGGGCGGTGCTGCGGATGCGCTCGGAGAGCTGCGCGATCTCCGGGCCGGGCAGCTCCGACTCCATGAGCTGGCGCCCGCCCACCCGCAGGCGGGGGAGGACGGCGATGGCGAGGACGATGATCCCCATCCCGCCCAGCCACTGCGTGAACTGGCGCCACAGGGCGAGCGAGCGGGGGAGCCCCTCGTAGTCCGTGACCACGGTCGCCCCGGTGGTCGTGAAGCCGGACATGCCCTCGAAGTACGCGTCCAGCGGGTGCCCGAGCTGGTCGCTCCCGTCGAGGACGTACGGGAGCGCGCCGAACGCCGCCGCCACGAGCCACGTGAGGGAGACGACGAGGAAGCCCTCGCGCACGCCGACGCGGGTCGTCTCGCTCCTCGTCGCCCGCTCGAGCGCGAGTCCGAACGCGCTCATCAGGAGGCCCGCCAGGAGGAAGGGCCAGACGTCCTCGCCGTACCAGAGGGCGACCGCGATGGGGAGGAGGACGGCGAGCCCCAGATACTTGGAGAGCGTGCCGACGAGGTTCGTGCTGGCCCGCACGTCGACCGCCAGCCGGCGGCGCGGGCCGATGCGCGCGACCGGCGCGGTCACGTCACAGAGCCTCGATCACCCAGGGTGCGTTCGCGGCCTCGGTGAAGACGATCACGCGGTCGCCCACCTGGAGCACGTCGTCGCCGTGCGGGAAGATCGCCGAGCCGTTGCGGACGATGGCGCCGATGAGCGCGCCGTGCACCGGCATGTCGCGGAACTTCGTGCCCACGTAGCGGCTCGTCTCGCGCGTGGTCACGTCCAGGATCTCGTACCGGTTCCCCTCCAGCATCACGACCTGCTTCGTGCGCGGGTCGTGCGCGAAGCGCACGATCTCCTCCGCCGTGACCGCGCGCGGGTTGACGGAGACGTCGATCCCGGCCTGCTCGAAGGCGGCGACCGAGACGGCCTCGTGCGCGATCGCGATCGTGAACGGGATCCCGTGCACCTTGGCGAGCGAGGCTGCGTACTGGTTCTTCGCGTCGTCGCGCATGGCGAAGATCCCGGCCTGCGCGTTGCCGATCCGCTCCCGCTCGAGGAAGTCGGGGTCGACGCCGGTCGCGTGGTACACGCGCGCCTTCGGAAACGCCTCCGCCGCCCGCCTCGCCTGCTCGCGGGAGGCGTCGATGAGCCGCACGCCGATCCCCTGCTCGAGCAGCACGCGCGCGATCGCGGAGCCGACGCGGCCGGCCCCGAAGACGACCACGTCGCTCACCGTCCCGCCGCCCGGCCACAGGAGCGCGCTCCACTCCTTGGCCGCCTGCGGCGAGCCGATGACGACGATGCGGTCGCCGGGCAGGATGCGGTCGTCGCCGCCCGGCAGGAGCGTCTCCGCGCCGCGGATGATCGCGGCCACCTTCGAGTCGCGGGGGATGCGCGCGTCGCGGAGCGGGACGCCGACCACCTCGCTCGAGGCGCCGTCCTCCACGTCGAACTCGCCGATCTGGACCTGCCCCTCGGCGAACACGTCGGTCTGCCGCGCGGCCGGGACGCCGATGATGCGGCTGATCGCGTACGCGGTCTCGAGCTCGGAGGAGACGACGAAGTCCACGTCCAGCTGCCCCGCGCGCCAGAGCTCGACGTACTCGACGTTCGAGGTGCGGATCACGGTCGTCGCGCGCTCCGTCTCCCGCCGCGCGAACATGCCGGCGACGAGGTTCACCTCGTCGCGCGACGTGCAGGCGATGACGAGGTCGGCGGAGCCGATGCCGGCGCGGGCGAGGTCCTTGCGGCTCGTGCCGTCCCCTTCGTAGGTGGCCACGTCGAAGCGCTCCGCCATCGCGCGCAGGCGCGAGGCCTCGGTGTCCAGCACGGTCAGCTCGTGCTCGAGGTGCAGCGCCTCGACGACGGTGAACCCGACCTGGCCGGCGCCGATCAGGAAGACGCGCACGACCGGGAAGCGTACTTCGGGAGACGGACCCGTCGGCTACCGTGGGCGGCGTGCGAGCGACCGCCGCGATCGCCCTGGCGCTGCTCGTCCTCCTGCCCGGCTGCGGCGGAGACGGCGGCCGCGGCGCCGAGAGCGCGCCGGCCGGCCCGGGCGACGGCGCGGCCCAGCAGGCCTTCCGCCTGCGCGCGGTCGTGCGCGGCTTCGTCGACCCCCTGCACGTCGTCTCCACGAGGAGCGAGCCGCGCCGGCTGTACGTGGTCGAGCAGCGCGGCACGGTGCGCATGGTGGAGCGCGGGCGCCTCCGCCAGGGCTTCTTCCTGGACGTGCGCGCGCGGGTGACCGCGGGCGGCGAGCAGGGCCTGCTCGGGCTCGCGTTCGACCCGGGCTACGCGCGCAACCGCTTCGTGTACGTCAACTACACGGACACGGAGGGGCACACGCGCATCGTCCGCTACCGCACGAACGGGGCCCGGGCGCTCCCCGGCAGCGCGCGCCTGCTGCTGCGCGTCCGCCAGCCGTACGCGAACCACAACGGCGGCAACCTCGTCTTCGGCCCCGACGGCCGCCTCTGGGTGGGGCTCGGCGACGGCGGCTCCGGCGGCGACCCGGAGGAGCGCGCGCAGGACCCGGGCACGCCGCTCGGCAAGATGCTCCGGCTCGACGTGCGCCGCCCCGGCTCGGCGCCCGACATCGCAGGGCTCGGGCTGCGCAACCCGTGGCGCTACTCCTTCGACCGTGCGACCGGCGACCTGTACATCGGCGACGTGGGGCAGGGCTCCCGCGAGGAGATCAGCTACACGCCGCGCGCGCGCCTGGGCGAGCTCCAGAACTACGGCTGGGACCTGTACGAGGGCTCCGAGCGCTTCGAGGCGGGACGGCAGGGGCCGGGCCGGCTCGTCTTCCCGATCTTCGAGTACGGGCGCGACGAGGGCAACTGCACGGTGGTGGGCGGCTTCGTGTACCGCGGCCGGGCGCTCCCCGCCGAGCGCGGGCGGTACGTGTTCGGGGACTACTGCAGCGGCATCGTGCGCAGCTTCCGGCTCTCCGGGGGCGAGGCGACGGACGTGCGCCGCGAGCCGTTCCGCATCGAGGGGCTCACCTCCTTCGGCGAGGACGCGGGCGGCGAGCTGTACGCCGTCTCCCAGCAGACGGGCGTGCTCTACCGGCTCAGCTAGCGCGGCGGCGCACCCGCGGCGGCGCCTGCCCGAGCGCGGCGTAGGCGATCGCGCTCAGCGACTCGTTGAGCTGGCGCAGCTCGCGCGCGAGGACCGTGAAGCCCTCGAGGCGCTCCGCCTGCCGGTTCGCCCGCTCGAGCTCGCGGGCGATGCGGTCGAGCCGCTCGAGGAGCGCGTCGAGCTGCCGGTCGCCGACGTCCTTCCGCTCCACGGCGCCTCATTCTACGCGGCGGCCGCGACGAGCTCCGCCCGCGTGGAGACGATGACCGCGTCCCCGCCCAGGGCGGCCAGCACGCGCTCGCGCGCCCGCGGTCCGGTCTCCAGGAGCTCGACCCGC
>DATLYU010000227.1:0-2325 GCA_035574435.1 Gaiellaceae bacterium | reverse complement strand
CTCGTCCGGGTGAACCTCGGCGTCCGCCCCGGCGACGAGCGCCTCGCGCGCGCCCGCGCCTCGGCGGAGGCGGCCGCCGCCTTCGCCGAGGCAATCTTGGAGGCGGCCTCGTGAGCCGCGAGACGGAGCGGCTCTCGGGGGTCCCGGACGCCGAGCTCGTGCGCCGCTGCCGGAGCGGCGACCAGGCGGCCTGGGAGGCGCTCGTCGAGCGCTACTCGCGGTACGTGTACGCGATCTGCACGCGCGGCTTCCGGCTCTCGGACGACGACGCCGAGGACGTCTTCCAGGACGTCTTCGCGCGCGTCTTCACCCACCTCGACCGCCTGCGCGACGCGAGCGCGCTGCGCCCGTGGATCGCGCAGCTGACCCGACGGCGGTGCCTGGACGCGGTCTCGGGGCAGGCGCGCGAGCAGCCGGCGGCCGAGCCGCTCGGCGAGGACGTCGAGGGGGCGCTGGACGAGCTGGACGAGGCGTTCGCGGTGCGAGAGGCCCTGGGACAGCTCTCGGAGGCGTGCCAGGAGATCCTCGACCGCTTCTTCGCGCGCGACCAGAGCTACCGCACGATCTCGGCCGATCTCGCCCTCCCGGCCGGGACGATCGCCAGCCGGATCGCGCGCTGCCTGCGGCGCCTGCGTTCGGAGCTGGAGGGAAGAAGCGAGGGCGGAGGAGCGTCTAGGGAGTAGATGACCCGCGCGTACGACGAGGAACGGCTGGGGGAGCTCCTGCGCCTCCTGGCCCCCGCCCCGGACGGATGGGTGCGGGCGGCGCAGGAGCTGCCGTTCGTCCGGGCGCGGCTCGACGAGATCGTCGCGCACGCGGAGGCCGACCGCGCGTACCGCGAGCGCCTCGTCGCCGACCTCGAGCGCACGCTCGCCCTCGAGGGCCTCGAGCCGCCGGCGGCGCTCGTGGACGAGCTCCGCGCCCGCTTCGGCGAGCGCTGAGCGCCGAGCGCACTACGATCCCGCGCATGTCCGAGCCGGCCCCCGCTCCCGAGGGAGCGCCAGCCAAGCCTCTCCCCGCCTGGAGCCTGCCCAGCTCCGAGACGCACCGCATCGCTCTCGCCGCGGAGTGGCCGGAGCGAGTCACACGGGATTGGGCCTGGGGCGGGGCGACGGGGGAGGGGGTGCGCGTCTGCATCCTCGACTCCGGCGTGCAGGGCGACCACCCGCGCGTCGGCGGCCTCGAGCGGGCCGTCGCCATCGCGGTGGACGAGGACGAGCAAGCGGTCGCGTCCGAGGATCTGGACGGGGACGTCAGCGGGCACGGCACCGCCTGCGCCGGGATCGTCCGCTCCCTCGCCCCCGCGTGCAGCCTGACGAGCGTCCGCGTGCTCGGGCAGGGCTTCAAGGGGAGCGGCCCGGTGCTCCTGGCCGGCCTGCGCTGGGCGATCGAGCAGGGCTTCGACCTCATCAACATGAGCCTCTCGACCACGAAGAAGCAGTTCGCGGCCGTGCTCCACGAGCTCGCGGACAGCGCCTACTTCCGCAGGAGCGTCCTCGTCGCCTCGGCGCACAACATGCCGGTCGAGAGCTACCCCTGGCGCTTCTCCTCGGTCATCTCCGTGGGCAGCCACGAGGAGCCCGACCCGTTCACGTTCTTCTACAACCCGAACCCGCCCGTCGAGTTCTTCGGGCGCGGCGTGAACGTCGAGGTCGCGTGGCTCGGCGGGCGGACGCTGACCGCGTCCGGCAACAGCTTCGCCACCCCGCATCTGACCGGGCTGTGCGCGCTCATACTCTCCAAGCACCCGGAGCTGACCCCGTTCCAGCTCAAGAGCGTGCTCTACCTGACGGCGTCGAACGTGGGAGGCGGGACGTGAGCGAGCGGAGCGAGCTGCAGGCGGCGGTGGCGGCGGGCGTGGTCGGCTCCTCGGAGTCGTTCCAGGCGTTGCTGGCGGCGATCGTGCAGGTCGCGCGCTCGATCTTCGGCGCGAAGGCGTCCTCCATCCTGCTCCTCGACCCGGAGACGGACGAGCTCGTCTTCGAGGCGGTCGTGGGGGAGGGCGAGGAGTCGCTGCTCGGCATGCGCTTCCCGGCCGACCGGGGCATCGCCGGCTTCGTGCTCGCGACCCGGACGCCGCTCGTGATCGAGGACGTGCGCAAGGATCCCCGCTTCGCGGCGGACGTCGCCGAGGACACGGGCTACGTGCCGCAGGGCCTGATGGCGGCGCCCCTCCTGCACGACGAGGAGGTGCTCGGCGTGCTCGAGGTGCTGGACCGCCCCGAGCAGGCGCACTTCTCCCTGCAGGAGATGGACCTGCTCGGGCTGTTCGCGAACCAGGCGGCGATCGCGGTCAGCCTGCTCCTGCGCGCACGCCGGGCCGAG
>DATLYU010000226.1:0-4954 GCA_035574435.1 Gaiellaceae bacterium | reverse complement strand
GGGCGGGAGGCGAGGCGTGAGCGAGGTCGTCGGCGTCCGGCGCCCCCGCGTGGACGGGCCGGAGAAGGCCGCCGGCGCCACCCGCTACGCGGCGGACGGGCGCCTGTACGGGCTCCTGCACGCCCGGCTCGTGCTCGCCTCGGAGCCGCACGCGCTCCTCCGCGGCGTGGAGGCCGCGGCCGCGCTGGCCGTTCCGGGCGTGGTCGCCGTGCTCACGGCCGCCGACCTGCCGACCGCGACCTCGGGGACCGACCGGACGGCCGAGCCGCTGGCCCGCGAGGAGGTCGTCTTCGAGGGCCAGCCCGTCGCCATCGTCGTCGCGGAGAGCGAGGCCGCCGCCGAGGACGGCGCCGAGCTCGTCGCGGTCGAGCTGGAGACGCTGCCGGCCGTGGTCGACCTGGAGGAGGCGATCCGGCCGGGCGCGCCGCTCGCCCGCCGCGTGGAGGAGGAGGAGGCCGGCGGCGACCTGGAGTCCATCCATGCCGGCGTCGACCGCGGCGAGGAAGAGGCCGAGGAGGAGCAGCTCTCCGGGAACGTGCTCGGGCGCGTGCGGCGGGCCTCCGGCGACGTCGCCGCCGCGCTCGCCGCGAGCGACGCCGTCGTCTCGGGCACCTTCCGGACGCCGTGGGTGTACCAGGCCTACGTGGAGCCCCAGGTGGCGACCGCCTGGCTCGAGCCGGACGGCACGCTCGTCGTCTCCACGAGCACCCAGGGCTCGTTCGTGACGCGCTCGGAGCTCGCCCGGGCCTTCGGCCTCCCGCTCGACCGCGTCCGGGTGACCGCCGAGCCGCTCGGCGGTGCCTTCGGCGGCAAGTTCGCGCTCGTGGAGCCCCTGGTGGCCGGCGCGGCGCTCGCCCTGCGCCGGCCGGTCAGGCTCGTGCTCACGCGGAGCGAGGACTTCCGCGCCACGAACCCCGTCTCGGCCGAGATCCTGGAGCTGGAGGTGGGCGCACGCGCCGACGGCACGCTCACCGGCCTGCGCGGGCGCATCCTCGTCGACCGGGGGACGAACGCCGGCTGGGGCCTGGAGGGCATCACCTCGCTGCTCGCCGGCGGGCCGTACCGCTGGCAGGCGCACGACCTGCGCGGGTACGGGGTGCAGACGAACCGGGTCACGTTCGGCGCGTACCGTGGCCCGGGCGCGCCGCCAGCCGCCTTCGCCCTCGAGTCCCTGCTCGACGAGCTGGCGGCCGCGCTCGACCTCGACCCGCTCGAGCTCAGGCTGCGCAACGCCGCCGCAGAAGGCGACGTCGGCGTCAGCGGCAACCCGTTCCCGGTCATCGGCACGCGGGAGGTGCTCGAGCGCGTGCGGGAGCACCCGCTCTGGCAGCGGCGCGGCGAGCTGCCGCCGGACGAGGGCGTCGGCGTCGCGGTCGGCTACTGGCCGGGCGGCAACGAGCCGGCGGCGGCGGTCTGCCGCGTGGACGCGGACGGCACGCTCACCGTCGTCACCTCGGCCGTGGACATGAGCGGCGTGAACACCGGCTTCGCGACCATCGCGGCCGCCACCTTCGGCGTCCCGCCCGACGCGGTGCGCGTCGTCACCGCGGACACGGCGAGCGGCCCGTACGCGGGCGCGAGCGGCGGCTCCAAGGTTACGTACACGGTCGGCAAGGCGGTCGAGCGCGCGGCCGCGGCGGCGCGCGAGAAGCTGCTTGCGGCCGCCGCCGAGGAGCTCGAGATCGCGCCCGCCGACCTCGAGGTGGTGGACGGGGTGGTGCGCGCGAAGGGCGCACCCGACCGCTCCCTCACCGTCGAGGAGCTGGCGCGCCGGACGCTGCGCTTCGGCGGGCGCCACGAGCCGATCGAGGGCCACGGCGGCTCGGCGCAGACGAGCGGCGCTCCCTCCGCGGCGGCGCACCTCTCGCACGTGCGCGTGGACCGCGAGACGGGCGAGGTGCGGCTCCTGCGGCACGTCGTCGCGCAGGACGTGGGCCGCGCCCTGAACCCGGCCCTCGTGGAAGGGCAGATGCTCGGCGGCGCGGTGCAGGGGATCGGATGGGCGCTGTACGAGCAGCTCGCACACGACGAGCGCGGCTACCTGCTCACGGGATCGTTCCTCGAGTACGCGCTGCCCACGGCCGAGCGCGTCCCGCCGCTCGAGGCGCTGATCGTGGAGGTCCCCGCGCCGGACGGCCCCTTCGGCGCGAAGGGCATCGGCGAGGCGCCCGTCGTCGCCGCCGCGCCCGCGATCGCGAACGCCGTGGCGGCAGCCACCGGCGTCCGGCTGCGGGAGCTGCCCCTGACACCTCCGCGCGTGTGGGCGGCGCTCCGGGCCGCGGAAGGACCGTAGGCCTGCCGTGTCCGCCCTCGACCGGGCCCGTGCGCTGCTCGAGAGCTACGACGACGAGCTCCGGGCGGAGCTCCCGGAGGGCGCGTTCCTGTTCGACGCGCACACGCACCTCGGGCACGACATCGACGGCACCCGCGGCGTGTACGAGGAGCTGCTCGCGACGCTCGACCGCTACGGCTTCGCGGGCGCGTTCACCTTCTGCATGGACGAGCACGACCGCGAGCCCGCCTTCCGGGTTCCGAACGACCGCACGCGCGCGTACGCGGAGCGCTCGCAGGGGCGGCTCGTGCCGTTCGTCCGGCTCGACCTGACCGCCGAGCCGCTCGCCGAGGCGCGCCGGAGCCTCGACCTCGGCGCGCGCGGGATCAAGCTCCACCCGCGCGCGCAGGCCTTCGCGCTGAACGACGAGCGGCTGGAGCCGATCTTCGCCCTCGCCGTCGAGCGGCGCGTGCCGATACTCATCCACGGCGGGCGCGGCCTGCCGCCGATCGCCGAGGACCTGGAGACGCTCGTCCGCCGGCACGCAGGCGTGCGCCTGATCGTCGCCCACGCGGGGATCGCGGACATGGCCGGGCTGGCCGGACGGCTGGGCGGCCTCCCGGGCGTCTACTTCGACACCTCGGTGTGGAGCGCAGTCGACCTGCTCGACCTGTACCGGCAGGTGCCGGCCGAGCAGATCGTGTACGCCTCCGATTACCCCTACGGACGGCAGCCCAACTCGCTGCTCCTCGCCCTGCGCGCGGCGCGCCTGGCCGGGCTCGACGACCGCCAGCTCCGCGCCATGCTCGGCGAGAACGCGCGCGCGATCGCGGAGGACGAGGAGCCGCGGCCGCTCACCGCGCCGCGGGGTGGAACCTCGCTCGTCCAGCCGCTGACCTTCGCGCGCATCCACCAGTACGTCTCCATGGCGGTGCCGATGCTGTGGCTCCGCCAGCGGGACGCGATCGGCGCGCTGGGGCTGGCCGTGAACGCCGCGCGCGAACGCGACGGGCACGCCGAGGAGGCCTGGCGGATCGAGGAGCTGCTCGTGACGGCGCGCGAGCTCTGGCAGGAGGGAGCCGGCATCGAGGCAGAGGACGAGCGCACGGCCGTCTTCCGGCTCGCCATCCAGCTCGTCAACCTCGCCGACCTGATCGCGGTCACCACGCGCGCGTAGCGCGCCGGTCAGCGCAGGGCGTACAGGCGACGCGCGCCCGCGATGCCCTTGAGCTCGTGCGCACCCCGGTCCTCGAAGGCGAGCCCCGAGCCCTCGACGAGGTCATGCGTCGTCTGCGACACGAGCACCTCCCCGGGCCCGGCGGCGGCCAGCACGCGCGCCGCCAGGTGCACGGCGATCCCCGCAGGCCGGCCGGCCGTCTCCTCGACCTCTCCCGTGTGCACGCCCGCGCGGACGTCCAACCCGAGGCGCGCGAGCGCGTCCCTGATCTCCGCCGCGGCCCGGATGGCACGGGCCGGGCCGTCGAAGAGCGCGAGGAAGCCGTCGCCCGCCGTGTCCACCTCCCGCCCTCCGTGCCGGCCGAGCTCGCGGCGCACCGCCTCGTGGTGTGCCTCCAGGAGCGACGACCAGCCCGCGTCTCCGAGCTCGCGGACGTGCTCGGTCGAGCCCACGAGGTCGGTGAAGAGGATGGTCGCGAGCACGCGCGACGTTGCGGGCGCGGGGCGCGTCCCGGTCAGGAACTCCTCCACCTCGTCCACGATCGGGTCCATGTCGATCCACGGCACGTGCATCTCGCCGGGGAGCTCGACGAAGCGCGCGCCCGGGATGTGCTCGGCGATGTAGCGGCCCTCCTCCACCCGCGAGTCGAGGTCGTTCGTGCGATGCAGGACGAGCGTCGGGCACTGCACGCTCGGCAGCACGTCGCGCACGTCGGCGACCGAGTTCATGAGGATCAGGTCGCGGGCGCCGGACGGGCTCAGCGACGCCCGGCCGCGGCGCTGGAACCAGGCCTCCATCGCCGGGTCGGCGCCGGGCATCAGCGTCGAGCAGTCGAAGTTCTCGCCCCACGTGCGCTCGAGGTCGGCCGCCGTCGCCTGCCGCGCCTCCCAGGACGGCGCCCACGGGTAGTCGGCGTCGGGGTCCCGTCGCTTCGCGTACGTCCCGTACAGGACGAGCGCCCGCGTGCGCTCGGGATACGTGGCCGCGAACAGGACCGACATCGGCCCACCCTCCGAGTAGCCGAAGAGCGCGGCCCGCTCGCTCCCCGCGGCGTCCATGACGGCCCGCACGTCGTCCATGCGCGTCTCGAAGTCGGGCAGGCCGACGCCTCGGTCGGAGAGGCCGGTGCCGCGCTTGTCGAAGCGGATCAGCCGCGCGAAGGAGCCGAGCCGCTCCAGGAAGCGGGCGTGCACGGGGTGCTCCCAGTCGATCTCCAGGTGCGAGAAGAAACCGGGCACGAGCACGAGGTCGAACGGGCCGTCCCCGGTCACCTGGTAGGCGATGTTGACGTCGCCGCTGCGGGCGTAGCGGACGGGCGAGCTCACCGCGCCAGCTCCGCGTACCGGAAGCAGTCGACCGTGTGGTCGTTCACGAGCCCGACGGCCTGCATGAAGGCGTAGCAGACGGTGGGGCCGACGAAGCGGAAGCCGCGCCGCTTCAGGTCCTTGCTGAGCGCGCGCGACTCGGCCGTCTCCGCGGGCAGGTCGCCGAGCGTCCGCCAGCCG
>DATLYU010000225.1:0-10168 GCA_035574435.1 Gaiellaceae bacterium | reverse complement strand
CATGGAGCTGCGCGACGACCGCATCGTGCTCCGGGGGTGGACGATGGAGGACGTCGACGCCCTCACGGCGGCCTGCCGGGACCCCGAGATCGCACGCTGGATCCCCTTCGTGCCGAGCCCGTACTCGCGCGAGGACGCGGAGGCGTACATTCGCGGCTGCCTCGAGAGCGGGGACGAGCGTCACCCCTTCGCCGTGGTCTGCGCCGGCAGCGGCATGCTCCTGGGATCGATCGACCTGAGCGTCAACGCCCACTTCTACCGCGGGCACGTCGGATACTGGGTGGCTCGCGAGGCCCGGGGCCGGGGCGTGGCCACGGACGCGTTGCGCCTGCTCTCGCGCTGGGCGCTCGACGAGCTCGAGCTCCAGCGCCTCGAGCTCGTCACGGATCCGGACAACGTCGCCTCCCAGCGGGTCGCGAAGAAGGTCGGCTTTCGCCGCGAGGGCGTTCTCCGGGCCCACCTGCGGCACCCGGACGGGCGGATCCGGGACTCGGTCATGTTCTCGCTGCTACCGGGCGAGCTGCTCGGCTGAGGCCGCGCTCTTTCCGTTCCCGCTCGAGCCGAGCTCGCGCAGTCGGCGCATGCGCTCCTCGAGGGGCGGGTGCGTCTTGAACATGCGCGCGATCCCTTCGCTCTCGAACGGGTCGATCGGGTAGAGCGGCTCCGTCGCCGGCGAGGCGGCGAAGTCCACGAGCTCCGCGGCCCGGTCGAGGCGCGCCAGCGCGTCGGCGAGGTCGTGACCGGTTCCGGTGGCGCGCGCCGCGAGCGCGTCGGCCGCGAGCTCGCGCCGCGGCGAGAGGAGCAGGTGGACGAACGCCGCCGCGAGCGGGGCGAACACGTACAGGAGGACGCGGGAGAGCCAGCCGCCGATGCGGCTCAGCTCAACGAGCGTGGTCGCGACGAGCACGACGGAGGTCTGGACGAGCACGTCACGGCGGCGCACGTGGGCGAGCTCGTGCGCGAGGAGGGCCTCGAGCTCCTCGGGTCGGAGCGCGCGCAGCGCCCCGACGGAGACCGCCACCGCCGAGCTCCCCGGGCCGCGCCCGACGGCGAGCAGGCGCGGAAACCCGTCCGCGATCAGGAAGAGGGCCGGGGGACGGACCCCGAGCTTCGCCGCTACGGTGTCCGCGGCTGAGCGTAGCCGCGGCTCCTCGGCGAGGGCGTAGGGTCGCGCGCCGAGCATCCCGAGCAGCGCGCGGTCGCCGTAGCGGTAGACGCCGGTGGCCGCGAGCAGCGCACAGAAGGCGAACAGGAGCGCGCTCGTCGCGCCTCCGAGCAGCCAGCCGAGGCCGGCGAACGCGGCGGTCGGGATCGCGGCCAGGAGCCAGGCTTTGAGCAGGTTGGACGCGGCCGCGCCGCGCGGTGCCGGGACCGGCGGCGGGCGCAGCGCTGCGCTAGGCGTCGGCGTCGTCCTCGGTCAGGCCCCGCGGCGGCCAGTCGGGCTCGGGCGCGTCGCAGCGGCTGGAGCAGTGCAGCGAAGCGACGTTCTGGAGCGGGATGAGGATGTGGCCGTTCAGCTCCACGTGGGGGACGTCCTCGATCGAGCAGTACGCAGTCAGCACTCCCTCCTGGTACTCGCCGCCGAAAAGCGCCACCTCGACCTGCTCGCCCTTGTACTTGTTCGTGTAGTCCTCCACGAGGTCGCGTCAGTCTACTGGCTCGAGGTTTCCGTCCCTCGAGACCAGGCGGAGGATCGCGCAGTTCGCAACCGGGCCGAGCGCGTCCGGCGGGACGCCGGCCGCGCGCAGCGCAACACGAATCGGCCCGCCGTGCGTGACGACGACCACGACCCCGTGGCTGCAGCTTCCGGCGAGCTCGTAGAGGGCGGGCAACACGCGGGCGGCGAGCGCGTCGTAGGTCTCGCCGCCCTCCCAGCCGGCCTCGCCTGCGAGCCAGCGGCCGTAGGCGGCGGCGTCGCGCGCCTGGACTTCCTCCCGGGTGAGCCCCTGCCAGGAGCCGACGTCGATCTCCTGCAGCCGCTCGTCGGCGACCGGCTCGAGGCCGAGCCCGGCGCCCAGCACGAGGGCGGTCTCGAGCGCGCGCCGGAGCGGGCTCGCCACGAGCGCCGTGACGTGGTCGCCGGCGAACGCCCGCGCGAGCGCGCGAGCCGCGGCGCGCCCGCGCGCGTTCAGGCCGACGTCGGCGTGGCCCTGGAAGCGCCGCTCGCGGTTCCAGTCCGTCTCGCCGTGACGGACGAGGGCGAGCGCCGCGGGCACCCCGGATACGCTAGCCGCGCTCGTGGACCTCGGCCTGCAGGGGAAGCGCTGCCTCGTCACCGGCTCCACCCGGGGGATCGGCCTCGCGGCTGCGCGCCTGCTGGCCGGGGAGGGCGCGCTCGTCGTCACCTGCGGGCGCAGCGAGGCGCCCGGGGTGGGCGAGCGGGCGCACGTGCGGGCGGACCTCGCCCTCGCGGGCGAGCCCGAGCGTGCGGTGGCCGACGCCTGCTCGGCGCTCGGCGGCCTCGACGTCCTCGTCAACAACGTCGGCGTCGCGCGCCAGGCGCGCTTCGAGGAGGTGGCGGACGACGAGTGGGACGCGTACTGGCGGCTCAACGTGCTCAGCTACGTCCGCGCCATCCGCGCGGCCCTGCCGCAGCTGCGGGCGGGCGGTGGGGGCGCGATCGTGAACGTCTCCTCGACGGCCGGCAAGCGGCCGTCGACGGGGATGCCGCACTACTCGGTGACGAAGGCGGCTGTGCTCTCCCTCTCGCGCCTCGTCGCCGACCTGTACGCGGGCGAGGGCATCCGCTGCAACGCGGTCACGCCCGGGCCGACGGCGACCGAGGCGTGGCTGGGGGAGGGCGGGCTCGCCGACCAGCAGGGCGACCGCGAAGCGGTGCTCGCGAAGGTGGCTGCCGGGCGGCCGTTGGGTCGCCTGGCGGAGCCCGAGGAGATCGCCGCGGTGATCGTCTTCCTCTGCTCGGAGCGCGCCTCCTACGTCACCGGCGCGGCCTGGAGCGCGGACGGCGGGACCGTGCCCATCATCGTCTGATGCCCTCCGCGCGGGCGACGGGCCTCACGCTCTCGCTCTGCCTCGCGGCCTCGCAGGCGGCCGTGCTCGTGCTCACGCCCGTGCTCGCCGTCGTCGCCGCCGATCTCGAGGTCTCGACCGCGACGGCGGGCCAGCTGCGGACCGCCTCCGGGCTGGCGGCCGGGGCGACGGCGCTGCTCGCAGGCCTGCTCGCCTCGCGCGTGGGGCTGCGCGAGCTGCTCGCGGTCGGGCTCGGGCTGCTCGCGGTCGGTTCCTGCGGTAGCGCAGCCGCTCCCACGTTCGCCGTCCTGCTCGCCGCCCAGGCCGTCATCGGGCTCGGGATCGGCCTCACCTACTCGGCCGGCGTGGCCGCGGTCGCGGACTGGAGCAGGCCTGTCGACCGCTCCCGCGTGCTCGCCGTCGCGCTGCTCGGCCCGCCGCTCGCCTGGGTGTTCGGAATGCCGCTCGCCGGCCTCGTCGGCGATGCCAGCTGGCGGCTCGTCTGGGTCGTCGTGCCGCTCGCCTCCGCGCTCGCCGCGCTCGGGGCGCTCGCCCTCCGCCCGTCCACGCGGCCGGCCTCCCTGCGGGCGGACCTGCGCTCCGTGCTCGGACACCCGGGCGTCCTGCGCTGGTCGCTCGGCGAGCTGCTCGCGTTCTCCGCCTGGGCCGGCGCGCTCGTGTTCGTGGGTGCGTTCTTCGTCGAGTCGTACGGGGTCTCCGTCGCCGCCACCGGAGCGCTCCTCGGCGCCGGAGCGCTCGTGTACGTGCCGGGGAACCTGCTCTTCCGCCGCTGGGTGGACCGCCACGCACGCCGCCTGCTCGTCGGCCTCGCGCTCGCGGCCGCCGCCCTCGTCGTCGCCCTGAACGCCATCCGGCACGACCGCTGGTCGAGCCTGGCGCTCTTCGCGGCACTCTCGTTCGTCGCGGGGGGCCGCACGCTCGCGGGCAGCGCGCGCGGCCTCGACCTCGCGCCGGAGCTGCGGCTGGGCGTCACCGGCGTCCGCACGGCGGCCATCCAGCTCGGGTACTTCCTCGGCGCGGCGGTGGGCGGGGCGGCGCTCGCGGCAGGCGGATACGGAGCTCTGGGTGGCGCCTTCGCAGTCCTCTTCGCGGGCGCGGCGCTCACCCACGTCTGGCCTCCGGCCGGCGACGAGGCTGCGGTCCCGGACATCTGCCGGTGAGCGCCGCGCCGGCCACTACTGTGTTCCCGTGGAGCTTGCGGGCCCGGCAGGAGCAGCCTTCGAGGAGCGCGTCAGGGCGCTCGAGGAGAGCCTGTCGCCCTTCGCCGTCCGCTCCTTCGAGACGCGCGGCCGCGTGCGGGCGGAGGAGGAGTGCGGGGTGCGGACGCCCTTCCAGCGCGACCGCGACCGCATCGTCCACTCGAAGCCGTTCCGGCGGCTGAAGGGCAAGACGCAGGTGTTCGTCGACCCTGCGGGCGACCACGTGCGCACGCGGATGACGCACACGCTGGAGACGACGGCCATCTCGCGCGTGGTGGCGCGGGCCCTGCGGCTGAACGAGGACCTCGTGGAGGCGATCGGCCTCGGGCACGACATGGGGCACCCGCCGTTCGGGCACGCCGGCGAGGAGGCGCTGGACGAGGCGCTGCGCGAGCGCTTCGACCGCCGCTTCCGACACAACGAGCACTCGTTCGCGATCGCCCGTGACCTGAACCTCACGCACGAGGTGTGCGACGGCATCCTCACGCACACCGGCGAGCGGGAGCCGGAGACGCTCGAGGGCCGGATCGTCCGCCTCGTCGACCGGGTCGCGTACATCAACCACGACATCGACGACGCGCTCCGCTACGGGATCCTGCGCGAGGGCGACCTGCCGCGCGAGGAGCTCGCCGTGCTCGGCGGGACGGGATCGGCACGCATCGACCGGCTCGTGCACGACATCGTCGAGGCCTCCGAGGGGACGGGCGAGATTCGCCAGTCGGCCGAGGTGGGCGAGGCGATGCTGTCGCTGCGCGCCTTCATGTTCGAGCGCGTGTACCTGGGGCCGCGCGCCGCGCCGGAGCACGCACGGGCCCGAGACGTGGTCCGCAGGATCTTCTTCCACCTGGTCGAGCGCGGGGATCCCGTGGACGACGCCGTCGACTACGTGGCCGGCATGACCGACCGCTTCGCGCTCGCCTACGCCGACTCGCTGTAGGGGGCCGACGCGAGCAGCTCGCGCGCGCGGGCGGCGTGGACCGGCGCGCCGACGGAGTCGTAGAACGCGAGCGCCTTGCGCAGCTCCGCCTCGGCCCCCGTGCGGTTGCCCTCGGCCAGCAGGCGCTCGCCGGCCAGGAGGCGGGCCCGCGCCTCGAGCGTCGGGCTCCCGAGCGCGGCGAAGGCCTCGGCGGCGCCCCGCAGGTCGCCCTCGAGGCCGAGCAGCACCGCGTCGGTCCAGCGCAGCGGATGCGGCCCGGGCAAGGTCGCGAGGACGGCTCGCAGCTCGTCGGCGACGCCGAGCCTCGCGGCGTGGGGAGTGATCACGGACAGGACGCCGTGGATCGGGCGTCCTCCCAGGAGCGGAACCAGCTCCTGCACGTACCCGCGCGCCTCCTCGAGCTCGCCTCGGTGGACCGCGTTCGCGGCGCGGAGGGCGAGCGCGGCCACCGCGTGATCGGGGTCGGCGCCGTCGCGCGCCAGCTCGAGCCCGACGCGGAGGTCCTCGAGCGCGCGCGCGGTCTCGCCGCGTGCGGTGAGGATGTCCGCCCGGATGTAGCGGACGTTCCACTCGTTCGTGTGCGGGAACCCCGCCTCGCAGCGCGCGATGAACTCGTCGGCGCCCTGCAGCGCCTGGTCCCAGCGTCCGAGCATGAAGTCCGACCAGATGCGGTTCGCCCAGACGAACGTGATGCTGGAACGGTCTCCGAAGCGCTCGGCGATGCGCGCCGCCTCGGCGTACAGCTCGTCGGCGCGCACGAGATCGCCGTCCACGATCGCCTGGACCGCGAGGTTGTTCACGATCGGCGAGGCGACAGGAGAGTCGATCTCCAGCGCGAGGGCGAGCGCACGCTCGACGTCCTCGACCCCGGAGCGGTCACCGGCGTAGCTCTTCGCCATCCCGACGGTCGTGAGCGCATGCGCCTGCAGCTCCCCGAGCCCGAGCTCCTCGGCGATCGCGAGCGCCCGCTCGCCCTGCTCGCGCCCCGGCTCCAGGTCGCCGGCGATCACCCGCATGCGCCCCGACGTCGCGTACACCCGCGCCGCGGAGGGAGTGGACGAGTCGCCGAGAAGCTCCAGCGCCCGGGCCAGGCGGGCCCAGGTCAGCTCCCCGTGACCGCGCTCCCAGGCCACGTGGGCCAGCAGCGCCTCGGCCTCGGCCGCGAGGTCGGTCGCGCCGTGGGCGAGGACGGCGTCCCGTGCCTCCTCGAGAGCTGCCTCGCGGCGCTCCTCGTCGAAGGCGCGGTAGAGCGCCCGTGCGCGCTTGAAGAGGAGCTCGGCGCGATCGGGATCGCCGGCCGGCCAGAGGCCGAGCGCGTCCTCGTACAACCCCGCGGCCGTCGAGTAGCTGTGCAGCGAGAACGCCCGGTCGCCGGCGTCGCGCAGGGCGAGGCGAGCGCGCGCGGCGAGCTCGGGGTCGTCCGCTCCCGCCGCCCGTGTGAGCTCGAGGGCCGCGCGCCAGTGATGGGCGAGCATCTCGGCGTGGTCCTCCCGGCGGCCGAGACCCTCGATCCACTCCGCGACGCGGCGATGCTTGGCGGCCCGCTCCGCGCGGGCGATCTGGTTGTAGGCGACGTCCCGGACGAGGGCGTGTGCGAACGCGAGCTCGCTCTCGCCCTGGACCGACGAGCGGCGCTGCCGGCGGACGAACCCCTTGCGCTCGAGCGAGTGCAGCGTGCCCGCCACGTCGTCGTCCCGACTCGCGACGGCGCTCGCCCAGAACACCTTCCCGACCACCGCGGCGTCCTGCAGGAGCTCCTTCTCCGCGTCGCGCAGCCCGTCCAGCCGTGCGGCGATGATGCCCTGCAGCGTCTCGGGCAGCGGGAGCTCGTCGCCCGAGCCGCGCTCGAGGTAGAGGTCGGCGAACTGCTCCGCGTACAGCGGGTTGCCGCCGGCCCGCTCGAGGAGCGCGTGCTGCTCGCGCGCCTCGAGCAGCGGTCGCCCGAGGAGCTGGCCGAGGAGCCGGGCGGTCTCCTCGTCGGAGAGAGGCTGGAGCGCGAGCGTGGTCGCGTTCATCTTCCCGCCGCCCCAGCCGGGACGGCGGTCGAGCAGCTCCGGTCGCGCCGTCCCGACGACGAGCAGTGGGACGTCCGCCACCCAGTCCACGAGCTCGTCCACGAAGTCGAGAAGGGCGTCGTCCGCCCAGTGCAGGTCCTCGAAGACGAGGACGAGCGGGCGCTGCTCGGCGAGCCCCTCCAGGTAGCGGCGCCACGCGGCGAACGCCTCGTTCCGGCGGTCGCCGCCGAGCTCCGCCTCGCCTCCCTGCCCGACCAGCGTGAGGAGGTGCGAGGTCACCCACGCCGCGTCGCCCGACTCGGCGAGCGTCTCCTCGGCGGTGCGCTCGATCTTCGCGCGCGCCTCGGCCGGCGCGTCCTGCTCGAGGACGCCCGCCTGCGCCTTCACGATCTCCCCGAGCGCCCACAGCGTCACGCCGTCCCCGTAGGCCAGGCACCGGCCCTGCCGCCAGGTGATGAGCTCGGGATCGGCGTCCACGATCCGCGAGAGCTCGTACACGAGGCGGCTCTTGCCGAGCCCGGGCACGCCGACGAGCGTGACGAGCTGCGGGACGCGCTCGTGGCGGGCACGCGCGAATGCGTCGCGCAGCATGCCCAGCTCGCGCTCCCGTCCCACGAGCTTCGCGCGCGCCTCGTGGGCCACGTCCACGCCGAAGCGGGCGCGCGCGTCGCGCGCCAGCCAGACCTCGAGCGGGCGCGACTTCCCCTTCGCCTCCACCCGCGCCGCCTGCTCGAAGTCGATCACGTGCCGCGTCGCGCGGTACGTGGTCTGGTCGACGAGGACGCCGTTCACCGGCGCGGCCGCCTGCAGGCGGGCGGCGGTGTTGACGACGTCGCCGGAGGCCATGCCCTCGCCGGCCTCGGGCCGCGCGTCGAGCGACACGAGCGCCTCCCCGGTGGTGATCCCGACGCGGAGCTCGAGCCCCTCCTCGCGGGCGAAGTCGCGGATCGCGATCGCCGCCCGCACCGCCCGCTCGGGGTCGTCCTCGTGCGCGAGCGGGGCGCCGAAGAGCGCCATCACCGCGTCCCCGATGAACTTCTCCACCGTGCCGCCGTGGCGCTCCAGCTCGGCGCGGACGCGCTCGTGGTAGGGGCGCAGCAGCGCCTCCACGTCCTCGGGGTCGAGCGCCTCCGCCTGCTGCGTGAACCCGACCAGGTCGCAGAAGAGGACGCTGACGACCTTGCGCTCGCGCCGCGGCATGCGCAGAGAGTACGACGTGGGCGGGCAGTAGTCTCAGCGCGTGGCGCGGATCAAGGAGCACTCCATCCGGGACGTGGTCGCCGCGGCCGACATGGTCGAGGTCGTGCAGGCACGGACGCCGCTCCGGCGCGCCTCCGGATCGCGCTACATGGGCCGCTGCCCCTTCCACGAGGAGCGGACGCCCAGCTTCTCCGTCAACCCCGTGGACAAGCTCTTCTACTGCTTCGGCTGCGGGAAGGGAGGGAACCTGATCACGTTCGTGCGCGAGAGCGAGGGGCTGGACTTCGTGGGCGCGGTGGAGTGGCTGGCCGAGCGCTTCCGCGTGCCGCTCGAGTACGAGGAGGCCTCGCCGCGGATCGAGGCCGCGCGCCAGCGGCGCGAGCGCCTGTACGCACTGCTCGACCAGACCGCGGCGTACTTCGAGCGTCTGCTCTGGGAGTCGGAGGCGGGGGCGCCCGTGCGCGCGTACCTCGCGGAGCGCGGCCTGGGGGAGGAGGTCGCGCGCGAGTTCCGGCTCGGGCTCTCCCCCGGCCAGGGGTTGGCGGAGAAGGCCGCCGAGCGGGGCTTCACGGCGGAGGAGCTCCGCGCCGCCGGGCTGACCACCGCGCGCGGCGGCGACTACTTCCCGCAGCGTCTCATGTTCCCGCTCTGCGACGCGCGCGGGCGGGTGGTCGGCTTCCAGGCGCGCAAGCTGCGCGAGGACGACCCGCTGCGCGGGAAGTACGTGAACTCCCCCGAGGGCGACCTGTTCAAGAAGGGCGCGCTCCTGTATGGGCTGCACCTGGCGCGCACGGCGATCGCCAAGCAGGACCGCGCGGCGGTCGTGGAGGGCAACACGGACGTGCTCGCGCTCCGCCAGGCCGGCTTCCAGCCCGTGGTCGCCTCCATGGGCACGGCCCTCACCGAGCGCCAGCTCGAGGAGCTCGGCCGGCTCACGCGCAAGCTCTACCTCTGCTTCGACGCCGATGCGGCCGGCCAGGAGGCGACGCTGCGCGGGATGGAGCTCGCGGCCGCGCGCGGGTTCGACGTCGAGGTCGTGACGCTCCCGCCGGGGCAGGACCCGGCGGACGCGCCCGCTGCCTTCGAGCCCCGGCTCGCCGGCGCCGAGAGCTACGTCGTGTACCGCGTGCGGCTCGAGCTCGACCGCGCGGCCGACCGCCAGGAGGGGTTCGTGCGCGCCCGCGAGGTGCTCGCGCGCACCGAGGACTCGCCCGAGCGCCAGGAGGCGCTGCGGCTGCTCGCCGACCGGCTCGACCTTCCGCGCGAGACGCTTGCGGGGCTCGCTCCGGCGCAGGGGGCGCGGCGAGCCGGGGAGCGCCCGGCCGAGCCACCCAGGCTGCTGCAGGCCGGCGAGCGCCTGGAGCGCGACGTCCTGGCGGCCTGCCTCGCGCACCCGGCGCTCGTGCGCGTCCTCGCCGAGCTCGGCCCCGAGCACTTCGACGCGGAGCTGCACCGCCGCTTCCACGCGGCGCTCGTGTCCGGCCGCCAGGATCCGGAGCTCGACCCGCTGCGCGCCGAGCTCGACGCCCGCGCCGCCCGGGAGGCGCTCGACGAGCGCACCGGTCGCGAGCTGCTCCTGCGCCTGCGCGAGCGGCGGCTGAAGCGCGAGCTGGCCGGCGCCGACCTGGCGCGGACGACGGAGCTGCAGGCACACCTCGCCAAGGTGCGCCAGGCGCTCGCGGAGCTGACCTGAGTCAGAGGTAGCCGAGCTCGCGTAGGAGGCCGCCCGCCTCCTCCTCGACCTCCGCGAGCTGCCCGGGGTCGAGGTCGCGGCGCCAGCGGCCGACGGAGGCCGCGTGCGCCCGCGCGAGCGCGGCCGCGAGCGG
>DATLYU010000224.1:0-6289 GCA_035574435.1 Gaiellaceae bacterium | reverse complement strand
AGCGCCTCGAGCGCGCTCCGGAGCTGGGCGCGGATCCGCTGCGCGTCCTCCTCCAGGCGGCGGCGCTCCGCCGCGGCCTCGCGGGTCACGCGCCGCGCCTCGGCGTGCGCCTCCTGCACGATCAGGTCCGACTCGCGCCGCGCCTGCTCGCGCATGTCGTGCGAGGCCCGCTCGGCGGAGACGAGGGTCGAGCGGAGCAGCCCCTCGAGCTCCTCCAGGCGGTCGGCCAGGTCGGCCCGCTCGCGCCACACGTCCTCGAAGCTCTCCGCGATCTCGGTGAGCATGCGGTCGACGTCCTTGCGCCGGTACCCGCGGAGGAGCGTGCGGCGGAGCTGGATGTGTCTGATCTCGGCTGGGGTGAGCGGCATGGTGGCCTCCTAGTGGCTCTACAGAAGCGCCCCGATCAGCGAGTTGACGAGCTCGGCCGCGACGAGCAGGACCGCGACTGCGACGATCGGCGACAGGTCGAAGGGCCCGAGGGTCGGGAGGAAGCGGAACAGGCGCAGGTAGGGACGGCAGACGTCGTCCAGGAACCCCTGGACCGCGGACGCCGTCCGCGAGTACGGCAGCCGGACCCAGGAGAGGATGACGTACGCGAAGATCAAGATGATGTAGATCGTCACGAAGACGCGGACGAAGCGCTGGATCGACGACGCGGCGTCTGCGAGCAGCGCGATCGTGGCGGATGCGCCCATCAGGCGACAGTTCGCCGCGGGCGGGCGGTTCTCCTACGCCTGGTTGAAGAAGCCGCCGCGCTCGAGTGCACGCGCGCGCTCCTCGGCCGAAAGCTCCACGTTGCGCGGCGTGAGCAGGAAGACGCGGTCGGCGACGCGCTGCATGCTCCCGTCGAGGGCGTAGGTGAGCCCGCTCGCGAAGTCGATCAGGCGCTTGGAGAGCTCGGTGTCCGCGCCCTGCAGGTTGAGGATGACCGGGATCTGCGCCTTGAAGCGGTCCGCGATCTGCTGGGCGTCGTTGAAGCTGCGGGGGACGACCAGGTGCACCTTCGCGGGGGCCGGCGCCTCCACGGTGCGCAGGCGCCCGCCCCGGCGCGGCCGCGCCTCCTCGCCCTCCCACTCGTCCGCCTCCGCGGCGCTCGGCAGCCGGCGCACGTTGGCCCGCTCCCGGCGGCGGTAGCTCTCCTCGAGCTGCTCGTTCGTGACGTAGCCGTCCTCGTCCCACTCCTCGTCCTCGGCGATGCCGAAGTAGACGAGCGTGCGGTTCCAGAGGTCGGAGAGGCCCATGACCCGGCGATTCTAGCCCTGCTCGGGGCGCCCGCCCGTCCCGCGCTCCCGAGCTACGCCCGGAAGAGGGCGGCGCCGACCCGGATGTACGTCGCCCCCTCCTCCACGGCGACGGGCCAGTCCTGGGAGGTGCCCATGCTCAGCTCGCGCAGGCCGTGCTCCTCGGCGAGCTCGCGCAGGCGCCGGAAGTAGGGGCGGGAGGCCTCCGGGTCGGCGGCGAGCGGCGGCATCGTCATCAGCCCTCGGATCAGCGGGTAGCGGGACACGTACGCGCCGATCTCGCCCGGGGAGACGCCGGACTTCGTCTCCTCCCCGGAGAGGTTGACCTCGAGCAGCGCGGGGATCTCCAGGCGGCGGGCGGCCGAGTCGGAGGAGAGCGAGTGGACGAGCTCGCAGCGCGGGTTGACGACCTTGACCTTGTTCGACTGCAGGTGGCCGATGAAGTGCCAGCGGAACGCCTCGCCGTACGCGGCGTGCTTGCGCTCCAGATCCTGCGCGCGGTTCTCGCCCACGACCTCCACGCCGGCCTGCACGAGCACCTCGAGCTCGGGGAGCGGGACGTACTTCGTCGCGACCACGACCGTCACGCGGGGACCGACCTCCTCGCGCAGCGCGCGGTAGCGCTCCGCCACGACGCTCGCGGGCGCGACGCTCATGCCTGCGCCGCGATCAGCTCGCGCGCGGCCTCGAGCTCCGACTCCCGCCCGTCCAGCTCGCCGTTCAGCTTGCGCCGGCGCAGCTCGGCGAGGACCTCCCCTACCCGCGGAGACTCGGCGAGCCCGAGCCGCGCCAGGTCGCCACCGTCGATCTCGAGCCGGACGGCGCGCAGGCGCGTGAAGTACTCGCGCAGGGCGGGAAGCTCCTCGCGGGCGAGCGCGAGCAGCGGCGCGTCGGGTGCGAACGGCTCGGCGAGCGCCACCACGTCGGCGGGCGCCATGTCTCCGGCGCGCAACCGCTCCACGATGCGCGGCGCCACCGCGATCGCCCCCACGATCAGGTTCACGTCGCGGCGGCGCACCTTCAGCCGGTGGAGCCAGTCGAACGCCTCCTCGGCGCTCAGGTCGCGCGCCAGCAGCGCGAGGCCGAGCCGCCAAGCGGGGACGCTGACGCCGAGCTCCGCGCGCAGGGCGAGAGCGCGCTCGAACACGCGAGCCGCCTCCGCATCCCCGCGCAGGCGCGGGTGGACAGCGCGGTCGGCGCCGAGCTCGCCGAGGCGGCGGATCGCCCCCGGCGCGCCGGGATCTTCCAGGAGCTGCACGAGCTCGTCCCGCAGCCGGGCCGAGGAGAGGTCGCCCACGAGGCCCATCTCGATGCACGCGCGCGCGAGCCGTGCGGAGTGCTCGTCGAGCCGGAACCCGTGCCGCTCCTCGTAGCGGATCGCCCGGAAGATCCGCGTCGGATCCTCGACGAAGGAGAGGTTGTGCAGGACCCGCACGACGCGCGCCTCGAGGTCGGCGCGCCCGCCGAACGGGTCGACGAGCCGGCCGAACTCCGCGGGCTTGAGCGACACCGCCATCGCGTTGATCGTGAAGTCGCGCCGGAGGAGGTCCTCGCGCAGCCCCGCCCGTTCCACCCTCGGCAGGGCGCCGGGCGTGTCGTAGAACTCGGTGCGCGTGGTGACCACGTCCACCCGCTCGCCGTCCCCGTACAGGACGACGGCCGTGCCGAACTTCTCGTGCGGCGTGACGCGCCCGCCGAGCGCGTCCGCGAGCCTGCGCGCGAAGGCGATCGCGTCGCCCTCGACGGCGATGTCCACGTCGAAGCTCTCCTCGCCGAGGAGGATGTCGCGGACGGTGCCGCCGACGAGGTAGACGCCCTCCGCCTGGTCGCCGAGCGCGGCCACGGCGGCGATGAGCGGTCGCAGGCGCTCGATGCGCAGTAGCTCCTCGGCCAGGCTCTCCTCCTCGCCGCCGGCCTGGGGCTCGACCCCCTCGAGCGCGCGCAGAAGATCCGTGCGCGTGACGACGCCGACGAGCCGTCCGTCCCGCAGCACGGCGACGCGGCCGTCCTCGGCCTGCAGGGCGAGGCGGCGCACCTCGCCGAGGAGCGCGTCCTCCGTGCAGGCGACCACGGAGCCGCTCATGATCCCGCGCACCGGCGCATGCGCGAGCCCGTGCCCGATCGCCCGGTCGAGGTCCTCGCGGCTGACGGCCCCGACCGCACGCTCGCCGTCTGCCACGAAGACGCCGCTCTGGCCGTGCCGCTGGCAGAGCGCCATGGCCTCGGCCACGGTCGTCTCGGGAGCGACCGTGCGCGCCGGCGTGGACATCAGGTCGCGCGCCCGCACGGGTGCGGGCGCCGCCTGCGCGAGCGCCTCGAGCGCGCGCTCGCGCGCCTCCTCGAGCCCGCAGCGGGCGATCGCGGAGGCGGCGTGCGCGTGGCCGCCCCCGCCCAGCGCGCCGGCCACCGCCGCCGCGTCCAGCTGCTCGCTCCGGCTGCGCACGACGGCGAACACGCGCCCGTCCATCTCCACGAGCAGGACGAGCCCCTTCGCGTCGGTCAGGTCGACGATCTTGTGCGCCAGGTTGGAGATGCCCTCCACGTACTCGGGCCAGCGCACGGCGGCGAGCAGGACCTCCTCCCCGCCCGCCTCCACGGGCTCGAGCACGCCCAGCAAGTGGTGCAGCAGCGCGCGCTCGGCCGGCACGAGCGGGACGTGCAGGTAGGCGGCGATCAGGTCCTGGCGGGCGCCGTGGCGTAGGCACCAGGCGAGCGCGTCCGCGTCGCGCTGGGTGGCGGTCGCGTACGTGAGCGAGCCCGTGTCCTCGTGGATGCCGAGCGCGAAGGCGGTCGCCTCGAGCGGCGTGGGCACGAGCTCGCGCTCGGCGAGGATGCCGACGAGGGTGGTGGTCAGCGCTCCGTCGGACGAGAGCACCGCCGCCTCGGGCGCGACCCAGTCGGGCAGCTCCTCCCCGTGGTGGTCGAAGAGCACCTTCTCCACGGCGGGGTCGGAGACGAGCGGCTCGAGCTCGCCGAGCCGGGAGGCCTGCGTCGTCTCCACGACCACGAGGCGCCGGACGGCGTCGAGCTCGATGCGCGAGCTCTCGACCACCTGCCCGAGCTCCTCCGCGTGCAGGCGGTAGAAGTCGCGGACGTTGCGGTTCAGCGAGCCGATCGCGACCACGGCCCCGGGGTAGAGCCGCCGCGCGGCGAGCATCGCCGCGAACGCGTCGAAGTCCGTGTTCCCGTGGCTGGCGATGACCTCCTCGGCCCGCATGGGGCCATTGTGGCCGCTAGCCGGGCGGGTCGAACGCGATGCGGTACCGCACCTGGCGGGCGACGACGTCCAGGATCGGCTCTTCCTTGGTGCCGCCGTCGAAGCTCCAGCCCGCGAGCTCGTAGTAGCGGCGGGTACGCGGGTTGTCCTCGAGCACCCAGAGGACGGCCTCGCGGAACCCCTCCGCGCGCAGGCGGCGCAGCACCTGGGCCATCAGCGCCCGGCCGACGCCGCGACCCCACGCCTCGGGCAGGACGTAGATCGCGTACAGCTCGGCGTCCAGGTCCCCGTTCGCCTCCGGATCGCGGCTCGGGCCCACGTGGGCGAACCCGACGACCTCGCCCGCGAGCTCCGCGACGAGCGTGTGCGAGCGGGGCTGCGGCGAGGCGAGCGACTCTTGCCAACGCGCGGCGCGGTGCTCCTCCACGAGCCCTGCGAGGCGGTGCGCGGGGAACACGTGCGCGTACGCCTCCTGCCACGTCGCCGTGTGCACGTGCGCGATCGCGTGCGCGTCCGCCTGGGCGGCGTCCCGGACCAGGGTCTCTTCCATCTCCCCGCGGACCGTAGCCGCAGCGCGCGCCGCGCCGCCTACCCCTCCTGGGTCAGAGGTGCGCGATCGCCTCGATCTCGACGAGCGCCCCGTTCGGCAGGCCCGCTATCTGCACCGTGGAGCGGGCGGGCGGGCGGTCGCCGACGTGCCGGGCGTACACGTCGTTCATGCCGGAGAAGTCGGCCAGGTCCATGAGGAACACCGTCGTCTTGACGAGCCTGTCGAGCCCGCTACCGGCCTCCTCCAGGATCGCGGCCAGGTTGCGCATGACCTGCTCCGTCTGCTCCTCGATCGTGCTGCCCACGAGACCGCCGGACTCGAGGCTCACGCCGAGCTGCCCTGCGACGAAGACGAGCTCGCCGACGCGGATCGCCTGGCTGTAGGGCGCGCCCTGGAACGGCCCGGGCGCGCGCTCGGTGCGAACGACCTCCTTCTCCGCCACCGCTAGCTCCTTTCCGCTCGCACGGCGCTGGCCTCCGCGAGCGCCGCGCCGAGCGCCTTGAAGATGGCTTCGAGCACGTGCTGCGAGTCCTCGCCCTCCATCAGCCGGACGTGGACGGTGAGGCCCGCCGCCTCCGCGAGCGCGGTCAGGAACGCGGCCGCGAGGTCGGTGCGGAGGCCGCCGGCGCCCGTGGCCGTCAGGTCCGCGTTCGACACGAGCAGCGGCTCGCCCGAGGCCTCGACCGCGACGAGCGCGAGCGCCTCCGAGGCCGAGAGCACGCCCGCGCCATACCCGCGGGCGCCGGGAGCCCGGAGCTGCGGCGCGAGCGCGACGCCGAGCGCCCGGCCGGCCTCCGCCACCTCGTCCTCGGGCTCGCCGGGCGCGATCTCGAGCGCGAGCGAGATGCCCGCGGTCGCCGCCAACCGCGCGAGCAGGTGGTCGAGGACGGGGACGCCGGTCGCGATCGCGCTCTGCTCACCCGCCCGGCCGATGCGGGCCCCGGCCTCCATCGTCACAGCTCGGCCCGCTCGATGGACGCGCCGAGGGCGCGCAGGCGCTCGTCGATGCGCTCGTAGCCGCGGTCGATCTGGCGGATGTTCCCGATCGTCGAGCGGCCTTCGGCGCACAGCGCCGCGATCACCATCGCCATCCCGGCGCGGATGTCCGGGCTCTCCAGGCGCTCGCCGTAGAGCCTCGCGGGGCCGGTGACGACGACGCGGTGCGGGTCGCAGAGGATGATGCGCGCGCCCATGGAGACGAGCTTGTCCACGAAGAAGAGCCGGCTCTCGAACATCTTCTCGAAGATGAGGATCGTCCCCCGCGCCTGGGTCGCGACCGTG
>DATLYU010000223.1:0-33819 GCA_035574435.1 Gaiellaceae bacterium | reverse complement strand
GCCCGGCGGCGGGCGGGCGCGCTGCGCCTCGGCCTGGTCGCGCTCGCGTGCGGGCTCGCGGCGGCCGCGGTCCTCTTCGCGCGCGGCCTCGAGCCACGCGCAAACGAGCTCGCGCCGGGCGGTCGCAGCGGCGTGGTCGTGATCGACCTCTCGCTCAGCATCGTGAACGCGGACTACGCGAACGTGCGCGCCGTCCTCGAGCGGCTCATCCGCGCCGACAACCCGATGGGCCTCGTCGTCTTCTCGGACGTCGCCTACGAGCTGCTCCCGCCGCGGACGCCCGCGAAGGAGCTGCGCTCGCTGCTCCGCTTCTTCACGCCGGCCGGAAGCCGGCTGCCGCCCAACCCGTGGACGCCGCGCTTCCAGGCGGGGACGCGCATCTCCTCCGCGCTCGAGCTCGCCCACGAGATGCTCCGGCGCGACCGCGTCGCGCCCGCGTCCATCGTGCTGATCAGCGACCTGGAGACGGCGCCGACCGACTTCGGCCCGCTCGGGCACGTACTCGGCCGGCTGCGCGACTCGCCCGTGACCGTCCGGGTCGTGCCGCTCTCGGCCTCGAGCGACGCCCGTGCGCTCTTCGGCGGGATCCTCGGGCCGGAGGCGTTCGTCGACCCGGTGCAGCCGCACGCCGGCGACACGCGGCCGCTCGAGGTCACGCTCCGCGGCGAGACGCCGCTCGCGCTCCTCCTCGCGAGCGTCCTGCTCCTGCTCGCGCTCGCCGCGCACGAGGTCCTCGCCGGCCGCCTGGCGCTCCCTCACGGGGCCGGCTGGAGGCGGCCGTGAGGGCGCTCGTCCGCCGGTACGGGCTCGCCGCCTCGGTGGTCGCCGCCAGCCTGGCGCTGGCGGCGGTCGCGTTCCTGCTCGCGCTCGACGTCTCCGCCGTGCGGGCGGCGCTGCGCGACGACGACGTCCGCTTCCGCGCCACGCCCGCCGAGCGCCTCTGGTCGCCGCGCGAGCTCCTCCCGGGAGGCTTCGCGCGCCGCCTGCTCGGCGTGGAGGACGACCTCCTCTTCCGGCGGGCGCTGCGCGCGGTCGTGCTCAGCCATCCGGAGACGCCCGGCTTCTCGGACCCGAGCTACGTCGTCTTCCGCAACGACGCCTCCGCGTGGCTCGTGGACCTCGTCCAGCACGACGCGAGCGCCGAGCGCCGCTCGGCGGCGGCCAACCTGCTCGGCGTGCTGAGCTTCGCGGACGCGATCGCCGACTACACGAACCGGGCGCGGCTGCTCGAGGCGGCGGCGGGGCGCTTCCGCCAGGCGATCGCGCTCGACCCCGAGAACGCGGACGCCAAGTTCAACCTCGAGCTCACGCTCACGCGCTCACGCGGCCTCGAGCTGACCGAGGCGGGCGGCGGCACGGATCCTTCTCCCGGCGGCAAGGGCGCGCGGGGCGCGGGCGCGAGCGAAGCCGGCACCGGGTACTAGGGCCGCGCGGGATGGCGCTCGAGCTGCTCACGCCGCCCGCGGGGCTCGTCGCCCTCGGCGTGCTCGTGCCCGCGCTCGCGCTCCTGCGCACGCGGGGCGTCGCGCGTCGCGTACGCGGCGCGCTCGGCCTCCCCGAGCCGCGCCGGCGCGCGTACCTCGTTCCGGCGGGAGCGCTCGCGCTCGCTGGGGGGCTCCTCGCCGGCGCGGCGATGCAGCCCGTCCTCTCGCTGGAGGAGACGCGCCGCGTGCGGACGGACGCCGAGGCCTTCGTCGTCCTCGACGTCACGCGCTCGATGCTCGCGAGCCGGACGCCGGGCTCGGCGAGGCGCATCGAGCGCGCGAAGGAGACGGCGCTCGCGGTGTTCGAAGCCCTCCCGACCGTGCGCGTCGGGCTCGCCTCCGTCACCGACCGCACGCTGCCGCACCTCTTCCCGACCGCGGACGGCGACGTCTTCCGCGCGACGCTGCAGAAGGCGGTCGGGATCGAGCGGCCCCCGCCCGTCGCCACGCTGAGCAGGCGCATCACGAGCCTGGAGTCGATCGCGGCGGTCGCCACGCAGTCCTTCTTCTCCCCGCAGGCGCGCCGGCGCGCGCTCGTCGTCGTCACCGACGGGGAGACGCTGCCCGGCACGCGGACGCGCCTGGCGCCCCTCTTCCGCCGGCCGCCCGGCATCCAGGCCGTCTTCGTGCACGTCTGGGGGCGCGAGGAGCGCGTCTTCCGGCGGCGTACCGCCGAGGCCGGGTATCGGCCCGACCCCGGCTCGCGCGAGGCGCTCGAGCGGATCGCCGACGCCGTCGGCGGGCGAGTCTACGAGGAGGACGAGCGCGCCGCGCTCGTCCGCCACGTGCGCTCGCTGCTCGGCAGCGGGCCGACGGTCGTCCAGGGCGAGCGCCGCCGCGACGTCCCGCTCGCGCCGCCGCTCGCGGCGGCCGCGTTCGTCCCGCTCGTCCTGCTGCTCTGGCGAAGGGATCGCTAGGCCCGCGGGCGAGACGAGCGGCGTTACTCGTGGTAGCGCTCGACCGCCTCCGGGAAGCCGTGCTCGTCCATGTACGAGATCGCGCGGCTCGCGATCCAGGCGAGCGCCTCGGGGCTCGCGCCGGCGAGCGCCTCGCGTACCGCCGCGTCCCCGTGCTCGGGCCCCCGGCGCAGGCCGGCGGCGGCGCGGCGGAGCCGGCAGAGCGCGAGCGCGGCCGCGTCCGCCTCGTTGCCGTGACGCTCGTACCAGCCCACGCCCACGGCCCGCTCGAGCAGCGGCCCGACGGCGAGCGCGAGCCGGCCGACCTCCTCCGCGGCCACGAAGAAGCTCGCATCGCGACGCTCGTTCTTGCGGGGAATCGGCACGGCTCCACTCCTCTCTGACGTGCTCGCGAGACGAAAGTGAGACCCCGGTCTAACGAAATGGGCGGCGGAACGTCACAGAGTATGATCCTGCACCTTGACCATGGCCACGACAGGGGTTTCCGGGAACCCGGCTGCGGCGCAGCACGGCCGCGCTTGTCGGGAGTCGGGCTCGTCCGGAGCCGCGAGCGTGCCTGGCCAGGACCTCGCAGGAGGAATTCGGATGGAGGGACTACATGCGTAAGCGATGGCTCTTGCTCCTGACGGGCACGGTCGCGCTCGTCGGGAGCCTCATCGTCGGGCCTGCCGCGACAGCGAAGTCCGAGCGGCAGGCGGCAGGGACGGTGATCATCGGCCACGATCAGGAGCCGGTGACGCTGAACTTCTACATCACCGAGGGCAATGCGTACACGACGTCCTTGGCGATGAACCCGGTGCTGGCGAGCGGCATGGTCTACAACCAGAACGCGAAGCTCGTCCCGTACCTGATCGCCGGGCAGCCGCGGCTCACGAAGACGGACCCGCTGACGGTCGTCTTCTCGTACAAGCCGACGGCCCGGTGGTCGGACGGCCGGCAGATCACGGGGAACGACTTCCTCGCGACCTACCGGACGATCATGAACCCGAACTTCGACATCACCTCCCGCGAGGGTTGGGAGGACATCCAGAGCGTCAAGGTGAAGGGCAAGCAGGTCACCGTGACGTGGAAGAAGGGCAAGGCGTACGCGGCGTGGGATGCGCTCATCGCCACGTCGCCGATGCCGGCTCACAAGGTCGCCGGGCAGAACTTCAACGACCTCTGGCGGAACTCGATCGACATCGCCAGCGGCCCGTTCCGGTGGCAGAGCTGGCAGCGCGGCACCCAGATGGTGCTCGTGCGCAACCCGTCCTTCGCCGCGGGGCAGAAGGCGAAGGTGGACCGGATCGTCTTCCGGTACATCCCGTCCACGCCCTCGCTCTTCCAGGCGCTCCAGTCCAACGAGATCCAGGTGACGGAGCCGCAGCCGCAGCTCCAGATCGTGGAGATCCGCCGGAACAGCCGGTTCAAGGTGCAGTCGGGCCCCGGCTACTTCTGGGAGCACATGGACATCCAGTTCGGCCCCAAGGGTCATCCGGCCCTGAAGCAGCGGTACATCCGCCAGGCCCTGATCACGGGCATCAACCGGGCGCAGATCCGGGAGGCGCTCTACGTCAGGCCGGGCCTCGTGGGCTCGACGAAGGAGCTGCCCGTGCTCCAGAGCCACATCTTCAAGCCCTTCGAGGAGAAGTACCAGCCGAACTGGGCGATCTGGAAGTTCAGCCAGTCGAAGGTCATCTCCATGCTGAAGGCGAAGGGCTGCACGGGTGGCCCGGACCGGCCGACGGCGAACAACAACAACATCTGGAGCTGCCCGGGCGTCGGGAAGCTGTCCTTCCGCTTCACGACCACGAGCGGCAACCAGCTGCGCGCGCTCACCTTCGAGATCGCGCAGAAGCAGCTCCGCAGCGTCGGCATCGAGCTGCTGCCCCGGTTCGGCCCGGCGGGCACCGTCTTCGGTCAGGTGCTCCCCTCGGGTGACTGGGACATCTTCATGTTCACGTGGCTCGGTGGCCCCACGAGCTCGGCGACGAGCTTCGGCCTGTACGGCTGTGGCGGCGACCAGAACTACATGAACTACTGCAACCGGAAGGCGTCCAACCTGCTTCAGAAGGCGCAGTTCACGCCCGATCCGAACGCGCGGGCAGTCCTCCTGAACCAGGCGGAGAAGATCATGGCGCAGGACGTCATGTCGATTCCGATGTACGTCCGCCCGGGCTTCCTCATCAACAACACCAACGTCAAGGGCCCGATCCTGAACCCGACCCAGCAGGGCTCGACGTGGAACGCCGAGACCTGGACGGTCGCCAGCTAGGAGGCGGCTCGCCAGGCACGAACCGGTAAGAGCCGAAGTCCCGCCCCCGGCAGCAAGCGGGGGCGGGACTTCCTTCTAAGATCCGGAGGCCGGGATGCTCACCTACGTCATACGCAGGCTCCTGTACAGCGTCGTCGTGCTGCTGGCGGCGAGCTTCATCATCTTCACGTTCGTCTCCGTGTCGGGCGACCCGTTGTCGTTCCTGAAGATGCAGCCGACGGCCTCCGAGGTGACCATCCAGAACATCACCGAGCGGAAGCACCTGGACGAGCCCATCCCGGTGCGCTACGTCTACTGGCTCAAGGACGCGCTCACGAACGAGTTCGGGACGACGACGATCGGCGACCGCCCGATCCTCCCCGATCTCACGCGCGTCATGGGGCACACGCTGCAGCTCGTGATCGCGGCGGAGCTGCTCGCCGTCATCATCGCCGTGCTGATCGGGGTGTACTCGGCGCTGCGCCAGTACAGCGTCTTCGACTACGCCGCGACCACGTTCAGCTTCGTCGGCCTGGCCACGCCCGTGTTCTGGCTCGGGCTGATGCTCCAGGTGCTGTTCGTGAACATCTACCTCTGGTTCGACGTCAGGATCTTCTACACCGCGAACCTGAGCGGCGTGGACCCCGGAACGGGGCTCCACTTCCTGCTCGACCGCGCGCAGCACCTCGCGCTGCCGGTGATGGTCCTCATGGTCGCGAGCATCGCTACGTACTCGCGCTACATGCGCGCCTCGATGCTCGAGGTCATGAACTCGGACTACGTGCGCACGGCGCGCGCGAAGGGGCTCGTGGAGCGGCGCGTGACGATGCGCCACGCCTTCCGCAACGCGCTCATCCCGCTCGTCACCATCGTCGCGCTCAACTTCGGAGCCCTGCTCGGGGGCGCGGTCGTCACCGAGACCGTGTTCGCGCTCGACGGCATGGGCCTCTACTTCGTCCGCCAGCTCGAGCTCGGCGACCCGTACCCGGTCATGGCCTGGCTGATGGTGACCGCCACCATGGTCATCGTCTTCAACCTGATCGCGGACATCCTGTACGGGTACCTCGACCCGCGCGTGCGCTATGACTGATCCCGGCGACACGAGCATGCGCTCCTCCGTGAGCGGAACGCCGGACCCGCGCCTGAGCGCCGGCGCCGTGGCGCTGCCGAACGACCCCGCTGCCACGACGACCGAGCTGACGCTCACCTACGAGAGCGGCCTGGAGCTCAAGGCGCGCAGCCAGTGGGCGTACGCCCGCATGCGCTTCTTCCGGCACCGGCTGGCGGTCGTGAGCCTGGTCGTGCTCGTGCTCATCGGCATCGTCGCGCTCCGGCCCGCGTGGTTCGCGCCGCACGGCCTGAACGACCAGGACCTGCTCAACATCGCGGCCAAGCCGAGCTGGGACCATCCCTTCGGGACCGACCTGCTCGGCCGCGACTACCTGAGCCGGGTCATCTTCGGCCTCCAGACCTCGCTCTGGGTGGCCTTCTTCGTGGCCGTGCTCTCCACCTTCATCGGCACGATGATCGGCGCGTTCGCCGGCTACTACGGCGGCGCGATCGACAACATCCTCATGCGCTTCACCGATCTCATCCTCACCCTGCCCGGGCTGGCCGTCCTCCTGACGGCGGCCGCCTTCCTCGGGCAGGAGGCACAGACGATCGGGCCGATCACGATCTCGCAGCCGGTCATGATCGGGCTCATCCTCGCGTTCCTCTTCTGGACCGGGCTCGCGCGCATCGTGCGCGGCGTGTTCCTCTCGCTGCGCGAGAAGGAGTTCGTGGAGGCGGCGCGCGCCTCGGGGGCGAGCGACGCGCGCATCATCGTCCGCCACATCCTCCCCAACTGCATCGGCCCGATCGTGGTCACGATGACGCTGATCATCGCGACCGCGATCCTGGTGGAGGCCGCGCTCTCCTTCCTCGGGTTCGGCATCCAGCCGCCGAACGCCGCGCTGGGCAGCCTCATCGCCGAGGGCAACGTGGGCGGCCTCGGCTACTGGTGGCTCGTCACCTTCCCGGGGCTCGTCATCGTCGTCATCGCGATGGCCGTCAACTTCATCGGCGACGGGCTCCGCGACGCCCTCGACCCCACCCAGCGCGTCCGTGTCTGAGCCGGTCCTCTCCGTCCGCGACCTGACGGTCGAGTTCGCGACCGAGGACGGCGTCGTGCATGCCGTGACCGGCGTGTCCTACGACCTGTTCCCGGGAGAGACGCTGGGCGTGGTCGGCGAGTCCGGCTCGGGCAAGAGCGTCTCGGTCATGTCCATGCTCGGCCTCATCCCGCAGCCGCCGGGGCGCATCGTCGCCGGCGAGGCGCTGTTCAAGGGCCGGGACCTGCTGAAGATGCCGAAGCGGGAGCTGCGGCGGATCCGCGGCGGCGAGATGGCGATGATCTTCCAGGATCCCATGACCTCGCTGAACCCGGTCCTGACGATCGGGGACCAGATCAGCGAGGCGCTCAAGACGCACAATCCGGGGATGAAGGACGACGCCGCGCGGGCGCGCACGATCGAGCTGCTCGAGCTCGTCGGCGTGCCCTACGCCGAGCGCCGCTACGACCAGTACCCGCACGAGTTCTCGGGCGGCATGCGCCAGCGGGCGATGATCGCCATGGCGATCGCCAACGACCCGAGCGTGCTCATCGCGGACGAGCCGACGACTGCGCTCGACGTGACCATCCAGGCGCAGATCATCGAGGTGCTGCGCACCGCGCAGCAGGAGACGCACGCGGCGATCATCCTCATCACGCACGACCTGGGGCTGATCGCCGAGCTCGCGGACCGCGTCGTCGTCATGTACGCCGGCCGCGTCGTCGAGCTCGGCGACGTGCAGACGATCTTCCACTCGCCGCGGCATCCGTACACCGTCGGGCTCATGAACAGCCTCGCCCGCATCGACGCCGAGCGCGAGTGGCTGGAGCCGATCCCCGGCCAGCCGCCGAGCCTGATCACGCCCCCGCCCGGCTGCGCCTTCCACCCGCGGTGCACGTTCTCCCAGGGCCGCGCGCTCTGCCGGACGGACATCCCCGCGCTGCGCCAGATCGGCGGCGCCGCGCACCTGTCGGCGTGCCACTTCGCGGAGGAGCTCGAGGCCCGCCACGTGGCCGGCATCGCGGAGGTGGCGCCGTGAGCCAGACGGAGCTGAGCCGCCAGGAGGCGGCCGAGGCCGCCGAGCGCGACCCGTCGGAGATCCTGCGCGTCGAGGGCCTCGTCAAGCACTTCCCGATCAAGGCGGGGCTCTTCAAGCGCACCGTCGGGCAGGTGCGCGCCGTGGACGGGGTGGACCTGAGCGTTCGACAGGGCGAGACGCTCGGCATCGTCGGCGAGTCCGGCTGCGGCAAGACGACGCTGGGCCGGACGATCATCAAGCTCACCGAGCCGACCGACGGGCGGATCGTCTTCGACGGCCGGGACATCACGCGCTTCAACCGGCGGCAGATGCGGCCCGTCCGCCGCGACGTGCAGATCGTCTTCCAGGACCCGTACGCGTCTCTGAACCCGCGCATGACCGTGCGCGAGATCGTCGCCGAGCCGCTCCGCATCCACGGGCTCTACCGCGGCGGCGAAGGGCGGCGGCGCGTGGAGGAGCTCTTGCGCACGGTCGGCTTGAGCCCCGAGCACGGCAACCGCTTCCCGCACGAGTTCTCGGGCGGCCAGCGGCAGCGCATCGGCGTCGCCCGCGCCCTCGCGCTCAACCCGCGCATGATGGTGCTGGACGAGCCCGTCTCGGCCCTGGACGTGTCCATCCAGGCGCAGGTCGTGAACCTGCTCGTGCAGCTGCAGAAGGAGTTCGCGCTCACGTACCTCTTCATCTCGCACGACCTGTCCGTCGTGCGGCACATCTCCGACCGTGTGGCCGTCATGTACCTGGGCAAGGTCGTGGAGGTGGGGACGCGGCGCCAGCTGTACGAGGCGCCGCTGCACCCGTACACGCAGGCGCTGCTCTCGGCCGTGCCCATCGAGAACCCGGATCTGCGCGGCAAGCGCAAGCGCATCGTCCTGCAGGGGGACGTCCCCAGCCCGGCGAACCCGCCGTCCGGCTGCCGCTTCCGCACGCGGTGCTGGAAGGCGCAGGCGATCTGCGCCGAGGAGGAGCCTCCGCTCGTCCCGCGCGCGGGCAGCCCGCACCCGGTCGCGTGCCACTTCCCGGAGATCATGAAGCCCCTCGACGTCGCCGGACAGGCGAGCTGACCCGTGGCCGACTGCGCCCGACCGGCTAACTGGACAGGGCGGCGGTCGTCAAAGCGAGTATGAGCGCCGTACCCCGCTCCCTCGTCTGCGAACGCGTCCGAGCCCAGATCTCGCTCCGCCTGGACGACGAGCTTTCCCAGCTCGAGTCCCGCATGGTGGACGCCCACCTCAAGCGCTGCGCCGACTGCCGGGAGTTCGAGCTCACCGTCTCCGCGATCACGGCGGATCTGCGCGCCGCGCCGCTCGAGCCCGTCTCGCGCCCCGTGGTCGTGCGGCGCCTGCGCCGGGCCGCGCCGCTCGCGCGCATGCAGATCGGCATCGCCGCAGCGCTCGCCGTCGTCGTCCTGGGCGGGGTCACCCAGCTCGGCACGCAGAAGCAGGAGGTCGGGTTCGGGACGCCGCAGCGCTTCGACACGACGGCGCAGCTCGAGCGCGAGGTCAAGCAGATCATCCGCAACGGCCGCGCCTTCTCGCGGCACGGCGCGGCGATCCCCATCTAAGAACTCGCTTCAGAGCGAGCGGCCATGTCGATGTGCGGCGCTGAAAAGCACGAGGCTGCGTCCTCGGTCGCGCCCAGATCGGCGTGATCTGGGCGCTCCCTGCGTCCTTGCCTCACGCCCCCCAGCATCCGCCTCTCGACGGGCACCCATTCTGAAACGAGTTCTAAGGCCGCCCGCCTCCGTCGTCGCTAGGCGAACGTGCGCAGCGGCTGGCGCGTGCGCTCGCCGCCGGCCTCGCACGAGATGCGTGCGCGGCGGTCGGGCAGCTGCTCGCAGCGGCTCTCGGAGAACGCGCCGTCCGTGACCACGTCGAGCGTCCGCCCGAACCACGCGTAGCAGCCGAAGCGCGTCTCCTTCGGCAGGAGCCCGCACGTGCGGATGAGCCGAAGCTGCTCGAAGGGGCGGCCCGCGACCCCCGGGACGTTGACGCCGCGTAGGCAGTCGTAGGTGTCGGCCCCCTGCAGGTGGCCGCAGACGCGCGCGTGGTCCACCGGGTCGCGCTCGCGAGAGATGAGCAGGGACGCGCCGCTGAGGCACCCGGCGCGGTGGAGCCCCGCGAGGGAGCCGCAGACGTCGAGCATGTCGTCGGCCTCGGAGACGCGCAGGGACGGCCGCCGCTCCCAGAAGTAGCGGTACCAGCAGGGCCGCTTGAACTCGAAGGCGCCGCACACGGCGAGCGGGGAGGTCGCGGCGTTCCTCGGACGGGCGGCGTCGTCGCCGCCCCCGAGGGCGATCCAGTAGTCGTGGAACGCGCCCTGCGCGCAGTCCGGAGCCGCGCGGCGCCCGAGCCGCTCGCAGGCCGCGACCGACGGCTGGAGCGCGCTGTGGTACCCGCGCATGAGCGCGTGCCCGGCGCCGTGGATGCACGTGTACTCCCGGAACCGGGTCGGCAGGCGCGAGCATGTCTCCAGCACCTTCTCGGGCTCGAGCACGAGCTTGGGGCCGAGGTACATCGCCATGCCCATGCCGAAGCCGGCGGAGCATCCGGGATCGTTCGAGCGCGGGACGTACCGGTAGAGCGTCTCCAGCGTCACCCGGTGCCGCTTCGCCCAGGTGCGCCCGACGCCGTGCATGATCGAGTGGCAGGCGGCCTCCAGGAACCCCCCGACCTCGTGCACCTTGCGGTCGATCACCGGGAGGCCGGAGGCCGGGCTGCCGAGCCGCTCGACCTCGGCCAGGAGCCCGCGGCTGTAGCAGCGGACCTGCGCGCGCGGGGCGAGGCGCTCGCACGCGCTCAGGAATCCGGTTCGCGTGCCCGCCACCGGTGCGTCCGGGACGACGGGGGGAGCACCCGTGCCCGCCTGGGCCTGCGCGAGAACGAGCGCACCGAGCGACGCGACGAGCGAGGCGTGGACGAGTACGCGCCGCACCATGAACTGAGACTCCCGAGGCGTACGGGAGTTAGGGCTGATCGGGAGGCTCAGTGCCGCTCGAGCGGCGGGACGCGCACGCCCTGCTCCCGGAGCTCGGCGAAGAGCTCGTTCACGTTCTCCCACTCCGCGAACCCGAGCGAGTTGATGCCCTCGAGCGCGCCGCCGAACGCCGGGTCGGAGAACTGCGCGGCCGTGCCCGCGAGCTCGTCCGAGAAGCGGCGCAGCGTCTCCACGAGCTTCTCGTGCTCCTCCTCGAAGCCCTGCGCGACACCCGTGCCGTCGAGGTCGCCGGCCGTGGCGCCGACGACCGCGGACGCCTCGTCGATCCGCTCGATCAGCTCCTCGATCGACTGCGAGCGCGTGATCCGCTCGAGCGCGAAGTCCACCCGGTCGCGGGCGTTCACGAGCTTCGCCTGGTAGTCCGCCTTGGACGCCGTCGCGGTCTCGCCGCCGAGGACGAGGAAGGCGCCGGCGACGGCCGCGGCAACGGCGAGCGCGAGGCCGCCGAGAAGCGCGAGCTGGGTGGAGCGGGAGCTCATGCCGCGGGCCAGGATAGCCGTCGCCGGGCTGCTTCCCGGCAGGGCGCCGGTTGGCCTTCGGTAAACTCGCGCGCGGCCGGGCGCCCGCTGCCCGGAGACCCCCTCGGCCGGTCAGCCCCAGGGCGCGGCCGCTCATCTGCCCCAGGAGACCGATGTCCGAGAACGGAAAGACCGCGAACACGGGCCGGATCGTGGAGATCAAGGGCGTCGTCGTGGACGCCGTCTTCCCCGACCGCCTGCCCGAGATCTACACGGCGCTGCGCATCCCGCGCGGCGACGGCCAGGCGGACCTCATCGCGGAGGTCCAGCAGCACCTGGGCGACGACCGCGTGCGCGCCGTGGCCATGGACTCCACGGACGGCATCGCCCGCGGAACCGTCTGCGAGGACACGGGCGGCCCGATCTCCGTGCCCGTCGGCGACCCCACGCTCGGCCGCCTCTGGAACGTGATCGGCGACCCGATCGACGAGCAGGGGCCGACGCCGGAGGGCGTGGAGCGCTGGCCCATCCACCGCGATCCGCCGAGCTTCCGCGACCTCTCGCCGAAGATCGAGATCTTCGAGACCGGGATCAAGGTCATCGACCTGATCGCCCCCTACGTCCGCGGCGGCAAGGTGGGCCTCTTCGGCGGCGCCGGGGTGGGCAAGACCGTGCTCATCCAGGAGCTCATCCACAACGTCGCGTTGCAGCACGGCGGCGTCTCAGTGTTCGCGGGCGTCGGCGAGCGCACCCGCGAGGGCAACGACCTGTGGCTGGAGATGACCGAATCGGGCGTCATCGACAAGGTGGCGCTCGTGTACGGGCAGATGAACGAGCCGCCGGGCGCGCGCCTGCGCGTCGGGCTGTCCGGGCTGACGATGGCCGAGTACTTCCGCGACCAGGGCCAGGACGTCCTCCTCTTCATCGACAACATCTTCCGCTTCGTGCAGGCCGGCTCCGAGGTCTCCGCGCTGCTCGGCCGCATGCCGAGCGCGGTCGGCTACCAGCCGACGCTGGCGACCGAGATGGGACAGCTCCAGGAGCGCATCACCTCCACCGCCACCGGCTCGGTCACGTCGGTGCAGGCGATCTACGTGCCGGCGGACGACCTCACCGACCCGGCGCCGGCGAACACCTTCGCGCACCTCGACTCGACCACGGTGCTCGAGCGCTCGATCGTGGAGAAGGGCATCTACCCGGCCGTCGACCCGCTCAAGTCCACCTCGCGGGCGCTCCAGCGCGGGATCGTGTCGGACGAGCACTACGACGTCGCGACCGCGGTCCAGCAGATCCTGCAGCGCTACGCCGACCTGCAGGACATCATCGCCATCCTCGGCATGGACGAGCTGACCGATGAGGACAAGCTCGTCGTCGCCCGCGCCCGGCGCATCGAGCGCTTCCTCTCACAGCCGAACTTCGTGGCCGAGCAGTTCACGGGCACGCCCGGGAAGTACGTGAAGCTCGAGGACACGATCCGCAGCTTCCGCGCGATCATCGAGGGCGAGCACGACGAGCTACCCGAGGCGGCCTTCTACATGGTCGGCACGATCGAGGACGCGGTCGAGAAGGCCAGGCAGCTCGAGCCGGCCGCCGCGTAGCCCGTGGCCGAGGCGCACCCGAAGTTCGACGTCTCGCTCGTGACGCCGGACGGGCCGGCGTTCGAGGGCGAGGCGGAGATGGTGGTCGTTCCCGGCGCCGCCGGGGAGATCGGCGTGCTCGCGCGCCACGCGCCCCTCGTGGCCACGCTCAAGGCCGGATCCACGCGCATCCACCTGAGCCCGAGCGAGATCCTCGAGTTCGCCACCGGGCCGGGGTTCTTCAAGGTCGAGCTCGACCGCGCGCTCGCGCTCGTGGACGACGCGGTCAACGTCAAGGAGATCGACGACGAGCGCGCCCGCGCGCAGCTCGAGGCGGCGCGGGCCGAGCTCGCCCGCGTCGAGGCGGGGGAGTCGCAGGCCGACCGCTGGCAGCTCGAGCAGCGCATCAAGCACGCCGAGAACCAGCTCGCGGTCAGCGGCCGGACGACCGGGTAGCGGCAACGCACCGGAGCCTCCCGGGAGCGGGCTCGGCACCGCGGCTCGGGCGCGGCTCGGGCCCCGAGGTACGCTGCGCCCGTGCGGGAGATCGCCCCGGGCATCTGGCACTGGAGCGCACAGCATCCGCGCATCGGGATCGAGGTGCACTCCTACTACCTGCCCGAGGAGCGCGTGCTCCTCGACCCGCTCGCGCCGCCCGAGATCGTCGAGCGGCTGGCCGAGCTCGGGCCGCCCGCGCACGCGCTGCTCACGAACCGGCACCACTACCGCTCCTGCGACGAGCTCGTGGAGCGTTTCGGCGTCGCCGTGCGCTGCGTGCGGGAGGGCCTACACGAGTTCACGCACGGCGAGCCGGTCGAGCCCTTCGACTTCGGCGACGAGCTGCCGGGCGGGATCGTCGCCCACCGCGTAGGGGCGATCTGCCCGGACGAGACCGCCTTCCACATCCCGGCGCGCCGGGCGCTCGCCCTCGCCGACGGGGCGGTGCGCTGGGAGCCGGAGGGGCCGCTCGGGTTCGTCCCCGACCGCTTCATGGACGACCCCGAGCGGACGAAGGAGGGCCTGCGGGCGGCGTACCGGAGACTGGTCGAGGAGCTCGATTTCGACCATCTGCTCCTCGCGCACGGCGCGCCGCTCGTCGGCGACGGCCGGGAGGCGCTGCGGGCGTTCGCCCAAGGCGCGTAGCGGCGGGCCGCGAGGCGCGCCGCCGCCCCCGTGAGCGCCTACAGCTCCGAGGGCGAGACCACGAACCCGAGCCGGTCCGCCCCGCGGCGGAGGCGGGCGTCCACCGTCACGAGCCGGCAGCCCAGGAGGGACGCGAGCGCGAGGTACTCCGCGTCGTAGGTGCGGGCCCAGCCCAGCTCGTCGGCGAGCTCCCAGGCCCTCGGTCCAAGCTCTCGCGGCGCGTGCGGCTCGATCGGCGCGGCGAGGAGACGAGCGTGCGCGCGCAGCGCCGTCTCGCGGTCGACCTCGCCTCGCCAGGCGGCCTCGTGCAGCCCCGAGCGCGCCTCGGCCCACAGGAGCGGAGGGGCGACCAGCTCGCCGTCGCCCAGGTAGTCGAACCCACGGCCGGCGGCGCAGTCCGCAACGACGAGGCTCGCGTCGAGGACGAGCACTCAGCGACTTTCCCGCGCCTGGCGGATGATGCGGACCCAGTTGGGCTGCGGGCGACCGTCGTCCATGAGCGCGAGCTCGGGCGGCAGCGGCAGCATCTCGTACTCCGGCGCGAGGACGGCCTCGAGGTCGTCCTCCTCGATGACGTGCTGGGTCCCGACCTTGCGAGCGGGGAGCCGGCCCGACCGGATCCACCTCCGGATGGTCTCGGGATTGCGCTTCGCCCGCCGCGCGGCCTCCGGCACCGTAAGCATAGTCGTATACTACAACATCACTCGTCCGCTAGTCTTGTCCGCACCCGGAGAGCTTTGAACGGCAGCTTGGCGACCGGGTCACCAAATCGCCTAAAGCGCCGAGGGCCTTCCCGGCTCCCGACCTTTAGGCGGGAGCCGATGTCGTGAAGGACACGAGGGAACAGATCGAGCAGCTCCTCGGCGAGCGCATCCTCGTGCTCGACGGGTCGTGGGGCGTGCTCATCCACCGGCGCGGGCTCTCCGAGGAGGAGTACCGCGGCGAGCGCTTCCGCGACCACCCGCGCGACGTGCGCGGCGACCCGGACCTCCTGAACCTCACGCAGCCCGACGTCGTGGCCGGCATCCACGACGACTACTTCGAGGCGGGCGCGGACATCGCGACCACGAACACCTTCACGGCGACCCGCATCGGCCAGGCGGACTACGGGCTCGAGTCCGCCGCCGCGGAGATGAGCCTCGCCGGCGCGCGCCTCGCGCGGGCGGCCGCCGACCGCTGGACCGCGCGGACGCCGGAGCGGCCTCGCTTCGTCGCCGGCTCGGTGGGCCCGCTGAACGTCACCCTCTCGCTCTCGCCACGCGTGGACGACCCGGCCTACCGGGCGGTCACCTTCGACGAGGTGCGAGCCGCCTACGAGGAGCAGATCGCGGCGCTCGTCGAGGGCGGGGTGGACCTGCTGCTCGTGGAGACGGTCTTCGACACGCTCAACGCCAAGGCGGCGATCGTGGCCGCGCAGGAGGTCGCTCCGGACGTCCCGCTGTGGCTCTCCTTCACGGCCGTCGACCGGAGCGGGCGCAACCTCTCCGGGCAGACCGCGGACGCGTTCTGGATCTCGGTCGAGCACGCCGACCCGCTCCTCGTGGGGGTCAACTGCTCGCTCGGCGCGACCGAGATGCGCCCCTTCCTCGAGCTGCTCGCCGGCGTCGCTTCCACGTACGTCTCCTGCCACCCGAACGCCGGGCTCCCGAACGCGCTCGGCCTGCACGACGAGCAGCCCGGCGACACGAGCCGCTTCCTGCGCTCGTTCGCCGAGGACGGGCTGGTCAACGTCGTCGGGGGCTGCTGCGGGACGACGCCCGAGCACACGCGCGAGATCGCGCGGGCGGTGGAGGGCCTTCCTCCCCGGCGCGTCCCGCCACGCTCGCGCTCGCCGCGCTTCTCCGGGCTGGAGCCGTTCGTCATCGGCCCGGACACGGGCTTCGTCGTCGTCGGCGAGCGGACGAACGTGACGGGCTCGGCGCGCTTCCGCCGGCTCGTGGAGGCGGGCGACTTCCAGGGCGCGGTGGAGGTGGCGCTCGAGCAGGTGCGCGGCGGCGCCAACCTCCTGGACGTGAACATGGACGCCGACCTGCTCGATGCGGAGCAGGCGATGACCACCTTCCTCAACCTCGTCGCCACCGAGCCCGAGGTCGCGCGGCTGCCGATCATGGTGGACAGCTCGCGCTTCTCCGCGCTCGAGGCCGGGCTCAAGTGCCTGCAGGGCAAGGGCGTCGTGAACTCGATCTCGCTCAAGGAGGGCGAGGCGGCGTTCCTGGAGCAGGCGCGCACGATCCGCCGCTACGGCGCGGCGGTGGTCGTGATGGCCTTCGACGAGCGCGGCCAGGCGGAGACGGCCGAGCGCAAGGTCGAGATCCTGGGACGCGCCTACGACCTCCTCGTCGGCGAGGCCGGCTTCCCGCCCGAGGACGTCGTCCTCGACCCGAACGTGCTCGCCGTGGCGACCGGGATCGAGGAGCACGCGGGGTTCGCGAGGGCGTTCCTGGACGCGATCCCGCTCCTCCGGGAGCGCTGCCCCGGCGCGCTCGTCTCGGGCGGCATCTCCAACCTCTCGTTCGCCTTCCGCGGCAACGACGCGGTGCGCGAGGCGATGCACGCGGCCTTCCTGTACCACGCGATCAAGGCCGGCCTGAGCATGGGGATCGTCAACGCCGGCCAGCTCGCGGTGTACGAGGACGTCGACCCGGAGCTCCTCGAGCGCGTTGAGGACGTCCTCTTCGACCGGCGTCCGGACGCGACCGAGCGCCTGGTCGAGCACGCGCGCACCGTCACGGGCGGTGCGACGCAGCGCGAGCGCGATCTCGCCTGGCGCGAGGCCCCGGTCGGGGAGCGGCTCGCGCACGCCCTCGTGCACGGGATCGTGGACTTCATCGAGGAGGACACCGAGGAGGCGCGCCGCGCCGCCGCCCGCCCGCTGGACGTGATCGAGGGCCCGCTCATGGACGGGATGCGAATCGTGGGCGACCTCTTCGGCGCCGGCAAGATGTTCCTCCCGCAGGTGGTGAAGAGCGCGCGCGCGATGAAGCGCGCGGTCGCCTACCTGGAGCCGTTCATGGAGCAGGAGCAGGCGGAGCGCCGCGCCGCCGGCCGCATCGTGCTCGCGACGGTGAAGGGCGACGTGCACGACATCGGCAAGAACATCGTCGGCGTCGTGCTCGGCTGCAACGGGTACGAGGTGATCGACCTGGGCGTGATGGTCCCGGCCGACCGCATCCTGGACACGGCGCTCGAGCAGGGCTGCGACCTCGTGGGGCTCTCCGGGCTGATCACGCCGTCGCTCGACGAGATGGTGCACGTCGCGCGGGAGATGGAGCGGCGCGGCCTCGAGCTCCCGCTCCTCATCGGCGGGGCGACGACCTCGAAGCAGCACACCGCGGTCCGCATCGCGCCCGAGTACAGCGCGCCCGCGCTGCACGTCCTGGACGCCTCCCGGGTGGTCGAGGTGGTGGGGGACCTGCTGGACGGCGATCGGCGGGTGCGGCTGGTGGAGGCGGCGCGCGCCGACCAGGAGCGGCTGCGGGCGCTGCACGAGGAGCGCGGGCGCAAGCCGCTCCTCCCGCTCGCCCGCGCGCGCGCGAACCGCACGCCGATCGCCTGGCACGAGGAGGACGTGCCCGCGCCCGCCTTCACCGGCTCCCGCATCGTCGAGACCTCGGTGGAGACGCTGCGCCCTTACGTGGACTGGACGTTCTTCTTCCACGCCTGGGAGCTGAAGGGCCGTTTCCCGGCCATCCTCGACGACCCCCGCCAAGGCGAGGCGGCGCGCGACCTCTTCCGGGCCGCCAACGAGCTGCTCGACCGCATCGCGGAGGAGCGGTCGCTGCGCCCGCGCGGCGTGTACGGGTTCTGGCCGGCGGCGGCCGAGGAGGACGACCTCGTGCTCGCCGGCGGCGCGCGCTTCCCCATGCTGCGCCAGCAGGCCGACCACGGCGACTCGCGGCCGAACCGCTGCCTCGCGGACTACGTCGCGCCCGCCGAGCTCGGCCTGCGCGATCACGTGGGCGCGTTCGCGGTCGCGGTCTTCGGCGCCGAGGAGCTCGCGGAGCGGCTCTCCGCCGAGCTGGACGACTACTCGGCGATCATGGTGCGCGCGCTCGCCGACCGGCTCGCGGAGGCGTTCGCGGAATGGCTGCACGAGGCCGCCCGCCGGGAGTGGTACGCGCCGGGCGAGCAGCTTGCGAACGAGGAGCTGATCGCGGAGCGCTTCCGCGGCATCCGGCCGGCCTTCGGCTACCCGGCGTGCCCCGACCACTCGCGCAAGGGGACGCTCGTCTCCCTGCTCGAGGCGGAGCGCGTGGGGATCGCGCTGACCGAGTCGTATGCCACCCTTCCGGGCGCGAGCGTGAGCGGCCTCTACCTCGGACACCCGCAGGCCCGCTACTTCTCCGTGGGGAGGGTGGGGCGCGACCAGGTCGAGGACTACGCGCGGCGCGCCGGCCTCTCGCTCGCCGAGGCCGAGCGCTGGCTCCGGCCAAACCTCGCCTACGAGCCGTCCGGCCGATGAGGGCCACGGCGCGTGTCCTCGTCGCTCTGCTCGGGCTCGCGCTGCTCGCCGGAGCGCCCGCCTCCGCGACGCACCGCGACCCCGAGCGCCGCATCGTGGCGGCGGACGAGGCGAGGGCGCGGTCGGTGCTCCTACGCCGCGCCGATCTCGGCCCGGGGTACCGGGCGACGCCGAGCGGCGCGCCCGCGCACATCGACTGCGCCGCCCTCGACGAGTCCGACCTCACGCTCGCCGGCGACGCCGAGTCCCCGACCTGGACCCGGGACGTCAGCGTGATCTCGTCCTACGCGCTCGTGTACCGCACGGTCGCCGACGCGAACGCGTCCTGGCGCCGCTCGACGAGCGCCGCCGGGCGCCGGTGCGTCGGCGTCGAGCTGCGCCGCCTCGTCGGCTCGGCGGGCGGGCGGCTCGTCTCCCTGCGCGTGCTCGCGTTCCCGCGGCTCGCTCCCAGGACGACCGCGTTCCGGCTCGACTTCGAGCTGCAGGCGCGGGGCCCGCGCTTCACGATCGACCTGATCGTGCTGCAGCGTGCCCGCGTGCAGGCCTACTTCTACGTCGGCTCGGCGCTCGTGCCGCCCGTGCGGGCGGAGGAGGTCCGCCTGGCGCGCCTGGTCGCGGCGCGGCTCGCGCAGGCCGCGCGGGGCGCCTGAGCGGGCGGCAGGCGAGCGCCGCACGGCGGCGAATCCCCCGGCCATGCCCCGGGGAGACACGGCGGAAAGCGCCGTAGAGAGAACGGCGCGCAGGTGCTAGCGTCGCCGCTAGCCGTGCCGAGCTCGAACCGCCTCGGATTGCTGCGCCGCTCGCCGGCGTTCGGCCTCCTCTTCGTGGCCACCGCCGGCTCCGCCGTCGGCACCTACCTGGCGGCGATCGCGCTCACCGTCCACGTCTACGACCAGACGGGATCGGGCGTGTGGGTCGCCGCCCTCCTGATCGCCGACTTCGCGCCCATCGTCGTCATCGGGCTCGCGCTCGGCCCGCTCGTCGACCGGCTCTCGCGCCGGCGCCTCATGATCGTGTCCGACGTCGCGCGCTTCGGCGTGTTCGCCGCGCTCCCCTTCGTGGACTCGCCGGGCGCGATCGTCGGCCTGGCCGCGGTCGCGGGCGTCGCCACCGGCTTCTTCCGGCCGGCGGCGTACGCGGGGCTCCCGAACCTCGTGGAGGACGACGACCTGACGAACGCCAACTCGCTCCTGCAGACGGTCGAGACGCTCGCGTGGATGGTCGGCCCCGTGCTGGGCGGGCTCATGCTGACGGCGTGGAGCCCCTCGGTCCCGTACGCCGTGAACGCGGTCACCTTCCTCGTCTCCGCGGCGCTCATCGCGCGCATCTCGGAGGCGAAGCTGCGCTCCGAGGAGTCGCTCACGGGCGGGCACTGGCGCGACGTCGCGGACGGCATCCGCCTCGTCCTGACGTCCCTGCCGCTGCGCACCGTGCTCGTCGTCTGGAACGTTGCCATCGTCGGCAGCGCCGCGATCAACGTGGCCGAGGTGGTCTTCGCCAAGGACACGCTGGGCGCCGGCAACGTCGGCTTCGGCGTCATCGTCGGCGCCAGCGGCGTCGGGCTCGCCGTCGGCAGCTACCTGGCCGCCCCGTCGCTCGGCAAGGTCGGCCTGCGCCGACACTACGTCGGCTCCAACCTGCTCATGGGCGTGGGCTGGCTGGGGGCGGCACTCTCGCCGACCATCTTCCTCGTCGTGCCGTTCGTGATCGCGGGGACGATCGGGAACGGGGCCGCGATCGTCGCCAACCAGCTCTTCGTGCAGCGCGGCGCCCCGGACCGCTACCGGGGCCGCGCCCTGGCCACGATCATGAGCACGAACTACGCCGTGTTCGGCGTGGCCATGGCGCTCGCGGGGGTGCTCACGGACGCGTTCGGCGCCCGCTGGGTGTGGATCGGGGCGGCCGCGGCGTTCCTGCTCGGCGGCGCCGTGGCGCTCGCGCTCACACGCTGGCTGCCCGTCGCCGGCGAGGAGGAGCGCGCGGCCATCGAGTCGCAGGCCGAGGCGGCGGTCCAGGCGCTCGCGGCCCGCAACGGGGACGGCCCCTCCGCACCGGAGCCGGAGCCGGAGCCGGAGCCGGCCGAGCCGGAGCCGGCCGCGGCGGCGCGCGAGGAGACGGCGCGGGAGGGGCTCGAGCGCATCGCCTCGCTGCTCGAGGAGATCGAGCGGCGGCGCGAGGTCGAGGCGCGCCGCCCGTAGCTCCGGCCCGCGTCCGGTGGGGACGCACGGCGTAAAGTGGCGGCTCGTGGCGAGGAAGGCCTGGGCGCTCGAGGAGCTCGTCGCCGGCGTGCGCGCGGGCGAGCGGCGCGCGCTCGCACGCGCCATCTCCCTGGTCGAGAACGGCGATCCGCTCGCCTACCCGCTCGTCCGCGAGGTCTACCCGGCGACCGGCGGCGCGGCCGTCGTCGGCGTGACCGGGCCGCCGGGTGTGGGCAAGTCCACCCTCGTGGGCGCGCTCGTGGCGCACGTGCGCGGGCTCGGGCGCACGGTCGGCGTCGTCTCCGTCGACCCGTCCAGCCCCTTCTCGCGCGGGGCGCTGCTCGGCGACCGCATCCGCCTGGCCGACCACTTCACCGACCCCGGCGTCTTCATCCGCTCCATGGGCACGCGCGGCCACCTCGGCGGCCTCGCCGAGACGACGCTGCAGACCGTGCTCCTCCTGGACGCGGCCGGGAAGGACGTCGTGTTCGTGGAGACGGTCGGCGCCGGCCAGAGCGAGGTCGAGGTGACCGGGATCGCGGACACGGTCCTGCTCGTGCTCATGCCCGGCTCCGGCGACTCCGTGCAGGCGCTGAAGGCGGGGATCATGGAGATCCCGGACGTGATCGCGATCAACAAGTCCGACCACCCGGCGGCGAAGACGATGCTGAACGAGGTGCGCTCGATCGTGTCCCTGGCGGAGCCGGGACGGCGCCCCCCGATCCTGCTCACGGAGGCGCTGCGCGGCGACAACGTGCCGGAGCTGTGGGAGGCGCTCGAGCGCCACCGCACGGAGCTCGCGGCCGCAGGCGAGCTCGAGGAGCGACGGCGCCGGAACCTCGCGACCGAGGTGTTCGCGGTCGCCTCGAGCCGCGCCAAGGCGCGGCTGGAGGAGGCGGTCGCGGGCGACGCCGAGCTCCAGCGCCTGCTCGAGGCGGTGCGGCGGCGCGAGCTCGATCCCCTGACCGCAGTGCGGGAGATCATGGAGACGGTGTTCCACGTGGACGGGCGGGGGGACGAGGCCGGATGAGCGGCGCGCCCACGCTCGCGGACGTCGAGGCGGCGCGCGAGCGCCTGCGCGGGATCGCGCGCGAGACGCCCCTGCTGCCGAGCGAGACGTTCACCCGGCTGGCCGGGCGGCCGGTGCTCCTGAAGGCCGAGAACCTGCAGCGCACGGGCTCCTTCAAGATCCGCGGCGCCTACAACACGATCGCCACGCTGGGGCCGCGCGAGCGGGAGGCGGGCGTGGTCGCGGCGAGCGCCGGCAACCATGGCCAGGCGGTCGCCTGGGCGGCGCGGGAGGCCGGGATCCGGGCGACGATCTTCATGCCCCAGGACGCGCCCATGGCGAAGGTGGAGGCCACGCGCTCGTACGGGGGCGTGACGGAGCTCGGCGGGGAGACGTTCGAGGACGCGATGGCGGCAGCGCGCGCCCACGTGGAGCGCACCGGCGCGACCTTCCTGCACGCCTTCGAGGAGCCGCGCGTGGTCGCAGGGCAGGGCACGATCGGGCTCGAGCTCGCCGAGCAGGCGCCCGACGCGGCCACCGTGCTCATCCCGGTCGGCGGCGGGGGGCTTGCCGCCGGCATCTCCCTGGCGCTGCGCGAGCGGGTCACCGGCCAGCGGATCGTGGGCGTGCTCTGCCAGCCCGGGCTCACGATTGCGGACGGGATCTCGGTCAAGGAGCGCGGCGAGCTCACCTCCTCCATCCTCGAGCGCACGCTCGACGACCTGGTGGAGGTCTCGGACGAGGAGATCTCCGAGGCGCTCGTACTGTGCCTGGAGCGGACGAAGCTGCTCGTCGAGGGCGCGGGCGCCGTGGGCCTCGCCGCGCTGCTCTCCGGCAAGGCCGGCGGGACGGGCCCGGCCGCCGTCGTGCTCTCGGGCGGCAACATCGACGCGACCACGCTCATCTCCGTCGTCCGCCACGGGCTGACGCAGAGCGGCCGCTTCCTGGCCGTCCGCATGCTCATCCCCGACCGGCCGGGGGAGCTGCGCAACGTGCTGGACGTGATCGCGCGTGGCCGCGGCAACGTGGTCAGCGTGGACCACCACCGCGAGGGGACGACCCGGACCGCGCTGCAGACGGAGGTGGGGGTGGTCGCCTCCACGCGGGACGAGGCCCACTGCGAGGAGCTGCTGGGCGCGCTGCGCGACGCCGGCTACGCGGTCGAGCGGCTCGGCCCGCCCGCGCACCCGACATAGGCTCGCCGCGTGGGCCGCCCCCGCCCGGGGCGGGCGCTCAGGCGCCGCAGCGGCGGAACTCGACCGTCGGCTTGCCCGCGCGGCGCCAGTCGTCCACGCCGCCGGGGGTCACGGCACGCGCGTCGAACCCGCGCGCCTGCAGGATGCTCGCCGCGATCGCCGCGCGCGGGCCCGACTCGCAGATCGTGACGAGCGGCCGGTCGCGCGGGAGGTCGTCGGCGCCGAGGGCGAGCAGGCGGTAGGGGACGTTGCGGCTGTCCGGGATGTAGCCCTCGTCGCGCTCGTCCTTCTCGCGCACGTCGATCAGCTCCGCCCCCTGCGCGAGCAGCTCGTCCAGCTCGTCCACGGCGACGAGGGGCAGCTTCTCGGGCCCGCCGCCGAGCACGTAGCCGGCGACGTCGAGGATGCCCACCGAGCGGAGCCCGCGCACGGCGCGGGCCGCCTCGTGCTCGTCCGAGGCCGCGACGACGACCGGCGCGTCGCCCGTCAGCACGAAGCCCGCCTTCGTGGAGAAGCGGCTGCCCGACACGGGCACGTTCACGGCTCCGGGCAGATGGCCCGCGGCGAAGGCCTCCACCGGCCGGACGTCGAGTACCTGCACTCCCTCCGGCGGGGCGTCGAGGCGCGGCGGGTCGGGCTGCGCGCCGACGAACGGCCCTCGGTTCAGCTCGACGATGCGGTTCATGTTCGGCGGGCGGGGCGCCGCGATCGCGGCCGACTCGGCGACGAACGCGGCCACGTCGGAGAAGCGGAGGGCGGGGTTGAAGCGGCGCTCGAAGCCGATCGTGGTCGAGGCCTTCGAGCTCATCGCCTTCCCGCACAGGGAGCCGGCGACGTGGCCCGGGTACACCTCGACGCCGTCGCCGAGCTCGACCAGCCGGCGCAGGGAGTGGAAGAGCCCCTCCGCGCCCTCGCGCGCCTCGACCGCCAGGTCGGGCCGCGCCGCGTCGCCGACGAACAGCGAGTCGCCGGTCAGCACGAGCCACGGCTCGTCGGCGCGCGAGCGGTCGCTGATCGCGAAGCAGCAGTGCTCGGGCCGGTGCCCGGGCGTGTGCAGGCAGCGCAGGACGACGTCGCCGAGCACGATCTCGTCCCCGTCCTCGATGGGATCGTGGGGGTAGGCGACCTCCGCGGCCGGGTGGATGGAGACGGGGAGGCCGTGCTCGAGCGCCAGCCGCCCGCGCCCCGAGAGGTGGTCGGCGTGCGTGTGCGTCTCGAGCACGCGCACGAGGCGGACCTTCTGCCGCGCCGCCTCCTCCAGGTACTGCTCGATCGCGAACGCGGGATCGACCACGACCGCCTCGCCGCTCCCCTCGTCGCCCACGAGGTACGAGGCGCACCCGAGGTCGTCGTCGACGAACTGCGTGAAGATCACGGGGGCCGACCGTAGCAGGGGATTCCGCTATCGCTCTTGAAGTGTTCGCGAGGCCGGCCGGGGGGACGGGGGACGGAAGCGGCCCCGGTGCGGGCCGGGAGCGCAGGACGTTGGTACCGTGCGGCAGAGTGCGGTGGCTCGCGTGCGTCACCGGCTGCGGCGTGGCCTTCGCCGGGCTCGTCGTCGCTCCAGCGGCGCCGGTGGCGGCACCGAGCCCCGCGATCGCCGACCTGCCGCGGTTCCACCGAGCAGGCCTTCCGACCGGAAGCACGGTGCGGTGTCCGCGGCTCTCGCCTGTCGTGAAGATCGAGTTCGGCATCTGGGGCGGAGCCGGGACGTCGGTCGAGCGGGAGTGGTTCGCGCTCGTCGGGTCCCGCGGGGCAGACCGGCCGGGCGGGCACGCCGTCCTCGGCGCCGTGACACCGACGAGGTCGGAGGTCGAGCGTGCGTGCCGGACGACGCGTGCAGCGGGGCCCGGCAACGCGCGCGGGCTCGGGAAGCGGTTCGCGTACCGGCCGGCGGGCGCGTACGTGTTCTTCCGTGCGGACGACGGCGAGAGGATCCTGGGCGAGCAGCTGCACCGGCGGTCGATCGACGTCGTCGCCGCCCGCCGTTCCCACGGCGCGGCCTTCACGTGCCTCGTCGGACGCGGGGTGGTCGTGCGCACGCGCCGCACGAGCTCGAGCCCGGCTCCCGGCTGGACGCTCGAGGTTCGGGAGGGCGACGAGCTCCTCGCAGTCGCCTCGCTCCGCGCGAACGCAGGCTGGTTCCGGGTCGCCACCCGCTGCGCGCTCGACTGACTCAGGCAGCCCGGTCTCGACGCCGCCAGGCGAGGGCGCCGAGCCCGGCGAGGAGGCCGAGGCCGACGAGGGCGACGGCGATCCCGCGCCACGGGTGCTCCCTGGGCACGGAGCCGGGCGTCACCGTGAGCGCGAGCGGCCAGCGCACGACCTCGCCGCCCGGGTAGCGCTGCTCCACCTGGAGCGTCGCCGGCCCGGGCTCGGTGGACGCCTCCACGGCGAGGGGGAAGGACGCCGAGAGCCCGGGCGGGAGGCTGCCGCTCGTCCAGGTCGCGCGCGGGCCCTCGAGCGCGAGCTCCCAGGGAGAGGGCGCAGCTGCCTGCACGGGCGCGAGCCCGGCCGGGAGCGTGACCGAGAGCCCGCTCATCGGCTCGTTGCGCTCGTTCGGCACCTCGAGGACGAGTGTCGTGCGCCCCTCGGCCGGGAGGAACTGCGGGCGCGCGACGACGTGCGCCGAGGCGGTGGCGGCCAGGAGCAGCGCCGCGAGCGCGGCGGCGCTACAGGCCGAGATGGCGCGCGATGACCATCCGCTGCACCTCATTCGTGCCCTCGCCGATCTCCAGGATCTTCTGGTCGCGGTAGAAGCGCGAGATGGCCGCCTCCTCCATGTACCCGAAGCCGCCGTGGATCTGGAGCGCGGCGTTCACGACGCGGTGGGAGAGCTCGCCGGTGTACAGCTTCGCCATCGCCGCCTCGCGTGCGAACGGGCGGCCCTGGTCCTTGAGCCACGCCGCCCGGTAGACCATCCAGCGGCCGGCCTCGATCTCGGTCGCCATGTCCGCGAGCTGGAACTGGATGGCCTGGAACTTGCCGATCGGCTGCCCGAACTGCTCGCGCTCCTGCGCGTAGCGGAACGCCAGGTCGTACGCGCCCTGCGCGAGCCCCACGCCCATCGCGGCGACCGAGATGCGGCCGCCGTCCAGGATCTCCAGGAACTGCCGGAAGCCCGCGCCGCGCTCGCCGAGCAGGTTGCCCTCGGGGACCGCGCACTGCTCGAAGGAGAGCTCCCGCGTGTCCGAGGCGCGCCACCCGAGCTTGTGCATCGGCGCGGAGATCGTGTACCCGGGAGTGCCGTTCTCGACCACGAGGTTCGAGATCTCGTCCGGCCCCGTGCGAGCGGTGATGGTCACGCCCCAGGTGATGTCCGTGCCCGCGTTGGTGATGAAGATCTTCGAGCCCGAGATGACCCAGGAGCCGTCGCGCAGCTCGGCCGTCGTCCGGGTCGCGCCGGCGTCCGACCCGGCGTTCGGCTCCGTCAGGCCGAAGGCCGCGAGCCTGCGCCCGGAGGCGAGGTCGGGTAGCCAGCGCTCCTTCTGCTCCTCCGTCCCGAAGAGGAGGATCGGCATGGTGCCGAGCGAGGTGTGCGCCGCGACCGTGATCGCCACCGAGGAGTCCGCGCGGGTGAGCTCCTCGATCGCGAGCGCGTAGGACACGGTGTCGCCGCCGGCGCCGCCGTAGCGCTCCGGGATGGGGAGGCCCATGAGGCCCAGCTCGGCGAGCTCGGCGACCAGCTCGTACGGGAAGCGCGCCTCGCGGTCGAGCTCCGCCGCCACCGGCTCGACGCGCTCGCGCGCGAACGCGCGGACCGTCTCGCGGAGGAGCTCCTGCTCGGGGGTGAGGTCGAAGTCCACGCGCCGCGCGGATGGTAGCCGCGCGTTAGGCTCCGGCCGTTCCCCAACGCGAGGAGGAGAGTCGAGGACGATGGGCAGCGTGCAGGAGTTCTTCGAGAAACTGCCGGAGCGGGTGAGCGGCGAGCGGGTCGCCGGGATGAGCAACACCTACGTCTTCGACATCGAGGGCGCCGGCACGTGGACGGTCGCGATCGCGGACGGCTCCGTCCAGGTGAGCGAGGGCGCGGGCGAGGCGGACTGCACGTTCTCGACGAGCGCGGAGACGTTCGAGAAGATCATCGCCGGGGAGCAGAACCCCACCACCGCGTACATGACCGGGAAGCTCAAGGTCAAGGGCGACATGGGCGCGGCGATGAAGCTCCAGAAGCTCTTCTAGGCGCGGCTCGCCGATCCGCACGGTAGGCTCGCACGCCGTGAACTGGCTCGTGCGGCTCCTCGTCCTCTGGGGGACGAACATCCTCGCGCTGATCGTCGTGGACTGGCTCTTCGGCAGCGTCGCGATCGGGCGTTGGGGGCCGCTCCTCGTCGGCGCCGCCGTGCTCACGCTCGGCAACGCGATCCTGAAGCCCGTCCTCGCGCTGCTCACGCTCCCGCTCGTGATCGTGACGCTCGGGCTCTCGTACTTCGCGCTCAACGTGCTCATGCTCGCGCTCGCGGAGTGGGTGGCGACCGACTTCCGCATCGACGGCTTCTGGACGTACGTGGGCGCGACCGTCGTCGCCTGGCTCGTGAACGTCGTGCTCGGCGCGGTGCTCGACCGGGTTCGCGGGCCGTTGCGGTGAGCGCGTACGACATCTGGCTCTTCGTCCACGTCTCGGCCGTCGTCGTGTGGCTCGGCGGCGGCTTCGCCGCGCAGGTCCTCACCGTGCTGGCCAAGCGCTCCGGCGACCCGGCGCGCGTGGGCGCGCTCGGGCGCGACCTCGGCTTCATGGCCACGAAGGTCTTCCTGCCCGCCTCGCTCGTCGTCTTCGCGACCGGCGTCCTGCTGACGGAGGACGGGGGCTGGTCGTGGTCGGAGCCCTTCGTCTGGCTCGGCGTGCTCGGCTGGGCCGGGGTCTCGCTCGCCGCCTTCGGCTACGTCACCCGCGAGATCGGGGCGGTGGGAGCCCGCATGGCCGCGGAGGGCCCGAGCCCGGCGCTTGCCGCGCGCGTGGGCCGCCTCGTGCTCCTCGCGCGGATCTTCCTGCTCGTCCTCTTCGCGATCGTCTTCCTGATGACCGTCAAGCCCGGAACCTGAGTCCCGAGAGGAGGCCCGTCACGTGTCCTGGTTCGAGCTCCTGCTCTTCTTCCACGTCGCCATGGCCGTGATCTGGATCGGCGGAGGGCTGATGATGCAGCTCTTCGGGATCCGCGCGTCCATGTCCGGCGACCCGGCGCGCCTGGCCGCGCTCGGGCAGGACATCGAGTGGATCGCGAACCGCACCTTCATCCCCGCCTCGCTGCTCGCGTTCGTGAGCGGGATCCTGCTCGTGGTCGAGTCGGACTTCTACGGCTTCGGCGACGACTGGATCGTGATCGCGCTCGTCCTGTACGCGACCACCTTCCTCGCCGGGATCCTGTTCCTCGGGCCGGAGTCCGGGCGCGTCGGGCGCATGACCGCGGAAGGCTCGCCCGAGGCTGGGCCGCGCATGCTGCGCCTCATCTTCCTCTCGCGTCTCGACCTCGTCCTCCTCTGGCTCATCGTCTACGCCATGACGGTCAAGCCGGACGTCGGCGACGCGGGCTCGCTCCTGTGGGGGATCGCGGGCGCGCTGGTCGCCGCCGGGCTCCTGTACTGGCGCTACCGCGTCGCGCTCGCCCAGCCGGCGCCCGCGCCCAGCGAAGCCGCCTAGCTCTCCAGGTCCACGAGCACCGCGCCGCCGGCGACCCGGTCGCCGGGGGCGACGTGGACCGCCGCCACCGTGCCCGCGAACGGGGAGTGCACGGGGATCTCCATCTTCATCGCCTCCAGCACGACGAGGGGCGCCCGGGCGGCGACCTCGTCGCCCGGCGCCACCTCGACGCGCAGCACCGAGCCGGGCATCGGGGCGGTCACGGCGCTCGAGCCGTGGTGGGCGCTCTGCGCGAGCGCTCCCGAGTCGAGCGCGGGCGGCGGCGCCGGCGGCGGCGCGGGCAGGTTCAGCCGCCACGGGCTCCGCCACGGGCCCGCCGGCGCGCGGAGAGGCGCGGGGGAGAGGGGCGGATGCTCGACGAGAAGCGCGGTCGTCGCCTCGCCCGCGCGGACGCGCGGGTGGGCGACGAGCCAGCGCAGGAAGGGAAGGTTCGTGGTCACGCCGCCGACCTCGGTCTCGGCGAGCGCGTCCGCGAGGAGCTCGAGCGCCTCGTCGCGGTCGCGCCCGTGGGCGACGAGCTTCGCGATCAGCGGGTCGTAGGCGAGCCCGACCTCGTCCCCCTCCTGCACGCCCGCGTCCACGCGCACGCCCTCCGGCAGGCGGAGGCGCTCGATCCGGCCCGCCTGCGGAAGGAAGGTGACGGGGTCCTCCGCGTACAGGCGGACCTCGACCGCGTGGCCGTGCGGCGTCGCCGGCGCCAGGGTCAGCGGCTCCCCAGCAGCCACGCGGAGCTGCTCGGCGACCAGGTCGAGACCGGTCACCAGCTCGGTCACCGGATGCTCGACCTGAATGCGGCCGTTGAGCTCGAGGAAGGAGAAGGACCCGTCCTCGAGCACGAACTCGACCGTGCCTGCGCCCTCGTAGCGGAGCGCGCGGCCGAACGCGACGGCGGCCTCCAGCAGCTCCGCGCGCAGGCCGGCGTCGAGGCGCGGGGCGGGCGCCTCCTCGAGCACCTTCTGGTGGCGGCGCTGTACCGAGCAGTCGCGCTCGCCCAGGGCGACCACCGTCCCGTGCCTGTCGCCTAAGAGCTGCACCTCGACGTGACGCGGCCGCTCCAGGTAGCGCTCGCAGTAGAGCGTCCCGTCGCCGAACGCGGCCACCGCCTCGCGCTCGGCCGCGGCGAGGGCGTCCGCGAGCTCGCCCGGCGAGCGGACGAGACGCATCCCGCGCCCACCGCCGCCCGCCGCGGCCTTCACGAGGAGCGGGAAGCCGACCTCCTCCGGCGGGCCGTCCGGCAGCACCGGGACGCCCGCCTCGCGGGCGAGCCGCTTCGCGGCCAGCTTGTCCGCGCCGAGGCGGAGGGCATCCGGGGAGGGGCCGACCCACGTGAGTCCCGCCGCCTGCACGGCGTCGGCGAAGTCGCCGCTCTCGGCGAGGAAGCCGTAGCCGGGGTGGATCGCGTCCGCGCCTGTCTCGCGCGCGGCGCGGACGTGCTCCTCGGGGTGCAGGTAGCCCGCGATCTCGACGGTCTCGTCCGCGGAACGGGCGTGCAGCGAGGCGCGGTCGTCCGGGGCCGCCACGGCGACGGTCGCGATCCCGAGCTCGCGGCAGGTGCGGAAGACGCGCAGCGCGATCTCGCCGCGGTTCGCGACGAGGAGCTTCCGGATGGCCATCGCGCAGGAGCCTACGCGGGCCGCACCGCGCCGCGCCGGCGGCGGTACGCGCGCACCTTCGCCCGGTTGCCGCAGCTCGCCATCGAGCACCAGGCGCGCGAGCGGTTCCGCGCCTCGTCCCAGAAGGCCCAGTGGCAGTCGTCGGCGCGGCACGCCTTGATCCGCGGCCAGCTTCCGTCCTGCGTGGCGAGCGACGCGGCCGCCACGATCGTCCCCAGGGCGGCGCGCACGCCGCTCGCGCGGGGCACGGGGAGGAGGGTTCCGTCGACGGCGAAGGCGAGCTCGACCCGTGCGTCGCGGCCCACGTCCTCGACGACGGCGCGCGCGGGAGCGACGTCGACGGCCAGGTTGTTGTTGGCCATCAGCAGGACGCGGAGCGCCTCGCGCAGCTCGGTCGCACGCGCGACCTCGGCGGCCGTCGGCCGGGCGTCGGCGAGCCCTCGCTCGCGGAGCCAGGCGGCGAGTCCGCCCGGCGTGGCGATTTGATCGCTTCCCTCCTCGTCCAGCTCGACCGTGTTGACGAAGTCGCAGAGGAGGGCGACGTGGTCGGGAATCGTGCTCATCTAACCGCTCATTCTCATTGACAGGTTACGTAACCGTCAATATACTAACGTAGGTGTTGAGGAACTGGAACGCGACAACTCCCGCTCTCGACGAGGCGGTCGTCATCCGGCTCCGCCGGGCGGGCGACGAGCGGGCTCTGGCCGAGCTCGCGCAGCTCGAGAGCCGGCCGCTCCCGGAGGGGCCGCTCGTCGTCGCGGAGCTCGACGGCTCGCTCGTCGCGGCCCTGCCGCTCGCCGGCCGCGAGCCGGCGCTGGCCGACCCGTTCCGGCCGACGAGGGAGCTCGTCGGCCTGCTCGAGGTGCGCCGGCGGCAGCTCCGAACGGGTGTCGCGCGGCGCGCTCGGGTAGCCCTGCGCGCGCCCGCGCGCGCGTAGCTACGCCCGGCCGGGAGGGGGCGGTCGAGGAAGGCTCGGAGGATAGGCATCCTGACGACGTGGCTCCCCCGTCGAGCCGGAGGGACGCGACAACTCGGGCGAGAGTCACCGCCGGTGAGGCGCGGTCGGGGAGAGGAGCCGGGCAAGCCGTATGGGGCGTCGCGAGAGCGACGAAGCACCCGGAGGCGCTGACAGGCAGGTAGATGAGGCGCGTCCCGACCGACTCGAACGTCTGAGTACTGACTCCGACGGTCTCCACGAGCAAGCTGGCGCCGAGCCGGGCTCGGGCGCGGCCCGGCTCGGCTCGGCCTGCTGCTCGCCTACCGGAGGGTGAGGTCGGCGTGCATCCCGCCTGCGTAGTGGCCCTCGATGTTGCAGAGCAGGACGTAGTGCCCCTTCTTGAGGGGCAGGGCGATCGTCACGCGGTCACCCGGCTCGATGTCCTCGAGCTCGAACTGGAATCCGGGCTCGACCACCTTCGACGGCTCTTCGGGCCGTGGCTTCAGGTTCCCGGCTCGCGTCGCGGTGCGGAGCACGATCAGCTCATGCGTGATCCGGCCCATGTTCCTGACGACGAACTCCACCTCCCCGGCCTTACCGACCCGCGCGCTCGTCTTCAGCGCGAACTCGCGCGGCTTGCCGAGAACGACGTCGAGCTCGCTGTCGGCAGCACTGCCCGAACTGGCCGCGGTCGCCAGCCCCGCCGTCGCGATGAGCAGCGCGGCGCAGGCCAGCCCGCCGAGCCCGAGGGTGGGTCGTCGGAATCGGCGCATCGTTCACCGCCTCCCTTCCTCGGTCCGTTTCGGGCGAGTGTGGGATAGCAGAGGGCGGATGTGGGCTCCGGATGACGGAAATGTCACCGACTGTAATGTGGGTCCGTCTCGCCCAAGCCCGGCGGCGACCGTGTAGACCGCGTGCTGCCAGAGGTCGAGCGCGACCTCTCTGCGGCCCCAGAAGCCGAATGGCGGTGCGATTTCGAGCGCGGGCAAGGTCACGGCGGCGCTGTCCCAGAGCGGCTCGCCGCCGAGCATCCAGGACTCCACGATCCGCGTGCCGTCCGCGAGCGGCAAGGCCGAGCGCGCCGGGCCGCCGGCCATCCCGAGCCGGCTCGAAGGCGACAGCCGAAGGCGCGCGTGGCCTCGCCGCCCGAGTCCGAGAGCAGCGGCACGTCGACGGCGACGTCTCCGCCCAGGCGCGGTGCGCCCACGGGGAGTCGCACGAGATGCCGAACGCACGGACGCCCCGCCGCGGCGAGGTCGTCCCTCCTGTCCGCAGGCTTCGTGAAGAGGGGCGCGAGTCCGTGGCGGACCCGATGCGCTACCCGCCTGCGCTCGATCCTCGCACGTGTCTACCCGTCCACCCCGCCCAGCGGGGACGCCTATGGGCTAGCCGGGAGCGTCCGGATGCCACGAGGGAAGGACAGAGTGGCGCTTCGTCCGCGACTCCAGGAAGGCGCGCAGGCCGTCCTGGCCCTCCTCGCTCGTCCGCCGGGCGGCCGCGATGCGCGCGGTCTCGATTCCCTGCGGGCGCTCGCGCACGAGGCGCTTCGCCTCGCGCACGGCCTGCGGGCCGCCGGCGAGGAGCGCCTGCACGACGGTCTCGCAGGCTGCGGCGGCGTCCTCCGCCACCTCGGACACGAGGCCGATGCGGAGCGCCACCTCGGCCCCGAAGCGCTCGCCGGTGAGGAAGTAGCGGCGGGCGGCCTCGCCGATCCTCGGCAGCACGAACGGGGAGATGACGGCCGGCACGATCCCGAGCCGCACCTCGGTGAAGCCGAAGACCGCGTCCGGCCACGCGATGGCCACGTCCGCGCATCCGACCAGGCCCGAGCCGCCCCCGAGCGCGAAGCCGTGCACGAGGCACACGACGGGCGCCGGGCACTCCGCGATCGCCTGGAGCATGCGGTAGAGGCGGAGCGCGTCCTCCACGTTCTCCTCGTAGGAGAGGTCGATCGCCGAGCGCTGCCACTCGACGTCCGCGCCCGCGCAAAAGCTCGGGCCCTCGCCGGAGAGGACGACCGCCCGGGCGTCGCCGACATCCGCGAACGCCTCGGTCAGCTCGGCGATGAGCGCGGCGTCGAAGGCGTTCCGCCGCTCCGGCCGGGCGAGCGTGACGCGGAGCACGTGGCCGTCCCGCTCGACCTTCAGCGCCCCCACGGGCTGAGCCTACCGCGTCGTTAGGGTAGGAACGTGGCGCGTTGGGAGGAGATCGAGGCGGAAGCGCCCGAGCTCGCCGCGGCAGCGCGACGCTACTTCGACGCCCACGTGCACAAGACCCTGGCGACCGTCCGCCGCGACGGATCGCCGCGGATCAGCGGGATCGAGGCGACGTTCGCGGACGGCGACCTCTGGCTGGCGATGATGTGGCGGTCGGTGAAGGCGCTCGACCTGCGGCGCGACCCGCGGTTCGCGCTGCACAGCGGCTCCGACGACCCGCCCGCCTGGACGGGCGACGCGAAGCTCGCGGGCGTCGTCGAGGAGGTGGACGACGTCGCGCGCCTGCCGGCCGTCCTCCGGGACGGGCGCTCGGCGCACGGCGAGGCGCACTTCTTCCGGGCCGACATCCTGGAGCTCGTGGTGGTCACGCTCTCCGAGGCGCGCGACCGCCTCGTCATCGAGTTCTGGCACCCGAAGCGCGGAGTCCAGCGGATCGAGCGGACGTAGGTGATGCTGCGCGGCGCGTTGGCGGCGTCGGTGACTCCGCTCCGGGCGGGCGGGGACGCCGTGGACGAGGAGGCGCTCGGGCCGCTCGCGGACTTCTACGCCGCCGCGGGCCTGGACGGGGTCATGGCCCTCGGGACGTCCGGCGAGGGCATCCTGCTGCGCGTC
>DATLYU010000222.1:0-12422 GCA_035574435.1 Gaiellaceae bacterium | reverse complement strand
TCTGGCGCCGCCGCCGGCGCCGCTGACCGCTAGCTCGACGTTGCCTCGAGATTCCGGGACACGACCTCGAGCGTCTGCTGGAGCTCGGCGCTGGGGCTGAACTCCACGAGCTCGGTGCCCGCGTAGAGGTACGGCGTGTGTCCAGGCGGTGCGTAGTACGCCTCGCCCGCCCGGTACACCTCGTCGCGGCCGTCGGCGAACGTGAACTTCACCTGCCCTTGCTGCACGTACCCGAGGTGGGGGCACTGGCAGCGATCGTCGGGCAGCCCTCTGAACAGCGGCGCGAGGTCGGCGTCGGCCGTGTAGCGCTCGAAGCCGACGGTGAAGGGGCCGAAGTTCTCGAAGTGGCCCTCGTAGCCTTCGAGCGCGAACGACTCGGACGCGTCGTGGCGTGAGACACTGGGCATGACTACTCCTCTCTCGAGTCCGGCTGCGTCACGACGGATGCCCGGTCGGGGCCGCGACCCGCTCCTCGGTGAGCTGCCGCATGAGGCCGGCCACGTTCGCGAGGCACCAGTAGCCGACGAACCTGCCGTCCGCGATCCGGAAGACCTCGGCCGTCTCGGCCGCGACGTTCCTCCCGGTCGGCGGGATGCCCTTGTACTCGCCGTCGTGGGTTCCCGTCATCGTCGAGCGCACGAAGACGCGATCGCCCTCTGCGACGAGCTCGTCGAGGCTGACGTGGAGGTCGGGGAACGCTTCGAAGTACGCGAAGCAGCCGCGGCGCACCCCTTCCACGACGTGCGCGTCCGCGAAGAACACCTCGACGGCGTCGAGGTCTCGGCCGTTGATGACCTGCTCGTAGTACCTGCGGACGAGATCCTTGTGCTCGTCTGACATCGCTCCTCCTTTCTCGGGCTCAGGATGAGCCGGCGCGCTGCGGCGGGGTAGGGGGACTTCCCCTATCCCGACCCGAGATTGCGAACGGCCCAGGCGGCGGCCTCCGCTCGCGTCCTGACCCCGAGCTTTCCGAGTACCCGTCCCACGTGGTGCTCGGCGGTCTTCGGGCTGATGTAGAGGCGCGCGGCGATCTCCCGGTTCGGGAGGCCTTCGCCGAGCAGCCGCAACACGTCCTGCTCGCGCCGCGTGAGCAGCCCGAGCGCACGCGGCCCGGCACTCGGCTTCACCCCGAGCGAGCGGAGCAGGGAGGCGGCGCGATCGGCCTCCCGCACTGCCCCGAGTGCCTCCAGCTCCGTGCGGGCGTGCCGGGCGGCGTCGACGGCGAGCTCGGACGAGCCCGCCGCCAGCGCGCGGGCGAGCTCGAGACGCGCCCGCGCCGCGTCCAGGCGCTGTCCCAGCCGGGCGAAGCCGTTCACGGCGTCCTGCAACCACGCCGCTGCGCCCTCCTCGCCCGCGCCGAGCGCGACCCGGCCCCTGGCGAGCGCCGACGCGGCACGGACGCGCTCGCGTCCGGAGGGACCTGCGATCGCAGCCAGATCCTCGGTTGCGCGCCGCGCGGCATCGAGCCGACCGTCGGCGATCGTCGCCTCCACGAGCTGCTCGAGGAGCGGAACGGCGAGCAGGCTCGCCCGCCCGAGCTCGCCCAGCCGCCGCTCGAGCAGCGCCGCGGCCGCACCGGGCTCGTTGCGGGCGAGCCGCACGGAGACCGCCGCACGGAGCGCGTCCGGCTCGTGCTCGATCCCGGCGAGGAGCTCCTCCGCCTCGTCGAGCCGCCCCTGCAGCACGCGGATCTCAGCCAGCCTCGCCGCCGGCGGGATGCAGCGCGAGCGCTGGCCCGCTTCGCGCAGCTCCCGAAGAGCGGTGAGGAGCTCCCCCTCTGCCGCGTCCACCTGCCCGTTGGCGGCGAACACGTCCGCACAGCAGGTCCTGCAGAACGCGAGCAGGGTCACGTGGTCGTGCGCTCGGACGAACGACTCGAGCACGTGGCTCCACTGCTGCGGCCGCTCGGCGTCGCCGGCCCGCTCGCACGCGAGCATGAGCGTGCAGCAGATGTCCGCGAACGTCTCCAGGCTGGCCGGCTCGCCGCTCGTAGCCGCCGCCATCGCCTCGTCCAGCCGTGCGAGCCCCTCCTCGACCTTGCCCAGCGAGACCTCCGCGAAGCCGCGCTGCGCCAGCGCCCGCAGCTCGAGGTCGGAGTCCCCCGCGAGGAGCGCCACCTCGAGGGCGGCGGCGGCGAGCCGCTCCGCCTCGCCGGGCTCGCGCGCCGACTCGGAGCGCGCGAGGTCGAGCCAGCCCTGCTCGGCGCCCGGGGCGACGTCGCGCAGGAGCCGCTCGGCGCGGGCGAGCCAGCCGCGCGCGGCGGCGGCGTTCCCGAAGGCGAGGTGGTACTCCCGAGCGAGCCAGAGGGCGACGCGCGCCGCCCGTCCGAGCTCGCCGTCTCGGCGGAACGCCGCGTACGCGCGCTCGCGGTGCACGATCGCGTCGCGCTCGTCCCGCAGCCACCAGAGCGCGCGGCCGAGCCCGTCCAGCGCCTCCGCCGAGTCTCCGTCGTCGAGCGCCTCCGCGAACGCGTCGCGCGCCCGCGCCCAGTCACCCGCGGCGAGCGCTTCGTGGCCGGCGGCGATGCTCTCCGCGGCCGAGGCGACGCTCATCGCCGGGCCGCGAGCGCGTGCGCCGACTCGAGGAAGCGGTGCACCTGCTGGATCACGACTGAGCCCTCGCCGACGGCGGAGGCGACGCGCTTCACCGAGCCGGAGCGGACGTCGCCGATCGCGAAGACGCCGCGCGCGGAGGTCTCGAACATGTGCTCTCCGCCGCCCGTGAGGACGAAGCCGCGCTCGTCGCGCTCCACCTCGGCGGGCAGCCAGTCCGTGTGCGGCTCGGCGCCGATGAGGATGAAGAGCGCGTCCGCGGGCTCCTCCGTCTCCCCCTCGGGGCCGCGCAGCACGAGGCGCTCGAGCTGCCCGTCGCCCTCGACGCCGGCCACCTCCGTGCCCACGCGCACCTCGAGGTTCTCCTTGCCCGCGATCTCGTCCTGGAGGTACTGCGACATCGTCGCCGAGAGCGACCGCCCGCGGCAGAGCAGGGTGACCTTCCCGGCGTACCGGCTCAGGTGGACGGCGGCCTGGCCCGCGGAGTTCGCGCCGCCGACGACGAAGACGCTGCGATCCGTGAACTGGCGCGCCTCCGACGGCGACGAGCCGTAGAACACGCCCGCACCCTCGAGCCCGGCCAGCCCGGGCACGTCCAGGCGGCGGTAGGTGACGCCCATGGCCAGCACGACGCTGCGCGCCTCCACCTCCGTCCCGCCCGAGATGGAGACGACGTAGCCGACGCCGCCCGGCCGGATCGCCTCCACGCTCCGCGTGAGCAGGAACGTCGTGCCGAACACCCATGCCTGCTGGTAGGCGCGCTGCGCGAGCTCGGCGCCGCTGATCCCGCGGGCGAAGCCGAGGTAGTTGCGGATGCGCGTGCTCGACCCCGCCTGGCCGCCGATGGACTCGCGCTCGACCACGAGCGCGCGCAGGCCCTCCGACGAGGCGTACACGGCGGCCGCGAGCCCGGCCGGGCCGGCGCCCACGATGACGACGTCGTACGGCTCGAGGTCGCCGTCCAGCTCCGTCCGCATCCGGGTGCCGTGCTGGGCGAGCTCCTCCGGCCGGGGATCGACGAGCGCGTTGCCGTCCGGGAGCACGACGACGGGCACGCGCGCTCCCTCCTGGCCGCAGCCGCGCAGGAATTCCTGGCCCTCCGGGGAGTCGCAGGTGTGGAACGCGTGCGGGACGCCGTTGCGCGCGAGCAGGTTGCGGAGCTCGTACCCGCCCGGCGACCAGGGATCGGCGATGACCGTGATCTCGCGCCGGCCGGGCGCGTTCGCGCGCCGCCACTCGTGCAGGAACTCGGAGACCATGCGGTGGAAGAGCTCGTCGGGGGTGCTCCAGGGCTTGAGGACGTAGTAGTCGATCGTGCCCAGGGCCATGGAGCTGCGGATCGCCTCCGCCGTCTCCTCGTCCGCCCACCCACCCCAGGGGATGAGCAGCGCCCGCTTCGCGTGCGGGTGCAGGTCGTGCACGCGTGCGAGAAGCTCCTCGCCCTTCAGCTCCTGCGTCCCGCGCCCGGCGAGCACGATGGCGACCGCCGCGTCCCGGTCGCGCAGCGCCTCGAGCTGCTGCAGGGCCGCCTCGGCTGACGGCCCGCAGATGACCTTGTAGTCGCGCGCGTAGCGCTGGAGCTCGCTCGTGATGCGGGCGAGGGCGTCCGCGTCCTCGTCCACCGCCATGATCAGCGGGAGCTCGCTCACGAGGGCGCCACCGCAGGCTCGGCGCCGGAGGCGGCCAGCCGGGCGCCGCCGTCGAGCCTCTGCCGGATCACGTCGACCATGCGCGACACATGATCGTGGCGTGGCGTCGCCGCGGTCAAACCCGCCCGGCCGTCAGCCGGCCCGCACGGTCTCGCCCACGTCCGCGAGCGCGCGCAGCGCGTGCGAGAGGGCGGGAGGCACGGTGGCGAGGGCCAGCGAGCCCGCGCCGCCGAGGAAGAGCACCCCCAGCGTGGGCCACGTGCCGTCCACCTCGATCGCCCACACGACCGTGCCCGCAGCGGCGAGCAGGGCGGCCAGCCCGCCGGCGACGGCGAGCGCGGCGGCCCACATGCGCAGCATCCCGTAGTCCCTCATGCGTTTCCTCCCTTGCCGGCGTGCGTGTCCGCCCGAGCCTACTCGCGGCCGTGCAGCGCGCGCACGGTCTCGATGGTGTCGGCCTCCTCCGGGCGCTTGTCCGGCCGGTAACCCTTCACCCGTGCGAACCGCAGGGCCACGCCCCCCGGGTAGCGCGTGCTCGACTGCACGCCGTCGAAGGCGACCTCGACCACGAGCTCGGGGCGCACGTACACCGTGTGCGCGTCGCGGTGCGTCTCGCGGGCGAGGAGCTGCTCGGTCTGCCAGGCGAGCAGCTCGTCCGTCAGCCCCTTGAACGTCTTTCCGAGCATGACGAACCCGCCGCTCGCGGGATCGCGCGCGCCCAGCTGGAGGTTCGAGAGCGTCCCCTGACGGCGGCCGTGGCCCCACTCGGCGGCGAGGACGACGAGGTCGAGCGTGTGCGCGCGCTTCACCTTCAGCCAGCCGGCGCCGCGCCGGCCCGCCTCGTAGGGGGCGTCGAGCGACTTGACCATCACGCCCTCGTGCCCGTGCGCCAGCGCGTCCTCGAGGAAGGCCCGCGCCTCGTCGAGCGCCGCCGTCTCCAGGCGCGGCACACGCAGCTCCGCCGGGACCCGCTCGGCGAGGCGCGCGGCGCGCTCGCGCCCCGGCAGGTCGACGAGGTCCTCGCCGTCCAGGTGCAGGAGGTCGAAGAAGAAGACGGAGAGCGGAGCCGCGCGGCGGAGCTCGGGGACGTTGGCGCGGCTCCCGAAGCGGCTCATCGTCTCCTGGAAGGGGCGCGGGCGGCCGTCCGGGCCGAGCGCGATCGCCTCGCCGTCCAGGATCGCGGCGTCCAGCTCGAGGGCGAGCACCGCCTCCACGAGCTCGGGCACGCGCTCCGTGATCTCCGCGAGGTTGCGTGTGTACGCGCGCGCCTCGCCGCCGCGGCGGTGCACCTGCACGCGCGCGCCGTCGAGCTTCCACTCGAGCGCGGCCGGGGAGACGCGCGCGAGCGCCTCCTCCAGGCCGTCGGCGGTCTGCGCGAGCATGGGCTTGAGCGGCCGGAAGAGCGTCAGCCCGAAGACCGCGAGGCCCGCCTCGCCCTCCGCGAGCGCCCTCGCCGCGACCTCCGGCAGGTCGCCGGCGAGCATCAGGGCCCGGCGCACGCGGGCCGCCGGCACGCCGGTCGCCTGCGCGACCGCGTCCGTCATCACGCCCTCGAGCGCGCCCTGCCGGAGCTCGCCGAGGAGGAGCGCACGCAGGAAGCGCTGCTCGGGCTCGGTCGCGCGCCCGAAGAGGGCGGCGAGCGCAGCACGGCGCGCGGCCTGCGACCCCGGGCCGCGGAGCTGCGCAAGCTCCGAGAGCGCCGCGTCCACGTCGCGGAGCTCGAGCTCCGGCGGGCCCGCCGCGGGGGAAGGCAGCTCTCGGAGCGCGGCCCAGGCGATGCCGAGCCGCCCCTGCGGGACGATCCCGGAGAGGTAGGCGACCGCGAGCGGCGCCTCCGCGGGCGCCGCCCGGCGCAGGCACGAGGCGAGCGCCTCCACCTTCGCGCGCCGCGAGGAGGTGGCCGCGACAGAAGCAGAGGTCTCCGCGACGTCCGCGAGCAGCATGCGGCGGACGCTACCCGCGTTACGTCTAGGGCACGCGGTGCTCGATGAGCTCCTCGCGGCCGCTCCCGCCCGAGACGCCGAGCGCGAGCACGAGGCCGACGCCGCGCGCGTACAGCTTGTACTCGAGGATGTCCGGGTCGAGCGGCGTGAAGTCCTTCGTCAGCAGGACGCCGGCGTACGAGCCCGCCGGGACCTGCACGCGCTCGTCGAGGCTCAGCACGGTGGCCGCGTCCTCCGCCTCGCCCGCGTAGTACTCCTGCCGGTAGGAGAGGCCCGGCTCCGGGTCGGCGGGGAGCAGGATCCCGGGCTGCGCGCCGTCCACGCCCGCCTCCCACGAGCCCGCGGTCGTCACCACCTTCCCGCCCTCGTACTCCTTCGTGTCCTCGCCCAGGTACCAGACGTTCCCCTTCTCGTCCTGCGCGTACCAGTCGTACGTGTCCTCGACGAGCTCGCCGCCCTCGGTCACGACGTCGTGGACGACGCGGGCCTCGATCCCCAGGATCGTCCGCGTCTCCCCGGTGACGGTGACCTCCACGCGCTGCACCGTCCCCTCCGCGTCCGTCTCCCGGTAGACCCAGCGCGCGCCGACCGGCATCGGCCACCACGGGTTGTCGATCTCGGCGCCGAACGCGGCCGGGTCGAGCTCGACGGGCTCGGCGCCCCGGGGGAGCCCGTCCTCGCCGCCGCCTGCGCACCCGGCGAGGGCGAGCGCGAGCGCCGCGAGGACGAGCGAAAGGCGCATGTGCCCGCAGTCTGGCGCATGGTGCCCGCTCGTGCGAGACCGCAAGGGCGCGAGCTCAGATCCGCGCGAGCGCCTCGAGCTCCTCCGGCCTGGGACGCCAGCCGGCGGCGGCGACGTTCGCCCGCACCTGCTCGGGCTTCGTGGCGCCGGCGATGATGGAGCCGATCCCCGGGATCGCCGCGAGCCCGCCGATCGCGAGCTCGAGGAGCGTGCGCCCGCGCTCCTCCGCGAAGCGGCGCAGCGCCTCGACCCGCGCGAGGCGCTCGTCGTCGAGCTCGCGCCCGGCGAGCCGCGTCCCCTCGGGCGCCGGCTGGCCGCGGCGGTACTTGCCCGTCAGGAGCCCGCTCGCGAGCGGGAAGTACGGGATGTAGGCGACGCCGAGCTGGCGGCAGAGCGGGAGCACGTCCGCGTCGTCGTCGCGGTCGAGCAGGCTGTAGCGGCTCTGGAGCACGGTGAAGCGCGCCGTGCCGAGCTCGCGGGCGGCGGCGTCCGCCTCCGCCAGCTGCGCAGCCGAGAAGTTCGAGCAGCCGAGGGCCCGTACGGTGCCGCTGCGCACGAGCTCGTCGAGCGCACGCAGGGTCTCCCCGATCGGCGTGTCCGGGTCCGGCTTGTGCAGGTAGTAGAGGTCCACCCGGTCCGTGCGCAGGCGCGCGAGCGAGCCCTCGAGCGAGCGCAGGACGACGTCGCGGCTCCCGTACCCGCGTTCCGGCCCCCAGCCGAACTTCGTGGCGAGGACGACCTCGGCCCGACGCTCCGCCAGGAGCTCCCCGAGGAAGCGCTCGCTGGCGCCGTCTCGCCCGTACACCTCCGCCGTGTCGAAGAACGTGACGCCGGCGTCGAGCGCGGCCTCGACCACGGCCCGGGTCGCGGCGAAGTCGATGCGGCCGCCGAAGTTGTTGCAGCCGAGCCCCACGCGCGAGACGCGCAGGCCGCTCGTGCCGAGCTCGACGATCTCCATGCGCGGACTCCTATCAGGCGCGCGCGGGCCGACAGAGGCCGCACGCACTCTCCTCCGCCAGCCCGCCCCATCGAGTCACCTCCCGGCGCCGCGCCGCACGGCCGCCAGACTCGAAACGCCCCGCCCGGTGCCGCGAGGCGAGAGCGCCTTCGCCTACTGCGTTGCGACGACGAACGCGATCTCGTCGAGCACGCACCAGCTCCAGGTCTCGTCCGGCTCGGCGGAGCGCATGACCGGGTGGCCCGCCTCGTGCGCGTGCCGGCTCGCATGCCGGTTCGGCGAGGAGTCGCAGCAGCCGATCTTTCCGCACGTCATGCACATGCGGAGGTGCATCCACTCGTCGCCCGAGCGCAGGCACTCCTCGCAACCGGCGATCTCGTCAGGCAGCGAGACGACGCGGATGGCGTCGAGGTGGGTGCAGGCGTCGGCCACGCGGCGACGTTACCGGGCGCGGCCGTTCCGCCGCCGCCGGGCCGGCACGGCTCGTGCTCCCTCCCGGGCGCTCGGTGCGGGAGGGCCGACGCAGCGCTCCCGCACCGAGCGGCCCTCGCTACGCCCGGCCGACCGCGAGCAGCGCCGTGTTGCGCAGCTCGAACGGCACGTCGCCGCCCGCGTACTCTCGCGCGGCGGCCGTGATCGCCGCCCACCCGTCGGCCTGGACCTCCTCCGGGTACTGGGCGAGAAGCGCCGTGACCGGTGGCGCGATCTCACGGATGCAGGTGACGAACTCGGCGGGCTCCTCGTACTGGAAGACCACGTCCGCCTCCTCGACCTGCACGTCCGACAGGCCTCCGCCCTCGAGCAGGGCGGCGATCGCCTCGGGCGTGGGCCGGGCGAGCGGGCCCGGCGTGCCGGGCGGCGGCGGGGGGATCTGCAGGCGGTGCATGAGCGTCCCCATGGTGAGCCCGAACATGGGCGCCCGGTCGGGCGTCGCCCAGGAGGCGATCGCCAGCCGCGCGCCCGGCTTCAGGAAGCCGCGGATGCGCGCCGCGGCCGCCTCCGGCTCGGGGTCGAAGATGATCCCCCAGCGTGAGAGGGCGGCGTCGAAGCTCCCGGTCGGGAAGTCGAGCGAGGCGGCGTCGGACTCGAGGAACTGCACGTTGCCGAGCCCGGCCTCGTCCGCGCGCTCGCGCCCGAAGGCGAGCATCTCCGCGGAGATGTCGCTCGCCACGACCTCTCCCTCGGGCCCGACCCTTCGGGCGGCCGTCAGCGCCGGCTCGCCGTAGCCCGTGGCCACGTCCAGGACACGGTCCCCGGGCTCGATTCCCGCCAGCTCGACGAGGCGCTCGCTGATCGGCCCCGCTCCACGGTCGATGAGCGGCGACCACTTCCTCCAGCCGCTCGCCGCCGTGTTCCACTGCGTCCGCTGTCCGGTCCTGAACTCGGTCGGTGCCATCGTGGTCGTCATCCGACCTCCTCTCGGTGGGGTGCCCGAACGCTAGGCGATCTCGAGCCTTCCGGCCACCCGCCGAGGCGTCGTCGGTGACGGAGCCGCCGCGCGCCGGCCGGCCCGACGTCTCCTCCAGCCCGCGACACGAGCGGTCGCCGACCTGCGGAGTTACCCGTACCCCGTATCCGTGGTTCCAGGCGAAGCGCGCGCTCGCAGCGGGCGCGATCATCGGAAGCGATCGTCTCGAGGAGGCTGGCATGTACTGGCACGACGGCTGGGACTGGTTCTGGATGACCGTCGCGATGAGCTTCTGGGTCGCTCTCTTGGGCGTCGTCGTCTACGTCGCCGTGCGGCTCGCGCTCGGCGACCGCGAGCGCGAACGAGAGGCTCGACGCCGACGCGATTACCCCTCTGGGGTATAGTAACCGTATCCGAGGAAGGAGGCAGCTCGTGAGCGAGACCGTGACCTACAGCGTGCCCGCGATCCACTGTGCCCACTGCGGCATGTCGATCAAGGAGGAAGTGTCGGAGGTGGAGGGCGTCGAGGAGGTGGACGTCGACCTCGACTCGAAGGTCGTGACCATTCGCGGCCGCGACCTCTCCGACGAGAGCCTGCGCGCGGCGATCCGGGAAGCGGGGTACGAGGCGGCGTGACGGCGACGGCCGAGCCGCGCAGCCGCGTCCGCCTCGCGCTGGAGGGCATGACCTGCGCCGCGTGCGCGACGCGCATCGAGCGCAAGCTGAACAAGCTGGAGGGCGTCGAGGCGTCGGTCAACTACGCGACCGAGCAGGCGACGGTCAGCTACGACCCTGCGCGCGCCGATCTCGAGGACCTGCTCAGGGCCGTCGAGGCCGCCGGCTACCGGGCGAGCGTCGAGGCCCGCGCGGAGGCCGACGACGCCCGAGCGCGCACGCTCCGCACGCGGCTCGCCGTGGCGGCCGCGCTGACGGCGCCGCTGGCCGCGCTCTCCATGCTCCCTCCCCTCCAGTTCGAGGGCTGGGAGTGGCTCGCGTTCGCGCTCGCGACCCCGGTCGTGCTCTGGGCAGGGTGGACGTTCCACCGCGCCGCGGCCCTGAACGCGCGGCATCTCGCCGCGACCATGGACACGCTTATCTCGATCGGCACGCTGGCGGCCTGGCTCTGGTCGAGCGTCGTGCTCGTCGCCTCGCTCGAGGCGCACACGTACTTCGAGGTCGGCGCGGTCATCACCACCCTGATCCTGCTCGGCCGCTACCTCGAGGCCCGCGCGAAGCGCCGCTCGAGCGCCGCCATCCGCGCGCTGCTCGAGCTCGGCGCGAAGGAGGCGTGCGTGCTGCGCGACGGGCGGGAGGTCGTCGTGCCGGTGGAGGAGCTCCGGCCGGGCGACCTCTTCGTCGTCCGCCCCGGCGAGAAGATCGCGACCGACGGCGTGGTCGAGGACGGCTTCTCGGCCGTCGACCAGTCCATGCTCACGGGCGAGCCGGTCCCGGTCGAGGTCGGCCCCGGGGACGAGGTGGCGGGCGCGACGGTCAACGCCTCCGGGCGCCTGGTCGTGCGCGCCACGAAGGTCGGAGCGGAGACGGCACTCGCCCAGATCGCGCGCCTGGTCGAGGAGGCGCAGGCGGGGAAGGCGCCCATCCAGCGTCTCGTCGACCGGGTCTCGGCGGTCTTCGTGCCGATCGTGATCGCGATCTCGCTCGCGACCCTGGCGGGCTGGCTCGTCTTCAGCGGCGACGTCTCCGCCGCGTTCACCGCCGCCGTGGCCGTCCTGATCATCGCCTGCCCGTGCGCGCTCGGCCTCGCCACGCCGACCGCGCTCATGGTCGGCACCGGACGCGGCGCGCAGCTCGGCATCCTGATCAAGGGCCCGGAGGTCCTCGAGCGGACGCGGCGCATCACGACGATCGTCCTGGACAAGACCGGGACGGTGACCGAGGGGCGCATGTGGCTCGCCGACGCGATCCCCGCTCCCGGGGTCGCACGCGAGGAGCTCCTTCGCATCGCCGGTGCCGTCGAGGACGCCAGTGAGCATCCGATCGCGCGGGCGATCGCGGAGCGCGCCCGCGAGGAGCTGGGCACGCTGCCGGCGGTCGAGCAGTTCCGGAACCGGGCAGGTCTCGGGGTCGAGGCTCTCGTCGAGGGCCGGGCGGCCGTGGTGGGCCGGCCCGCGCTGCTCGCCGAGTGGGGCCTCGAGCTGCCCGAGGAGCTTCTCCGAGCGCGGGAGGAGGCGGAGGCCGAGGGGCGCACCGTGGTCGCCGCCGGCTGGGACGGGGCCGTTCGCGGACTCCTCGTCGTCGCCGACCGCATCAAGCCGACGAGCGCCGAGGCGGTCGCGGAGCTGAAGCGCCTCGGGCTCGAGCCGGTGCTCCTCACCGGCGACAACGAGCGCACCGCTCGCTCGGTCGCGGCGGCCGTCGGCATCGAGCGGGTGCTCGCCAACGTCCTGCCCCAGGACAAGGTCGCCGAGGTCCGGCGCCTGCAGGACGAAGGCCACGTGGTGGCGATGGTCGGCGACGGCGTCAACGACGCGCCCGCGCTCGCGCAGGCGGATCTCGGCCTCGCCATCGGAACGGGCACGGACGTCGCGATCGAGGCCTCCGACCTGACCCTCGTCTCGGGCGACCTGCGCGCCGCCGCGGATGCGATCCGGCTCGCGCGGCGCACGCTGCGCACGATCAAGGGCAACCTCTTCTGGGCCTTCGCCTACAACGTGGCCGCCATCCCGCTCGCCGTCGCCGGGCTGCTCAACCCGATCGTGGCCGCGGCGGCGATGGCCTTCTCCAGCGTCTTCGTCGTCACCAACAGCCTTCGCCTGCGGCGCTTCTCGAGCGAGCGAGAGGCGGGCGGCCCCACGCAGCCGCCGCCGCGGCCGCTGCACCGACTCGAGGGAGAGCCCGCATGACGCACGGATACGTCTCGGACAAGGACGCGCTGGTCAAGCGCCTGCACCGCATCGAGGGGCAGGTGCGGGGGATCGAGCGGATGGTCGAGGAGGAGCGCTACTGCATCGACATCCTCACGCAGATCGCCGCGGTCTCCACCGCGCTCGAGAGCCTCTCGGTCAAGCTGCTCGAGGACCACGTCCGCCACTGCGTCGCCGATGCACTCGCCGCGGGCGACGCGGAGGTCGCGGAGCGCAAGAGCGAGGACCTGCTCGCCGCGGTGCAGCGGTTCTCGCGCACCCGCTAGCCAGGGCCTTCGCACCGCG
>DATLYU010000221.1:0-30096 GCA_035574435.1 Gaiellaceae bacterium | reverse complement strand
TCGTTCACGAGCCCGACGGCCTGCATGAAGGCGTAGCAGACGGTGGGGCCGACGAAGCGGAAGCCGCGCCGCTTCAGGTCCTTGCTGAGCGCGCGCGACTCGGCCGTCTCCGCGGGCAGGTCGCCGAGCGTCCGCCAGCCGGCGGTGCGGGGCGCGCCGTCGAGGAAGCCCCACAGGTACGCGGCGAAGCTGCCCGCCTCCTCCTGCACCTCGAGCACGCGCGCCGCATTGGCGACGGCGGACTCCACCTTGAGGCGGTTGCGCACGATGCCCGGATCGGCGAGCAGCCGCTCGACGTCGCGGGCGCCGTAACCGGCGACGACAGCCGGATCGAAGCCGGCGAACGCCCGTCGGTAGCCAGCACGCTTGCGCAGGATGGTCGACCAGGAGAGGCCGGCCTGCGCGCCCTCGAGGACGAGCAGCTCGAAGAGGTGCCGGTCGTCGTGGGAGGGCACTCCCCACTCCTCGTCGTGGTACGCGCGCATGAGCTCGTCCCCGCCCGCGGCCCAGGCGCAGCGCTGGAGGTGCATGCCGGTAGGATCGCACGCCATGCGCAGCAGCTTCCTCGTCCTCGCGCTGCTCCTCGCCACCGCGGGCTGCGGCGGCGACGAGGAGGCGGGCGGCGATGGCGGGTGCGAGCGCGTGGAGGCGCCGCCCGCGCGCGAGGCGCCCGAGCTCGAGCTCCCCCGCGGCACGCTCGACCCGTCCAGGAGCTACGCGCTCGTCTTCGCCACGAGCTGCGGCGACTTCACCGTCGACCTCGACCTGCGGCTGGCGCCGGAGACGACGGCCTCGCTCGTCTTCCTGGCCCGCCAAGGCTTCTACGACGACACGGTGTTCCACCGCATCGTCCCGGGCTTCGTCGTCCAGGGCGGCGACCCGACCCAGACGGGCGGCGGCGGGCCCGGGTACGCGACCCTCGACCGCCCGCCTACGAGCGTGCGCTACACGAAGGGCACCGTCGCGATGGCGAAGACGGCGATCGCGCCGGCGGGCACAGCGGGTAGCCAGTTCTTCGTCGTCACGGCGGAGGACGCGGGGCTTCCTCCCGAGTACGCGATCGTCGGCCGCGTCTCCGAGGGCATGGACACGGTCGAGCGCATCGAGGCGCTCGGAGGCGCGGACGAGCGGCCGACGCGGCCGGTCGTCCTGCGCTCGGTCACGGTCGCCGAGGGCTGATGGGCGGCATCGCCGCCGTCGTCCTGGCGGCCGGCGAGGCCAGCCGCTTCGGCGCGCCCAAGCAGCGGCTGCTGCTGCCGCGCGTGCTCGCCCGGCTGCGGCGGGCGCCGCTGCAGGAGGTCGTCGTCGTCTGGGGCCGGTACGAGCTCGACGAGCCCGTGGCGGTGGAGGAGGGGCCGCCGGTGCGCCTCGTCCGCTGCCCGGAGTGGGCGCGCGGCCCCGGAGCTTCCCTGCGCTGCGGCCTGGCCGCGCTGGCGCCCGAGGTGGAGGCCGCGGTCGTCGTCCTCGCCGACGGCCCGGCGCTGGCGCCCGAGGCGGTCGAGCGCGTCGTCGCCTCCTGGCGTGAGCAGGGCGGCCTCGTGGCCGCGTCGTACGGCGGCGAGCGAGGGCACCCGCTCGTGCTCGGCCGGGCGGACTGGGGACGCGTTCCGGACGAGGGGCTGCGAGCGCTCGCGTCCCGCCTCGTGCCCTGCGACGACCTGGGCGCGCCCGGGGACGTGGACGTCCCCGACGACCTGAGGCGGATGTCGCCCGACCGCTCCTAGGCGGTCGCGTCCAGGCCGCGCAGCTCCTCGAGCTTCGCCATGAGCGACGGCGGCATGCGCTCGGCCGCGCTCAGGCGCACGTAGCGGCGCAGCGTCTCCTCGAAGCGGTAGCGGCGGCGGCAGTAGTCGCAGCCCGCGAGGTGCTCCTCCGCGACCGCCCACTCCCGGTCCGAGAGCGTACGGTCGAGGTAGTCCTGGAGGAGCTCCTCGCAGCGGTCGCACGGGTCCCGGCTCACGTGAGCGCCTCCTCTGCGAGCTTTGCCTTCAGCGCGCGCCGGCCACGGTGCAGCCGCGACATCACGGTCCCGATCGGGATGTCCAGGATCTGCGCGGCGTCCGCGTACGTGAAGTCGCCGATGTCCACGAGCACCACCACCTCCCGGAACTGCGGCGCGATCTCCGACAGCGCCTTGACGACGGAATCCTGCGACAGCCGCTCGACGACGACGTCCTGCTCGAGCACGTCCTCGCCGGCGGCGTCGGCCAGCTTGTTCGCCAGGTAGTAGTCGCTCTCCTCGAGCGGCTGCGTGGCGGGCGAGCGCTGGGCGCGGCGGCCGCGGTCGACGTTGAGGTTCGTGAGGATGCGGAACAGCCAGGCCCGCATGTTGGTGCCGGGAGTGAACGTGCGCCAGCCGCGGAACGCCCTCGCGTACGTCTCCTGCACCAGGTCCTCCGCCTCCTCACGCGTGCCGACGAGGCGCCGGGCCACCCGGTACACCTGGTCGGCGAGCGCGAGGGCCTCCTCCTCGAAGCGCGCCCGGTCGCGCTCCGCGGCCGCGATGCGCCGCGCGTCCGTCAGGGGCTCCGCCTCGCTCACGTGGCCTACCGTACCCGTGCGTCACAGGACGCTGCAACGAGGCCCCCGAGGCGGCTATTCCTCGCCGTCACGGCGCTCGTGGAACCCGGCGCGGGCGAGGGCGGAGACGATCGCGTCACGAGACGTGCGCTCGTCGTCCCACGCGAGCCGCACGTCGCCGACGAGGTTGGCCGTGGCCGACGCGATGCCGTCGTGTCCCTGCAGCGCCACCGCGAGCCGGCCCACGCACCGCTCGCAGCGGATCCCGGTCACGCGCAGCGTCTCCTCGACGACGGCCACGGCGCCATCGTAGCCGCGGCGCTACGTGGCCTTGACGCCGTGCACCGGACGCCCGGCCGCCTCCCAGGCGTAGTAGGAGGCGCTCGGCCCGAACGCGGGCTCGTAGGCGACGACGCGGGGGTTGCGGCCGACCTCCTTGGCGCGCTGCGCATGCCAGAGCAGGTTCGGGTCGTCGCGCTCCTCCCAGACCAGGATCAGGTGCGCGGCGGTCATGAAGTCCGCGACGAACGGGCAGCCGGGCGCGGGGCACGGGAACGGGTCGGTGCGCACGCAGAACCAGCCGCTGTGGTCGCCGCCGTCGCCCTCGCGCCACAGGTCCTCGTCGGCCTCCGTGCGCTCCCCGCCGAGGACGGAAGTGCCTGGGCGAAGCTCCGACTCCACGCGGGCACAATAGCCCCGTGCCCGACCCCGACCGTCGCGACGTCGCGGTCGTCCTCTCCGGCGGCGGGATCAACGGCGTCCTGCTCGAGCTCGGGTTCCTCCGCCGCCTGCGCGAGAGCCCGCTGTGGGAGCGCGTGGGCTGGATCTACGGCACCTCGGCCGGCGCCCTCGCAGGGACGATGGCCGCGCTCGACCGGCTCTCCGACCTGGAGCGCTTCCTGCTCGAGCTCCGCCCGGAGGACGTCTTCCGCCCGCGCCGCGTCTGGCAGCTCCCCGGCGGGCTGCACGACTACACGCTCCCGCACACGATCGCGACCCGGCTGGGCCGGGCGGAGGAGCTCGCGGACGGCCTGCGGCGGTCGCCGATCGAGCTCGTCGTGCTCGCGACCGACGTCAGCGCGTACCCGGAGGACGAGGACGGCCGGCACTTCGAGCTCGCCTACTCCTCCCGCTCGACCCCGCCCGAGACGATGGTGCAGGCGATCCTCGCCTCCGCCGCGATCAGCGCGCTCGTGCTGCCCGTGCGGGTCGGCGGACTGGTGGCGACGGACGGCGGCTGGGTGCGCAACTTCCCGCTCGAGCACGCCTACCGCGACCCCCGCGTGGACGCGATCGCGGCCTTCCGGTACGTCGCGAGCTACCGGCCCACGGACACCGCGTACCTCGAGCGGTTGCGCGAGCGCCTCGAGCGCTTCCGAGCCGTCCCGCCCGTGCGCGCGCTGCTGGCGGAGGTCCGCCTGGCGCAGGAACGCGCGGCCCGCGGCGAGCCGGCCCACTACGCGGAGCTGATCGTGCGGCTGATGCGCGTCGCGATCGCGCGCAACACCGTGCTCGAGGAGCGGCTCGCGGAGGAGCGCGACCTCTCCGTGGCCGAGCTCCGGCGCCTGCGCGCTGCCGTCCTGGAGACGGCGCTCGCCGCCGCTCCCCGCCGCCGCCGCGAGGCCGTGCGCGCGGAGCTCGAGGCGATCTTCGCGGCGGCGCGCTTCCCCTTCCGCCACGAGCGCCACGTCCCGTGCCTCGTCGTCCGGGGCTCCCCGGGCGAGGACGCCCTCGACCCGACCTTCCGCGCGGGCTGGCCGCTCGCGCACAAGCGGCGCCTGCTCGAGCGCGGCTACCGCCTGGCGGACGAGGAGCTCGCCCGGCGCCCCGCGTTCCCCTCCGGGTAGCTCAGCCCTGCGGGGAGGCGGGCTGGCGGCCGAGCGTCACCTTGACCGTGACCTTCTTCTTGCCGCGGAAGACGACGAGCGTCACGCGGTCGCCGGGCCGGTGCTCGGAGATCGCCTCGCGCAGCGCCTCCACGGAGTCGATCGGCTTGCCGTCGAAGGAGACGATGATGTCCCCGCCGAGGACGTACGTCTCGCCGGCCACCACGACCTCCGTGTCACCCTCCTCGAGACCCGCGCGGGCCGCCCCGCTACCCGCCGTGACGTCCTCGACCAGGACGCCGCGGTCGGTCGGGAGCTTGAACGTGTCGGCGAGGGTCGGCGTGATCGGCCGGCCGCGGATGCCGAGGTACGCGTGCTCCACCCGCCCGGTCCGGACGATCTGGGCGACGACGTCCTTGACCGTGTTCGAGGGGACGGCGAACCCGATCCCGACGTTCCCGGTGGACACGTTGCCGGTCTCGATCTGCGTGTTCACGCCGATCACCTCGCCCTGCGCGTTCAGGAGGGGGCCGCCGGAGTTGCCCTTGTTGATGGGCGCGTCGGTCTGGATGACGTGGTCGATGGTGAAGCGGTTGGGCGCCGTGATGAGGCGCTGCAGCGCGCTGACGATGCCGGCCGTGGCCGTGCGGTCGAGCCCGAACGGGTTGCCGATGGCGACGACCGGATCGCCGACCTTCACCTTGTCCGAGTCGCCGAGCGGGAGCGGGGTGAGCGCGCTCCCGGTCGCGTCCACGCGGAGCACGGCGAGGTCGGTGGAGGGATCCACGCCGACCACCTCGGCCTTGACCGTGTCCCGGTTGGAGAAGCTGACCGTGACCTCGTCGGCGCCCTGGACGACGTGGTAGTTCGTGACGATGTGCCCGGCCTTGTCCACGACGAACCCGGATCCGAGCGCCTCCTCCTGGGGCACGCCCGGCAGGCCGAAGGGATCGGTCGGGACGACGAAGGGATCCGTCCCCGTGCCCGAGCCGCGCGTGGCGTTGATGCGCACGACGCCGGGCGCCGCCCGCTCGTAGATCTCGTTCACGCTCATCGCCCGCGCGGGAGGGGAGGAGCCGGTCGCGGGCGCGGCCACCGTCTCGCGCACGATGGTCGTCTCGCCCTCGAACGCGCCCACCAGCGCCGCGGCACCCATGGCGAGACCGCCTCCGAGGGCGGCCGCCGCCACGAGCGCCGCGTACGGTCGCAGGGAGCGGAGGGAGGACATGCGCACCTGTTATAGACACGGCCCGGTGAACCCGTCGTTGCAAGCGGTTAAGAACTCGTTGGCGCGGTCGCAGCGCGAGCGGTTTCCGGCCGGACGGGCCGGGGAAGGGTCCTCGGCGGGACGGCGCGACGCCGGTCAGCCTCCCTCCGGCCGGCGTCGTGTCGTCAGCCCGCCAGGATGCCGGTCGCGTACATCGCGGCCACGCCGGCAACGAAGCCGCCGATCGCGTAGCCGGAGGTGAGGCCGCCGGGCGAGCGGCGGGCGACGTAGCGACCCACCTCGAGCACGACCTGGAACGCCGCGCCGGCGGCGAGCGCGAAGAAGAAGGGCGCGAGCAGGTCGCTGGACGCGTAGCCGCCCAGCCACGCGCCGGCGATCGTCGGGGCGCCCGCCACGAGCGCGAGGACGCCGAGCAGGACGACGGCCACCCGGTCGCGGGCGAGCGGCGTGGCGATGCCGAGCCCCTCGGTCAGGTTGTGGACCATGAACCCCACGATCAGGAAGGTCCCCAGCTGCAGCTCGCCGACCGCGAAGGAGGCGCCGATCGCAAGCCCCTCGCCCATGTTGTGGACGCCGATCCCGATGGCGACGAGGAGCGCGAGGGCGAATCCGGTCGCGGCGCCGCCACGGCTCAGCCGGCTGGCGAGCGCGGTCATGCCCAGGAAGCTGAGCGCGACGCCGAGGAGGACGAGCCCGCTCCCGCCGAGCCCCTCGGGGAGTGCCGCCTGCAGGGCGAACGCCTCGCTCGCGGCCTCGACGCCGAGGAACGCGAGCAGCCCGGCGGTGAAGGCCATGAAGGCGCCGAGCCAGGTCGCGCTCGCCTGGCGGAGGGCGGGCAGCCAGAGCAGGCCGAGCGCGACCGGGAGGATGCCCACGAGCGCGCCGATGAGCGCGTAACCGAGGAACCCCTCCACGGAGGGCCGCGGCGTCTCGATCGCGGCGGGGATCTCCTCGACGGTCTGGATGCCGGTGGAGCTCGTCACGCCCACGCTGATCGGGTCGCCCTCGACCCAGTCGAAGGGGACGACGATCGTGCTCGAGCGCAGGCGCCCGAGCGTGCGCGGGCCGTCGAGCGTGAAGGGGACGATCGCGTCGTCCACGTTCACGTTCGCGATCGTCAGGTCGTCGCGCTGCGGGTTGCGGACGGTGATCCGGATCTCGCCGGGCCGGAACTCGACGCGGCGCACGTCGAACTCGTCGGCGGGAGGGGGGTTCGTGCCGACGAGCTCGACGAGCCCCGAGCCGCCCGTGACGACGGCGCCCACGGCGAGCGCGAGCAGGAGCACCGGGACCACGGCCCACAGCCGCCAGCCGAGCCCGCTCCCGGCAGAGGTGGAGCGCGCCTCCATCAGTCCACGACCTCGAAGAAGCCCAGCCACCCGAGCTCGGCGAACTCGGACTGGTGGGCGTGGAACATGTGCAGGCCGGTCCCGGCGAACTCGATCTCCAGCACGCCCCGCTGCCCCTGGCACTGCATGACGGTGTCCGTGTACTCCCAGTGCTCGCCGGTGCCGTTCGGCTGGTAGCGGAAGAAGTCCGCGTGCAGGTGGAACGAGTTGACCAGGTCGAACTCGGTCAGGTTGGCGAGGTAGACGCGCACGAGCTGCGAGCGCCGGACGCGGATCGGGTAGCGGGCGTAGTAGAACGAACGCCCGTTCACCGTGTAGAAGTTGTTCTCGCCGTCACCGTCGGTGTCGAAGCCGTTCATCACCATGACGAGCTCCTGGGCCGGCGGCCGGGGCGTCGCGGGGTCGATGATGAAAGCCCCGTAGAGCCCCTTGTGGATGTGCTTCTTGAGAGGCGTGGCGTGGCAGTGGTAGAGGTGGAAGCCCGCGGGCCTGGCCTCGAACTCGTACGTGAACTCCTCGCCCGTCCCCACGACCTCGAACACCCCGTCCATGTTCGTGGGGTGGATGCCGTGGAAGTGGATCGTGTGCGGGTGCGACCCCTCGTTGCGGAAGCGGACGCGCAGCGTGTCGCCCTCGGTCGCCCGCACGATCGGCCCGGGCGCGCTGCCGTTGTATGTCCACGCGGGGAAGAAGATGCCGGGCGCGACCTCCAGCTCGGTGTCCACGGCGACGAGCTCGTACTCGCGGACGCGGCCCGGCCGCGCGGGCAGCGCAGGCGGCGGGTAGAGGAGCGAGTCGAGGTCGTGCGGGCCGCCGACCGCGGGCACCTCCTCGCCGACCATGGCTGCGTGCCCCGCCGGACCGGTCGCGTGGCTCGCGGCGTCGCTCGGAGCCGCGTGCGAGGCGTGGTCGTGACCGCCGGCCTCCGCCTGCCCCTCCAGGGCGAGCTTGCCCACGAGCGGCGCGGCGGCGAGCGGCGCCGCCGCGGCGAGCAGCCTGCCTCGTGTGTAGCGTCTTTTAGTCATACCTAAATCCGATTCGCAGTGTAACCTAAGCGCGACCTCATGGGAACCCAGGCCACCGAGCTCACCGTCGCGGCGCAGGACTACCTGAAGGCGATCTACGCCCTGGAGACGGCGGGCGACCGGGTGACGACGTCCGCGCTCGCCGCGCGCATGGGCGTGAGCGCGCCCTCGGCGACCGCGATGACGAAGCGCCTGGCCGAGCTGGGGCTCGTGGAGCGCGCCCCCTACCGCGGCGTCGCGCTGACCGAGGAGGGCCGGCGCGGCGCCCTCGAGGTGCTGCGCCACCACCGCCTGCTCGAGCGCTACCTCGTCGACCGGCTCGGCCTGCCCCTGCACGAGGTGCACGCGGAGGCGGAGCTGCTCGAGCACGCGCTCTCCGAGGAGCTCGAGGACCGCATCGACGCGGAGCTCGGCTACCCGACGCACGACCCGCACGGGGATCCGATCCCGGACCGCGACCTCCAGGTCGCCCACGCCGGCGACCGCATGCTGGCGGAGCTCGCGCCGGGCGAGCGCGCGTCCGTGGCCCGCGTCCCCGACGACGACCCGGAGCTGCTCCGCTACCTCGGCGAGCTCGGCCTCGTCCCGGGCTCGGACGTCGAGGTGCTCATGCAGGCCCCGTTCGCGGGCCCGGTCACGGTGCGTACGCGGCGCGGCGAGCACGCCATCTCGCGCGAGCTCGCCGGGCGGATCGCGGCCGCGTGAGGCGCGCGGCTACGCGAGCTCGAGCTCGACGACCTTGACCTCCCGGGGGCGGTCGGCCCCGAGGGCCTCGTCCAGCTTCCGCTGCAGCTCGCCGGTCGCGAGGAGCTCCTCGGCGATGTCCGCCCCGCCCACGAGCTCACCCTTGACGAACACCTGCGGGATCGTCGGCCAGCCCGAGAGCGCCGAGAGCTCCTGGCGGATGCGGGGATCGGGCAGGATGTCCACGGCGCTGATCGGCGCCCCCGCCGCGTGGAGCGCCTGCAGGGCGCGGAGGGAGTTGCCGCACATCACCTGGGACGGCGTGCCCTTCATGAAGAGGGCGACCGGCTCTTTCTCGATCACCTCGGAGATCTGCTCGCTGAGCGGCTTCATGCGCTTCCTTTCGTCGTGATCCGCAGCTCGTGGATGGAACCGTCCGCCAGCGGGGCGGCGAGCGCCTCGTTCACGCGGCGGTGCTGCTCGAGGAGCGGCAACCCGTCGAAGGCGGGCGTCGCCACGGTGACCTGGAAGTGGTCGCCGCCGCCCGTGCGGTCCTCGACGGCGAGCTCCGTCGCGTCGGGGAACGCCCGCGCAAGGAGCTCCCGGATCGCGTCGGCTTCCATCGCGGAGCGATGGTAGCGGCCGCTAGGCTCGCTGCCGATGCGCCCGTTCCGCGCCGCTGCGCTCGTCCTGACGGGGGCGCTCGCCGGCTTCGCCGTCTCGGGAGCGCTCCTGCGCCGCGCGTTCCCCTCCCGGGGAGACGAGACGAGCGACGAGCTCGAGCTCGTGTCCGTGTTCGCCGGCACGGCGCTGCGCAGCCGGGCGCAGGCGTTCCGCGGCGGCAGCGTGCTCTCCTGGTGCGGCGGCACGGCGCTCGACCTGCGCGAGGCGACGCTCGCGCCCGGCGCGCGCCTGACCGTGTACACGGTGCTTGGCGGCGTCGCGCTGCGCGTGCCCCCGGGCTGGCGCGTCCGCTCGAGCGTCCACGCGCTCGCAGGCGGCGTGGCCGTGAACGTCCCCGAGCCGGAGGACCCGGAGGCCCCGACCCTCGTCGTCGACGGCCTCGCCGTCCTCGGCGGCGTCGCCGTCGGCTCCAGCGCGCCCGAGGCCTCGGCCTAAGTGGGCCGGCTCGGCCGCTTCCTGCTCTCCCTCCCCGAGCGCCTCGTGCGCGCGCTCGCGGCGGCCGGCGGCGGCGCCGTCCACGAAGGCGCCCAGCTCGTCCTCCCTCGGCTCGTGCGCCGGTCGCGGCTGTACGAGGCGACGGCGCGCAACCTGCTGCGGCTGACGGTCGAGCTCGTGGGCGGCGTGGAGCGCCCGGCGGAGTCGCTGGCGGCGGAGGTCGAGCGCTCGCCGCGCCGGCTCGCCGTGCGCAAGGGCGCCGGGAACGTGGTCGAGCTCGGCTCGATCGCGGCCTTCGGCTTCTCGCCGCTTTGGCTGCTCGCCGCCGCCGCCGACGTCACGCGCGGGACGCGCGTGTACCTCGACGCGCTCGTCGAGGAGCTCAAGCGGGAGGGCGTCCTCGCGGCCGGCGCCGAGCTCGGGTCGGTGGACGACCTGCTCGCCGCCCTCGAGGGTGCGAGCGGCACGACCGCGCGGCTCGTGGACATCCCGCCGCTCGAGGTGGAGGCGCTGCGCGCGTCCCTCGCCGACCTCCGTCGGGAGGCTTCCGGCCTGCCCAGCCCGGACGAGCTGGCCGCCGTCTACCGCGCGCTCGTGGACGAGGCCGAGCGCGAGCAGCGCGGCCTGCTCGAGGTCTCGGCCGGGATGGGGCTGGCGTTCCTGAACGCCGCCCGGCACGTGGGGCGCCAGCACGTGCTCGACCCCTACACGGAGGACCTCAAGCCGCTGCGCGACGAGGGCTTCGGCGCGTACGCCCGCCGCGTCGGGCGCCCGTACCTGGACGCGGTCGCCCGGCACCTCGATCCCGGCCGGCCGACGCTCACGGAGCGCGGTCTCGCCCGGCTCGGCCGCGCCAAGCTGCTTGAATCGAGAGCGATGACCCACCCGGACAGCTTCGGCGCGCGCGGCCGCCTGCGGACGGGCGGCCGCGAGCTCGAGATCTTCCGCCTCGAGCCTCTGCAGGCGCGCTTCGACGTGCTCCGGCTCCCCTACACGCTGCGCATCCTGCTCGAGAACGTCCTCCGCCACGAGGACGGCGTCTCGGTCACGGGCGAGGACGTCGAGGCCGTCGCCGGCTGGGTCGCCGCGGAGGAGCCGTCGCGCGAGATCTCGTTCACGCCCAGCCGTGTCCTCCTCCAGGACTTCACCGGCGTGCCGGCCGTGGTCGACCTGGCCGCGATGCGGGACGCCATGGCGGAGCTCGGCGGCGATCCGGCCCGCATCAACCCCCAGCTTCCGGTCGAGCTCGTCATCGACCACTCGGTCCAGGTGGACGAGTTCGCGACCCGCCTCGCCATCCAGCGCAACGCCGAGCTCGAGTTCGAGCGCAACCGCGAGCGCTACGCCTTCCTGCGCTGGGGGCAGGGCGCCTTCAGGAGCTTCCAGGTCGTCCCGCCGAGCACCGGCATCGTCCACCAGGTCAACCTCGAGTACCTCGCCCGGGTCGTGGACGAGCGCGACGGCGTCGCCTTCCCGGACACGCTCGTCGGCACCGACTCGCACACGACGATGATCAACGGGCTGGGCGTCCTCGGCTGGGGCGTCGGCGGGATCGAGGCGGAGGCCGCGATGCTGGGCGAGTCCATCTCCATGCTCGTGCCCCAGGTCGTCGGCTTCCGGCTCACCGGCGAGCTGCCGGAGGGCGCGACCGCGACCGACCTCGTCCTCACCGTCACCCAGGTCCTGCGCGAGACGGGCGTGGTCGGCAAGTTCGTCGAGTACTTCGGGCACGGGCTGGCCGGCCTGCCGCTCGCCGACCGGGCCACGATCGGGAACATGTCCCCCGAGTACGGCGCGACGTGCGGGTTCTTCCCCGTGGACCAGGAGACGCTCCGCTACCTGCGCCTGACCGGCCGGCCGGAGGAGCGCATCGCGCTCGTCGAGGCCTACTGCAAGGAGAACGCGCTCTGGCACGACCCGGACGACCCGCCCACCTACTCGCAGGTCGTGGAGCTCGACCTCTCCACCGTGGAGCCCTCGCTCGCCGGGCCGCGCCGCCCGCAGGACCGGGTGCCGCTGCGCGAGGCGAAGCGCGCGTTCCTGGAGGCGCTGCCCACCTTCGGGGTGGACTACGGCAACGCGCACGACGAGGCGGTCGCGGAGTCCTTCCCCGCCAGCGACCCTCCCGTGCAGACGGCCCCCGGGCACGAGCCGCTGGACGGCGGCGCCACCGTCCAGGTCGCACCGGCCGCGGTCGCCGAGCGGCCGCGCACGATCAGCACGACGCTCGACGGGGAGACGGTGGAGCTGGGGCATGGCGCGGTCGTGATCGCCGCCATCACCTCGTGCACGAACACCTCCAACCCGGCCGTCATGGTGGCCGCCGGGTTGCTCGCCAAGAACGCGGTGGAGCGCGGGCTCCGGCGCCGGCCGTGGGTGAAGTCCAGCCTGGCCCCGGGCTCCAAGGTGGTCACGCAGTACTTCGACCGGGCGGGCCTCACCCCGTACCTCGAGGAGCTCGGCTTCCATACCGTCGGCTACGGCTGCACGACGTGCATCGGGAACTCCGGACCGCTCCCGGAGCCGGTGTCCGAGGCGATCGCCCAGGGCAACCTCGTCGTCGCCGCCGTGCTCTCCGGCAATCGCAACTTCGAGGCCCGCATCCATCCCGAGGTGAAGGCGAACTACCTCGCCTCGCCGCCGCTCGTGATCGCCTACGCCCTCGCGGGGCGGATGGACGTCGACCTGGTCGCCGAGCCGCTCGGCCGAGGCGCCGACGGCGAGGACGTCTACCTGGCGGACCTGTGGCCCTCCCCGGAGGAGGTGCAGCGGACGATGGCGGAGGCGATCGGCGAGGACCTCTTCCGCGCGACGTACGCGGACGTGTACACGGGCGACGAGCGGTGGCGCTCGCTGCCGGTGCCGGAGGGAGAGCTCTTCGCCTGGGATCCCGCGTCCACGTACGTCCGCCGGCCGCCCTACTTCGACGGCATGCCCGCCGAGCCGCCGCCCGTCGAGGACGTCGTCGGCGCCCGCTGCCTCGTCTCCGTCGGCGACTCGGTGACGACCGACCACATCTCCCCGGCCGGCTCCATCAAGCCCGACTCGCCCGCCGGGCGCTACCTGCTCGAGCACGGGGTGGAGCGACGCGAGTTCAACTCGTACGGGTCGCGCCGCGGCAACCACGAGGTGATGGTGCGCGGGACGTTCGCGAACGTGCGCCTGCGGAACCTGCTCGTGCCCGGCTCCGAGGGCACGTGGACCGTGCACCTCCCCTCCGGCGAGGAGATGACGGTGTTCGAGGCCGCCGAGCGCTACGCCGCCGAGGGCGTCCCGCTCGTCGTGCTCGCGGGGAAGGAGTACGGCTCCGGCTCCTCGCGCGACTGGGCGGCGAAGGGCCCTCGCCTGCTCGGGGTGCGGGCGGTGCTCGCCGAGAGCTACGAGCGAATCCACCGCTCGAACCTGCTCATGCTGGGCGTCCTGCCGCTGCAGTTCCTGCCCGGCGAGAGCCGCGAGTCGCTCGGCCTGACGGGGCGCGAGGAGTTCTCGATCCTCGGCCTCGAGGGCGGGGAGGCCCGGGAGGTGACCGTGCGTGCGGACGAGACCGAGTTCCGTGCGCTCGTGCGCCTCGACACGCCCCGCGAGCGCGAGTACCTGCGCCACGGCGGGATCCTCCCCTACGTGCTGCGCCGCCTGCTCGCCGCCTGAGCGGTGACGGGCGGCGGCTCGTCGCTCCCGGAGGTGCAGCGGCTGCTCGCCGTGCTGGCGACCGGCCGCCGGTGCGCGGAGGCAGGGACCGCGTTCGGGGAGGGCGCGGCCGCGATCGCCTCGACCGCCGCTTCCCTCGTCACCGTCGAGCTCGACCCCGCCCGCGCGGCGCTCGCGGCCGAGCGGCTGCGCGGGCTGCCGAACGTCGAGCTCGTCGTTGGCGGGAGGAGCTGCCCGCGCGCGGGCCGTTCGGGTTGCTCTTCCTGGACGGCGGCGGCTTCAAGCAGGAGCCGAGCGCGCTCGGGCCGCTCGCCCTCTCGCTGCTCGCGCCCGGGGGCCTGCTCGTGATCGACGACCTGACGCCGGGGCGCTCCGGGCACGATCCGGCGCGCGCCTTCCTCCTCGAGCACGGCGAGCTCGCCGCCGTGGAGATCCTGACCACGCCCGCGACGGCGGCGATCGTGGCCGCGCGCCGGAGCTAGGGGCGCTTCCAGCCGACGAGGATCGCCCAGCCGACGAGCTCGCGGCCGTGGCGCAGGTACGTGCGCTTCCAGCGCTCGCCCGTGCGCCGGATCCGCCCGGCGTCCGGATCGTCGCCATGCTCGGCGAGCCAACGCTCGACCGCCTGCCAGTGCTGGGTCTCGTAGCGGTCCCAGTCGTCCCCCGAGGCCGCGATGACGGCGACGACCGGGAGGCCGGTCGCCTCGAACGCGTCCACGGTGCCTTCGAGGGTCGTGTACGGCTCGCCGCGCTCGCCGTAGTCGTCGGGCAGCGGGAGCCGGCGCCAGTACGGCTCGCCGACCGCCACGTGGCCCCCTGCCCTGACGGCCGGGGCGAGCGCCTCCACGGTCGGGGCGAGACCGCCGTACACGAAGCTCGCGCCCAGGCAGAGCGCGGCGTCGTAGGCGTCCCGCTCGAAGGAGACGTCGCGCGCGTCCGCGAGCCGGAACGCGACGCGCTCGGCGAGGCCCGCCTCCGCGGCCCGAGCCTCGGCCGCGGCGTGGAACTCGGGCGCGAGCTCGATCCCCTCGACGCGGCAGCCGAAGGCCCGGGCGAGCAGCAACGCGGGCCCGCCGCGGCCGGAGGCGACGTCGAGCACGCGGCTCTCCGGCCCGAGCCCGAGCCGCCGGCCGAGGAGCAGGAGCTTCTCCTCGGAGGTGGGGTTCTGGAGGTCGTGGCCCGCCTCGGCGACGACGTGGTAGCGCGCGATCACGAGCGCGATTCTCCCAGGGCGGGATACCCTCCGCGCCGTGGCGGCGCCCGAGCGCCTGGAAGGGAGCTGGGGGATCGATCCCGTCCCCGAGCGCCTGCGCGTCCTCGGCGCGCTCGACACGGGCCTGCTCTGGGGCAACCTGGGCGTCTCGCTGCTCGTGATCGTGGCCGCGGCGGCGCTCGTCCCCGCCCTCTCGCTGCCCCAGGCGCTGCTCGCGATCGGGCTCGGCTGCCTGCTCGGGAACCTCATGCTCGCGGTCGCGGGCGCGATCGGAGCCGACGCACGGGTGCCGGGGATGGTGCTCCTGCGCGCCCCGCTCGGCCGCCGAGGCTCCTACCTGCCCACGGCGGTCAACGCGCTGCAGGGTCTCGGCTGGTCGGTCTTCGAGCTCCTCATCATCGCCACCGCCGCCGCCGAGCTCTCGGAGGAGCTCTTCGGCGTACGCGCCCAGTGGCTGTGGACGCTCGTCTTCGGCGCGGTCGCGCTCGCGCTCGCGCTCCTCGGGCCGATCGGCTTCGTCCGGCGCTTCGTGCGCCGGGTCGCCGTGTGGGCGGTGCCCGCGGCGCTCCTCTACCTCAGCTGGTGGGCGCTCGACGGCGCCGACCTGGGCGCGCTCTGGGACCAGCCCGGAGAGGGCGGCCTCTCGGTCTGGCAGGGGGCCGACGTCGTGGTCGGGATCACGGTCTCGTGGATCCCGTACGCGGCGGACTACACCCGCTTCTCGCGCACACGCCGGGACGCGTTCGCGGGCACCGGGCTCGGCTATCTCGTCCCCGACGCCTGGCTGCTCGCGCTCGGCGTCCTGCTCGTGCTCTCGCGCGACCTGTCCGACCCCGCGGCGCTGCCCGCCGCGGTCGTCGCCGGCGGCGTGGCCGCGACGCTCGCGCTCCTGGCCCTGCTCGTGACGGAGACGGACGAGGCCTTCGCGAACACGTACTCGGCGGCGGTGTCGCTGCAGAACCTCGTCCCGCGCGCCCCGCAGCGGCTGCTCGTCGTCCTCGTGGCGCTCGCAGCGACGGGCGGCGCGCTCGTCCTCGAGCTGAGGAGCTACCAGAGCTTCCTCTTGCTCCTCGGCTCCGTCTTCGTCCCGCTGTTCGCGGTGCTTCTCGCCGACTGGCTGGCGGCCGGGCGTCGCTACCGCGAGACGGACGTCTTCGCGGCGCCCCCCTGGCGCCCGGGGCTGCTCGGCGCCTGGCTCGCCGGCTTCGCGCTCTACCAGTGGCTGTACCCGACCGGGCCCGGGTGGTGGACGGAGCTCGTGGGCCGCCTCGATCCGCCCGACTGGGGGATCGGCGCGACGGTCCCGAGCTTTGCCGCCTCCTTCGCGCTGGCCGGCGCCGTGGCGTCGCTCGCACGCCGCTCGCAGGCAGGCCCCGCGGCAGCGTGAGCCTCCTCGCCGCGCTCGGCAACCTGAGCCGCGACGTCGTCTCCGGGGCGCCGCCCCGCCCCGGCGGGACGGTGTTCTACGCCGGCCGGGCGCTCGCGCACCTGCGGGCGGACGCCTGCCTCGGAGCCTCCTGCGCGGAGGCCGACCGCGGGCTCCTCGTGGAGCCGCTCTCCGCGCTCGGGCTGCCGTTCCGCTGGTACCCGTCGCAGGGGACGGCGGCGTACCGCATCCGCTACCTGCGCGAGGGACGACGCGTGCTGCGCCAGGAGGCGATTGGCGACCCGTGGCCTCCCGATCGCGCGCTCGAGGCGGCCGGCGAGGCCGCCTGGGTGCAGGTGGGCGCGCTCGTGCGCGGCGACTTCCCCGAGCCCACGCTCGCCGCGCTCGCAGCAGGCCGCACGCTGCTCCTGGACGGCCAGGGACTCGTCCGCGCGCGCACGCTCGGCCCGCTCCGCCTCGCCGGCTCCAGCGGCGGGGAGCTGCGGCACGTGCGAATCCTCAAGCTGGACGAGGAGGAGGCGGCGGCGCTGCTGGGCAGTGCCGACCCCGCGCGCCTCCCCCGGCTGGGCGTGGCCGAGGTCCTGCTCACGCTCGGCGAGCGCGGGGCCGTCGTCGCGACCGCCGGCCGGACGTACGCCGAGCCGGCGGTGGCGGTCGCCGGGCGGGTCGACCCCACCGGCGCCGGAGACATGTTCTCCGCCGTCTACCTGGCCACGCGCGCCGAGGGCGGCGAGCCGCCGGAGGCGCTCCGGCGCGCCGCGGCCGTGGTCGCGGAGCTGCTCGCGGCGGCCTCCTAGAGCCGGAACTCGCCGCGCGCGACGACCACCGCCCGGCCGCCGACCTCGACCGCGAGGACCGCGTCCGGGCCTCCCTCCACGCGCGCATGGAGGGTGGACGGGCGGCCGAGCTCCACGCCCTGCTCGATGGTCAGCTCCGCGCCCCAGCGAACGAGGCCGTGCCGGCACAGGTGGACGGCCAGCGGGCCCGCGGCGGCGCCGGTCGCCGGGTCCTCGGCCACGCCCGCCGAGGGGGCGAACATCCGCGTCTTCCAGCGCTCCCCGTCCCCCGCGACGCAGCTCGCGTAGACGTCGAGCTCCGCGAGGGCATGGAGGTCGGGGCGCAGCGCGGCCACCTCGTCCCGCGAGCCGAGCACGACCGTGGTGAAGCGCGGGCCGTTGTCGTACACCTCGACGGGGAGGAGCGAGCGCTCCACTCCGAGCGCCCGCAGCACGGCCTCGGGGTCGGGATGCGGCTCGACGCGGGGGACGGGCTGCTCCATCCAGCCGAAGTCGAGCGCGCCCGAGCCGTCGCGCTCGAGCCGGAGGCGCACAGAACCCGCTCCCGTCTCCAGGACGACGACCTCGCGCTGGAGCGGGGCCGCGAGCACCCAGGCCGTGCCCAGGCAGGGATGCCCGGCGAACGGCAGCTCGCGCGCGGGGGTGAAGATGCGGACGCGGGCGGTCCCGCCGGCCTCCGGCGGCAGCACGAACGCCGTCTCCGAGAACCCGATCTCGCGCGCGAGCGCCTGCATCACCGCGCCGTCGAGCTCGCGGGCGTCCGTGAAGACGGCGAGCTGGTTGCCCGCGAGCGGCCGGTCCGTGAAGACGTCGCAGAAGACGAAGCGCAGCGTCACGCGGGCACCCTAGCCGGGACTATCCTCGCCCCGTGCTCGTCTTCCTCGTCCGGCACGCGCACGCCGATCCCGGCGAGCCCGACGACCTGCGCCCGCTCTCCCCCCGAGGTGAGCAGGAGGCGCGCGCGCTCGCAGAGCGGCTCGCGGCCCACCGCACACCGCCGCGCCTCGTGCTCACGAGCCCGCTCCTGCGCGCCCGCCAGACCGCGCGGGCGATCGCGGAGGCGGCGCGGGCGGAGCTCAGGGTGGAGGAGCGGCTCGCGCCCGGGGCGACGGCCGAGACGCTCGCCGCGTCCGTCGCCGGAGGAAGCGGCCCCGTCGCAGCCGTCTGCCACCAGCCGGACTGCTCGACGATCGCGCTCGCGCTCGCCGGGGCGGACCCCGGCTTCCCGCCCGCGGGCTCCGTCGAGCTCACGCTCCCGTGAGGCGCTCCACGTGCGCATCGGCGCCCAGGTGAAGGCGATCGCGGTCCGGAACCTGCGGAAGGCGTACGGCGGCGTCGAGGCGCTGCGCGGCGTGACGTTCGACGTGGAGGTGGGCGAGGTGTTCGGGCTGCTCGGCCCGAACGGCGCCGGCAAGACGACGACGGTCGAGATCCTGGAGGGGTACCGCCGGCGCGACGGCGGCGAGGTGGCCGTGCTCGGGCACGACCCCGGTGCGGCCCCGCGCGAGCTGCGCGAGCGGATCGGGGTCGTCCTCCAGCAGTCGGAGACGGTCTCCCACCTCACCGTCCGCGAGCTCGTGGCGATGTTCGCCGGCTACTACCGCCGACCGCGCGACGTGGACGAGGTGGTCGAGCTCGTGGGCCTCCAGGACGTGCGCGACGCGCGCGTGAAGACGCTCTCGGGCGGGCAGAAGCGCCGTCTCGACCTCGCGGTCGCGCTTGCCGGCGACCCCGAGCTCGTCTTCCTCGACGAGCCTACGACCGGGTTCGATCCGGCCGCCCGCCGCTCCGCGTGGAACCTGATCCGCTCGCTCCGTGCGCTGGGCAAGACCGTGCTCCTGACGACGCACTACCTGGACGAGGCGCAGCAGCTCGCCGACCGCGTGGCCGTGCTGCGCGGCGGGGAGATCGTGCGCCTGGGGACGCCGAGCGAGCTGACGCACACGAGCGGGCGGGTCGAGATCCGCTTCCGGAGCGACGGGCAGCCGGTGGTGCTGGAGACCCACGAGCCGACCCGTGTCCTCCACGACCTCACCGCGCGGGCGCTCGCGGAGGGCAGGGAGCTGGAGCACCTCGAGGTCCGCCGCCCCACCCTGGAGGACGTCTACCTGGAGCTCGTCGCGGAGACCGGAAGCGAGGAGGCATGAGGCTCGTCCTCCACCAGCTCGCGTGCGAGCAGCGCATGTTCTGGCGGAGCCGGGAGGCGGCGGTCTTCGTCTTCGTCTTCCCGCTCCTCCTGTACGCGCTCCTCACGTCCGTGTACTCGGACGAGATCGACGGCACCGCGTCCGCGGACGTGCTGCTCGCCGGCCTCTTCGCCTACGGCGCCGCGAACACCGCGTTCGCCGGGCTCGCCATCATCCTCGTCGGCCGCCGCGAGCTCGGCCTGCTCAAGCGCCTGCGCGCGACCCCGCTCTCCCCGGCCGCGTACCTCACGGCCGTGATCCTCTCCACCCTGCTCACCTTCGCGCTGCAGGCGGGCGCGCTGCTCGCCCTCGGCGGGCTCGTCTTCGGCGCGAGCATGCCCGAGAACCCCCTGGGCTTCGCCGGAGCGGTCGTCCTCGGCACCGCCTGCTTCGCCGGGCTGGGCGTCGGAGCGGCTGCCCTCGTCCGCTCCGCCGACGGGGCGTCCGCGGTGCTCAACGTCGTGCTCCTGCCGATGGCGTTCCTCTCCGGCTCCTTCGGCCCGACGCGCGACTACCCGGAGCTCCTGCAGGCGGTGGCGGACGCGCTGCCGCTCACCTACTTCCTCGCTCTCGTGAACGGCGTCTACCTGGACGGATCCTCGCTCCTCGCGGACCCGACGGCGCTCGCCGTGGTCGCCGCCTGGGGCGCGGCGGGCGTCCTCGTCGCCGTCCGCCGCTTCGGCTGGATGCCGCGCGAGCGCTAGAGCGCGAGCACCATCCGCCCCGTGCCGTCCTCCGGCTCGTGGTCGACGTAGCCGAGCGAGCGGTAGAGCCGCTTCGCCGGGTTGTCGGCGTCCACGCTCAGCGAGATCTGCGCGATCCCCGCGGCGCGCGCCCGGTCGTGCAGGGCGAGCAGGAGCGCACGTCCGATCCCGCGGCCGCGGCAGCCCGGGACGACCGCGATCGCGAGCTCGGGCGTCTCCTCGTCCACGTAGCCCTCGCCGTGGTCCTCGTCCGTGAAGAGGCGATACCACGCGAGCCCAACCGGTCGCCCCTCCTCCTCGGCGACGAGCGCGACGTCCCCATGCCTTCCCCAGCCGCGATGGAACGGCTCGACCTGGGGGTGGGCGAGCACCCACTCGGGGGAGGGCAGCTCCGCGTCGGGCCGCCAGGCGAGTGCGGCGTACAGCATCTCGCGCAGGAACGGGACCTCGTCGGCCCGCAGGTCGCGGATCACCATGGCGCGCCGCGCCGAGCGCTAGCGGTTCTGAAGCAGCGAGAGGTAGTAGAGAAGCATCGCCACCGCCGCGAGCGCGCCGGCGACGTACGTCCAGGCTGCGGCGGTGAGCGTGCTGCGGACGCCGGTGCCCTCGTTCGCGGCCACGAGGCCGAGGTCGGTCAGCTGCTGCTTCGCCCGCCGCGACGCGTCGAACTCCACCGGCAGGGTCACGATCTGGAAGAGCACGGCGACGGCGTAGAGGGCGACCGCGACGTAGATGAAGCCGAGGATGTTGAGGAAGAACCCGCCGATCAGGAACAGGAACCAGACGTTGGAGGCGAACTGCACGGCGGGGAAGAGCGCGCTGCGGAAGCGGAAGAACGCGTAGGCGCTCGCGTGCTGGATCGCGTGCCCGACCTCGTGCGCGCCGACGGCCGTGGAGGCGACCGAGACGCCGTGGAAGACCTCCGGCGACAGGTGCACGGAGCGGCTGCGCGGGTCGTAGTGGTCGGAGAGCGCGCCCGGCGTCTCCTGGACCGGGACCTCGGTGAGCCCGTTCGCGTCGAGGATGCGACGCGCCACCTGCGCGCCCGTTAGCCCGTTGGCGACCGGTACCTCGAGGTTCCTGGCGAACGTGCTCTTGACGCGGTGCTGGGCCCAGAGGCCGACGACCATCGGCACGACGAACGCGAGGAGGAAGCTCATGGCGCTAGATCGTAGCGACGGTGCCCGCCGGGGAGGTTCCACCCCGGCCGGCTGTGCGTGTTCTTAACGCTCCTCGGAGAGCGCCTGGCAGGCCTCCGCGTCGGCGAAGGCCTGCTCGAGCTCGGCCCTCGCCTCGCCCGGCAAGTCCGCGTCCAGCAGGCGCTCGGTGGCTCCGGCGACGCTCTCGAGCAGCCGCTGGAACGCCGGGGCGAGCTCGGCCAGGCCGCGCAGGAACTCGGCCGGGCTGGAGGCGTCGAGCGCCTCCTGGGCGCCGGCCCGCAGCTCGTCGTACCCCGCCTGGAGGCCCGAGACGAGCGCGTCGAGCTCGCGGTCGACGGTCTGGCCCGCCTCCACCTCGGGAGGCCCGAGCTCGCGCAGCTCGGTGACGAGACTCTCGGTCGCGGTCTCGGCGCTGTCCAGGCGCTCGCGCAGCGACTCGGCCGTGAGCGTGCCTCCGGACACGTCCGCGAGCGCGGTGATCGAGTCGCGCCACTCGACGAGGCTCGCGCACACGGAGCCGGCCCACTCCTCGGCGCTCGGGCCGCCGCCCTCGTCCCCGCGAAGCAGCAGGACCGCACCGACGACGATCACGGCGGCCGCCGCGAGCGCGGCCGCGAGCAGCCAGCTCCTGCGCATGCGGCGAGTCTAGATGCCGGGTGTCGCGGGCGACGAACGAGCGTCGCACGGGGCGCGAGCCGCCGGGCGGGCCCGCCCCGGCCGCGGGCCCGCCGCGCGCGGCTCACCGCATCGCGAGCTCCCGCGAGCGCCGGTCGAGCTCGACGTAGTCGCGCTCGCCGTAGCCCGTGTACAGCTGCCTCGGCCGCGCGATCTTCTGCTCCGGGTCGACGATGCTCTCGAGCCACTGGGCCAGCCAGCCGGCCGTGCGCGGGATCGCGAACATGACCGGGAACATCGCCGTGGGCAGCCCGAGCGCCTCGTAGATGAGGCCGGAGTAGAAGTCGACGTTCGGGTATAGCTTCCGCGAGACGAAGTACTCGTCCTCGAGCGCGATCCGCTCGAGCTCGAGCGCGACGTCGAGGAGGGGGCTGCGCCCGGTCACCTCGAACACCGCGTCGGCCGTCTCCTTGATGATGCGCGCCCGCGGGTCGTAGTTCTTGTACACGCGGTGCCCGAAGCCCATCAGGCGGAACTCGCCCGCCTTCACGCGCTCCACGTACTCCGGCACGCGCTTCACGGAGCCGATCCCGGCGAGCATGCGCAGGACGGCTTCGTTCGCTCCCCCGTGCAGCGGGCCGTAGAGCGCCGCCGCCGCGCCCGCGAGCGCGCTGTACGGATCGACCCGGCTCGAGCCGATCGAGCGCATCGCGTTCGCCGAGCAGTTCTGCTCGTGATCGGCGTGGAGCACGAACAGGACCTCCAACGCCCGCTCGAGCACCGGGTCGGCGAGGTAGCGCGGCTCGGCCATCCGGAACATCATCGAGAGGAAGTTCCCGGTGAAGCCGAGCTCGTTGTCGGGATACACGTACGGCAGCCCGCGGCTGTGCCGGTACGCCCAGGCCGCGAGCGTCGGCACCTTCGCGATGAGGCGTTTCGCCTGCAGCAGGCGGTTCTCCTCGTCGTCCACCGCCGCCGCCTCGGGATAGAAGGTGGAGAGGGCGGCGACCGCGGAGACGAGCATGCCCATCGGATGGGCGTCGTAGCGGAACGCCTCCATGAGGCGCTTCATGTTCTCGTGGACGAAGGTGTGGTGCGTGATCTCGTCCACCCAGGTCGCGAGCTCGCCGGAGGTGGGCAGCTCCCCGAAGAGGAGCAGGTACGCGGTCTCGAGGTAGGTGCTCCGCTCCGCGAGCTGCTCGATCGGGTACCCGCGGTAGCGCAGGATGCCGGCCTCGCCGTCGATGTACGTGACCGCGCTGCGGCAGGAGGCCGTGTTCAGGAACGCCGGGTCGTAGCTCATGAGCCCGAAGTCGTCCTCCCCAGCCCGGATCCGGCGCAGCTCGGTCGCCCGGATCGCCCCGTTCTCGATCGGGAGCTCGTACTCGAGCCCGGTCCGGTTGTCGATCACGGTCAGTGTCTCGGTGGGCATGCAGCCTCCTTCCCTCGCTGGCGATGCCGCCCACTTTGAGCGCGGGGAGGCGGGTGCGCATCGCCGTCGCCACGGATCGCTTCTGCCCGGAACTACGTACTCCGTGCCGTGCGGACGCGCGTAGGCGAGGGCGCTACGCTAGCCGCGCGCGCCCCCGTAGCTCAGTGGATAGAGCAGCGGTTTCCTAAACCGCGTGCGCAAGTTCGATTCTTGCCGGGGGCATGTTCGGTCTTCCCCGGCGCGGCCGTGAGGCCCCTCATGACATTGAACCTCGACCAGGCCCGTCTGCGCGCAGTCGACCCCAGCCAACCATCGAGGTCCGAGGATCGACGTCCCTGGCGATGCCGATCTCGATGTGGCCCAGCTCGATCACCCCGTTCCGCAGCTCGTGCGCGACCGTGCGGGGAGCCGAGTCTCGGGCTCGGCGACGACACGCCCGCGGATCACGATTCCGCCACCGGTGCGTACGTCTTTCGAGTTAGTCCGAAACTCCAGGCGACGGCGCGCCGTGACGTGCGGATGTGCGGAGGGACACGAAGGAAGTAGCGGCGACTCGTGCCGTCGGGCTCGGGCGTCGAGTTCACGACCTCGACCGCGACGAGCGGCTCGCCGTCGACCTCGACCGTGGTCCGCCAGAGGCGTCCGTAGTCGTCCTCCTGGATCACCTCCGCCCCCAGCGCCTGCATGAACCGCCCGACCCCGATCCGCTCGATCGCGACTCGCCGCCGCTCTGCGTTCGCCCAGCCGGCGACGCGAGCGGGCGTAACCGCGTCCGGGGCGCGACCCGCGCTCTCGGTCATCTCGACTCCGTGCCAGAAGTAGAGCCCCTTCCCGTTCGGCCACTCGGCGGCGGGCAGGCCGTCCCAGTGGTGGAGCCTGCCCTCGCCGTCGAAGCGCATGCGCGGACGCAGGAGCGCGACCAGGTCGCCCTCCCCGCAGCGCCCAACGGTGACGGCGAACGCGCCCGCGGCGGCCGCCTCGGCGAGCGGCACGAGCGCCCCCACGCGCTTCGGCGGCGCCTGGGCGCCGCCTGCGAGCAGCGCCCGGGCGGCGAGCTCGAGGCTCACGGTCACCTGGCGCACGCCGGCGACGTCCCTCGATCGCCCGAGCCCCACCGCGAGCACGGTGCGGTCGGAGCGCACGAGCCGCTCGAGCCCGGGAGTTACCTCGTCCGGGTCTGGACCAGACCACCGCAGCCCACCCCTGGTCCAGCGCCACACCCCGCTGGTCGAGCGGGAGAGGAGCCAGCCCTGACGGCCGAGGAAGGCATGCCACCTGCTGCGGTCGTCGGCGGGATACACCCGTGCCACGCGGAGCGCGCGGACGTCCGGGAAGAAGCGCACCTTCGGCCGCGCAAGCCCGAGCGCCTCGACGTAGGCGCAGAGCCTGTCCCGAGCCAGCCCCTCGTCCACCCGTGGCTGCTCGGGATCGACTCCCGCGAGCAGCTCGAGCACGCGCTCCGCGATCTCACGCCGCCCCATCAGTCGGCCACCCACCGGAAGCTCCGCGCCCGCTCGCGGACGGGAGGCGTGTACTCACGCTGCCGGCGCACCTCGTAGACGCCCGGCAGCAGGCCGATCGCGTGGTGCTCCTCGTGGACGAGCGTCGCCGGCTCCTCCACCACGAGATGCCTGCGCCCGCCTTCCCGCCACGAGCGCCTGGCCGCCGAGTGGACGAGCCGCGCCTTGCCGAGCACCACGTGCGCGTGCCCGGTCGCCTCGCCCTCGGCGAGCACGACGCGCGGCCCTTCGACCACCCGCTCCTGCCCGCCCGCGGGAAGCTCCTCGACCGGGACGAGCAGGACGTCGCCCTGGCGGACGATCCCGCGTACCGGCTGTGACTTGCTGCTCATCGCGCTACCTCCTCTCGGAGGGCTTTGCGACCGCGCACCGTTCCTCTCGCCGTTGCCCGGATCCCGGGCCGCATCCTCTGACCACCTTGCGGCGAGGCAGGTTGGTGGACGATCGGGCCTCGCCCTCACGTCGCTCTTGATGTGTCGGATCGAAGTCAGGCGCGAAGCCGTGGCTTCTTACGCCGCGTCACTCGTCCCTCGCGAAGGCCTCGGCGACGGAGTGCGCGTCGTCGTCGCGGGCCTCCGCGAGCTCGCGGAGGAAGCCGAGCACGGTCGCGGTGTCCGACTGCTCCTCGTCCTCGGCATCGAGGAGAGCTTCACCGGCCTCCGCCGCGGCGATCGCCTCCTCGTAGCGCCCTGCCCGGCGCCAGAGGTCGGCGAGCACTCCCCGCACCACCGGGCTCTCGGTGGGCACGTCGCCCCACTCGATCGCCAAGGCGAGCATCTCGGCCGCCCGCTGGCGGCAGATCCGGGCCTGCTCGACCGCGCCCTCGTCGTCGCAGACCCAGGCGGCGTCGGTGAAGCGCCTCGCCGCCTCGTCCCGGAGGGCGGCCGCCTCGGCGACGAGCGCGGCGCAGAAGTACTGGCGCGCGAGCGCCGGCATGCGCGCGTTCTCGAGGACGTCGCGGTAGACGACCGAGGCGACCGCGCGCTCCGCGCCCGCGATCCGCTGGCCGATGTTCGCCGCGCAGTAGCCGCAGCTCGGGCAACGCTGGATCCGGAACCCGAGGGCCCAGCGAGCGGGGCCGTTCGGGCGCAGGTCGAGGTCGGGAGGCCCGAAAGTCGAGGTCGAGGAGAGCACGTTCTGGTGCGACTCGCCGCCGCAGAGCGCGCAGCGAACGAGCACGGGCATCGAGGTCGTCATGCCGGGAAGTCGCCGCTCGAGCGGCACCGTCTTACGCGCGAGCGACCTCGTCGAAGCGGCTGAGCCAGTTCAGAGGGATCCGAACGCGAGAGTTGGCTGGTCCCAGTCGTCGAGCTCGAGGAAGTGGACACTGCGCAAGAGAGCGCCGGCGGCCGCCGTCGCCAACAGTGCTGCGGCGACCGACTTCGCCGTCGCGAGCACGACTGCGCTCCCTGCGCCCGGCTTGTCGATGAAGAGCACCGCAACATCGAGATACGGCGGCGCTCGCGGAGGGACGATCTCCGAGACACTCTCGAGCCGTTTGCGCTGGGGAGGCGTTACGAGATGTGCTGCGGCCGCCAGCACCTGGAGATGTCGCGCGAAGCCGCGGTCCAGTACGGGCGAGCGAGCACACGATCCTCGTATGTCGCAGCCACAGCTACGCGCATCCTCTCCCGTGGGCACCGCCTGTGAAGAGCTCGTCCACCTCGTCGGGCTCGGCGGCTCGGTCGGGCTCCGGCGCTGCGGCCGGGACGGCTGCGGCGTCGGCGCTCACCACGAAGTCCGCGCGCCGATAGAAGGCCGCGACCACGGCTGGAGGTGGCTCGTGGCGGCTGACGACCTGGGATCTGAGGGACGGGGAGAGGATCGTCGCGAGCGCGTGCCAGACCCGCGAGCTGACGCGTCGAGGATCGAGGATCCCGGTCTCGAGCTCGTGGTAGTAGCGATCGACCTTCGGCTCCTGGTCGGCTCGCAGCCCGAGCGCGGCGCAGAGCTGCCGCACGACCTCGCGGCGACGGAGCCTCATCGCAAGCCGCATCGCAAGCATCGGGGGCGTCTCGCGCTCGCCCGGCACGAGCTCGGCGAAGGTCGCGAGCGTCTCCTCGCTCGGCGGCTGCACGGGCGCGGCGGCCAGGAACCCGTCGATGAGCGCGGCCAGGTCGTCGCGCTCGTCCCCGGCGCGGTCGAGGTAGTCGCGCGCGTCGGGGTGCTCGCCGCGACCCCAGCTCGCCGCGAACTCTTCGAAGAGGAGCTCGGCCGCGGGTCTCATGCGAGCGTCTCCCTGAGCTTCTTGCAGGCGCGGTGGAGCGCCTGGTCGACGGCATTCCGCTTCTTGCCCGTGAGCTCGGCGACTCGCTCGATCTCGTAGCCCTCGACGAGCCGCAGGCGCGCGACCTCGCGGTCGCCCTCCGGCAGCAGCGCGATCGCCCGCTCGAGGTCGTACCGAGTCTCGAAGTCCTCGTACGGGTTGCCGGGGCGGAACACCTCCTCGGGGAGGTCGTCCTCGAACTCGACGAGCGCCGCGCGGCCGCGCTCGTAGAAGCCCTTCGTCGTCCACTCGATCACCTTGTGGACGACGACGCGGTAGGGAACCGCGTACCGGCGGGCCCGTTTGAGCTCCGAGAGGAGCCGAACGGCCACGAGCTGCGCGCAGTCGAGGGCGTCGTCCTCGGTGCGGCAGCGGACGCGGCAGCGCTGGATGATCGTCTCGTAGTAGCCCTCGACGAGCGCAGAGTGGTTCCCCGAGGCGAGGAGTCGTGTGTCCTCGACGTCTCTCGCATCGTGCATCGAGGACACGGTCATCTCGGCCACCGTCCGATCTTACGACCGTCTCTCCTGAGTTCGTACATCGGTCCTCCTCTCGGAGGGCTCGTGCGATCGCGCACCGTTCCTTTCGCCGTTGCCCGGATCCCGGGCCGCATCGTTGGACCACCTTGCGGCGAAGCAGGTTGGTGGACGATCGGGCCTGGCCCTCACGTCACTCGTGATGCAGGGGGCAGGCTAGCAGGAGACCGCGGCCACCTCGCAAGCGCGGTGTCAGAGAAGGCGAAGGAGCGCCGCCCAGGTGGGCGGGCTCGCTCGGAGGAGCTCGGCCCGAGCAAGCGGCTCGCGCCCTCGTGCGAGGGACGTCGAGAAGAGGTCCTGTCTTGGGTCGATCCCGACGCGCGGAAGGTGGAGCCGGTCGGCGTCCCAGCAGGCTGCGATCGTCGGGTCGTCGCTAACGAGGCCGTCGGAGTGGAGCTCGATCGCGTGACAGAGGAGCTCGAGCTGCGGCACCGCGAGCATGAGCACGCCAGCGGCCACCAACTCGCGAGCGTAGGCAGCTGCGCGCGGGCCGTGGTCCGGGTCGAAGTGCTCGTTCTCGCGCCGGGTGTCGTGCAAGAGCCCGAAACTGAAGACGACGAGCCGATCGGCAGCGGGGTCGTGGTTGGCAAGGGCGAGGCCGCTCGCCGCGACGCAGCGCCAATGCTCGTCTCCATGCAGCACGGAGTCGCGACGCCACGCGCCAGCAAGGACGGCCTCGACGAGATCGCCGTCGAGCACGACGACAGCTTGCCGATCATCGCGGGCGCGTCAGAGCGCTGTCTTGTAGACCGCGTGCGCAGTTCGAATCTTGCCGGGGGCACTCGGCGCGCGGCCGCTACTGCGCCGCCGCGAGCCGCGCGCGGGCGAGCTCGAGCGCCGCCGCGTCCGTGCTCGTGCCCTCCGCCTCGGCGAGGTCGAAGATCGCGTTCAGCGTGTCGCCGATGCCCGCGAGGCGCTCCTCCACGGCAGCGGCGTCCCAGCCGAGCGACTCCGTCCCCCACGCGTGCAGGACGCCGCCGGCGTTGATCACGAAGTCGGGCGCATACAGGATCCCGGCCGCGCGCAGCCGATCCGCGTCCTCGGGCTCGGCGAGCTGGTTGTTCGCGCACCCCGCGACGACGCGGCAGCGGAGCGCCGGGATCGAGGCGGCGTTCAGCGTCCCCCCGAGCGCGCACGGCGCGTACACGTCGCATTCGACGGTCAGCGCATCTCCGGGGGAGACGACCTCGCCGCCGACGGCGGCCGCCGCCTCGGCCGCCCGGGCGGCGTCCACGTCGGCGACCAGCACCCGCGCCCCGGCGCCGGCGAGCTGCTCGGCCAGCCGGCGGCCGACGTCCCCGACCCCCTGCACGAGGACGGAGCGGCCGTCCAGGTCCGGCGAGCCGTAGACGCGCGCCACGCTCGCCCGCAGCCCGTGGAAGACGCCCCGCGCGGTGTACGGCCCGGGGTCGCCCGAGCCGCCGAGCTCAGGGCTGCGGCAGAACACGTGCCCGTGGCGCTCGGCGATCACGTCCATGTCCGCGATCGACGTGTTCACGTCCGGGCCGGTCTGGAACGTGCCGCCCAGGGTGGAGGCGAGCTCGCCGTAGCGGAGGAGAAGGCGCCGGCGCGCCTCGCCGCGAGGGATCTCGGTCACGGCGAGCACCGCCTTGGCGCCCCCGAAGGGCACGTCCGCGGCCGCCATCTTGAGCGTCATCGCCCCGGCCAGCCGCATCGCGTCGCGCAGCCCCTCCGCGGGCCGCTCGTAGACCTGCAGGCGCGTGCCGCCGCCCGCCGGCCCGAGCACCGTCGAGTGGATGCAGACGAACATCCAGGCGCCGGAGGCGCGGTCGTAGGAGACGACGACCTCCTCGCCGTCCCACGCGCGGATGAGCTCCTCCACCGAGGCGGAGACTACTCGCGCGCGACCGCCACGCCGGCGGCCGCGTCCACGGCCGCCTTCATGTCGTAGTAGTGGCGGCGCGCCTCGTCGAGCGTGTCGCCGATCGCGGTCAGCCCGATGCGCCCGGCCACCGCGAGCGCGCTCACCATGTGCAGCACGACGCCCGTCTCCCGTTCCCCGTCCCAGCCGAGCCCGCGCTCGGCGACCACGTCGAGCAGGTCGTCGGGCGTCAGCGACCGGTACGCCGGCGAGTCGAGGTGGTCGGTCGCCGCGTAGTACTTGAGGTCCCCCATGCGCGTCCGCCACTCGCCGGCGAGAGCGTCGTAGATGCCGTCCGTGAGGGAGGTGAGGGCGAACAGCGGGTGCGTGGTGCCGCCGCAGCGGAGGTTGATCTCGAGCGCGTACGGCTTCCATTCGCCGTTCTCGCGCACGGTCACGAAGTCCACGGACGCGCGCCCGAGCGCGCCCTCGCGCGCGAGCCGACGGCCCACCTTCAGCCCCTCGGCCGCGATCAGGGCGGCGTACTCCTGGTCGGCGGGGAAGTGGCACCCGAAGTACGTCTGCCCGTGCGGACCTCCCAGGACCTGGTCGTGCGTGGACATGATGTCCACCTGGCCCGCGGGGCTGACGCGAAGCTGGACGCTCGGGCTGCGGAACGCGTCCCCCTCGATCCGCTCCTCCACGATCCCGCCCTCCTCGTCCAGGGCGGACAGGTAGGCGCCCACGTCCTGCTCGACGTCCTCGAGCTCGAGCGCCGCGCGCAGGTCGCCGCCGTCCTCGACGTCGAGCGGGACGAGCGCGTTGCCGAGCCCGCTCACCCCGCGGTCGAGCTTGAGCACGGCGCGCCGGGCCCCGGGGCGCTGCCGGCGCAGCTCGCGCAGCGCGGAGAGCACGTCGGCGGCGCCGTCCACCTCGAGCCCGGCCGGGTGCGGGACGTCCTCCTCCGCGAACACGCGGCGGCTGCCCGTCTTGGTGCCGAGCCAGTTGAGCGCCGGGTCCGAGCCGTAGATCGGAAGCTGCAGCGCGACGGCGAGGCGC
>DATLYU010000220.1:0-19827 GCA_035574435.1 Gaiellaceae bacterium | reverse complement strand
GCGAGCGATCCGGACGACGCGCTGGCGCGAGCGCGGGCGACGCTCGCGGCGTGGTGGGGCGCGGGTCCGGAGGAGTGTGGGTTCCGCGTCGTGCGCGTGCTCGCGCGGCACGAGGGCTGAGGATGGTCGGCCGCCTCGTCGTCGACCCGACCGTCCAGGTCTGCATCGCGTGCGGGACGCCGCGACCGCTTCGGTGGGTCGAGGAGCAGGAGCGCCCGACCTTCGGGACCACGACCCGGACGTGGTTCCGGCCCTGGTACCGGTGCACTCTCGCCTGCATTCGGGCTCAGCTCGCGCGCTGGGGCCTCGCGGCGCCTGACGTGCGGCGCATGGAGGACAGCGCATGGGTGGAGGAGGACTGATGGCGCTGGCGGCGGTGGCCTTCGTCCTCGGCCTCGCGGTCGGGCTCGCGCTCGCGCGCGGGCTTGAGCGCGCTAGCCAGACGGGATGGGCGATCGACCGCGACCGCGACCTGACACGCGACGGCTATGGGCATCTGATCCCGCTCGCGCTGCGGCGGCGGACGCCTAGATGCTCGTGATCGGGATCGACCCGGGGCTCGACGGGGCGCTCGCCGTCCTCGAGGGGAGCGGCGAGTGCTTGGAGCTCCGGCGGACGCCGACGCTGCGCGTACACGGGCGGGCGGCGCGCCGTGAGTACGACCTGCCAGCGATGGCGGAGATGCTCCGCGCGTGGGCGGCGGCAGCCCCGCAGGTCTGCGCGGCCGTTGAGCGCGTGCACGCGATGCCGCGGCAGGGCGTGCGGTCGATGTTCCGGCTCGGGTACGGGCTCGGGATCTGGGAGGCGCTGCTCGCGGCCTATCGAATCCCGTACGACCTGGTGGCGCCCCAGCGGTGGCAGCGGGTGATGCTCGCCGACGGGCCGCGCGGCAAGGGGGCCAGGCGATTGCGGGCCCTGAAGCTGTTCCCGGCGTACTGGGATCTCCTGCGGCGCCGTGGTAACGACGGGCTCGCCGACGCCCTGCTGATCGCCGAGTACGGGCGGCGCGCGTTCGTGGCGGCGGCGCGGTGATGGCGACGAAGACAGGAGACTCCACCTCGCGCCTGATCCTCCCATGCGGCCATGAGCGCGTGGTCGTGGTGGTGACGCCCTCGGGCGCGTGCCTGGGGCGCTGCCTCCGCTGCCGGAGGGAGTGGGTCGACGAGGCGTGGCGCGAGGCGCGCGAGCGGTGGCCCGCGCGGGGCGTCGAGGTCGTCAGGGCTGCGCCGAGGTACGTGTGAGCAGCAGTGACGCCCTCCGGGCCGTGCTCGCGCGGCTCGTCGACGCCATCATCGACGCCGAGTCGAACCGCGGCGTCTTCTCCACGGCGTCCGCGCACGACGTGCGCTGCCCGAAGGATCGCGCGGCGCGGCCGGAGGACTGGCGCGGCGAGTGGGTGTGCGAATGCGGGCGAGAGGAACTCGACGCCGCGCTGGCGGCGGCGCTCAGGGCGCTCGGGCGATGAAGAGGCGCATGCCCGACGACATCTCGCCGGACGAGCCGCCGGAGGCCGTCGACGCCGCCGTGGAGATCGAGATCGAGCGGCTGAGGGACGCGGCGCTCCGGGCCGAAGAGGCGGAAGGCCGCGCGCGGGACGATGAAGATCCCGAGATCGATTAGGCGCCTAAACGAAGCCCTGCTCGTGATGGGGCGCTTCGTGCTCGTGGCCGTGATGGCGTTTCTAGTGAGCACGGTGGTGCTGTTGGGGTCCATCTGGTTCACGGATCTGGTCGTGCGGTGGTGGTTGGGCCTACCGCTGGCGGGTCCGGCGACGTGGAGATGCGGGTCGTGAGCGACCCGGAAGAGATCGAGCGCAGACGCGCTGCGGCCGAGCCGGCCTTCGCCGCCATCGAGCGCAGCGAGCCCCTGACCGAGGAGCAGTTCTTGGCGTTCATTGCTTGGGAGGCGAGCCTGATCGGCCTCACGGCGGACGAGGCGATCCGGCGGGCGCACGAGGGCACGCTGCCCACCTCTCGTGCGGTTGCTGCCGGAGCCAGGAAACCAGAGCGCTCCATGAGGACCGAGCGAGCCGCAACGGAACAGATGCCCGTGATGAGGAGCGAGCCTCGGCCGGCGAGACGCCCGTACATCAAAAGCGAGCCAGCCGCAGAGTGTCACCCGCAGAGTACGAGCGAGCCGGACCCGCAAGAGATCCCCGTGGGAGTGGAGCGAGCCGGCGAGGGTGAGGACACCGCAGTGCGTGAGCGAGCCGCTCGTGTGGAGGCGCCCGCTGGTCCTGAGCGAGCCGCAGCCGAAGAGATGCCCGTATGCGGCGAGCGAGCCATTGCGAGAGAGCTGCCCGCATTCCTCAAGCGAGCCGCACCTGGGAAGATGCCCGTCATGGGTAAGCGAGCCGCGGCCGTTGAGCAGCCCAGTAGTCGTGAGCGAGCCGTTGTCGATCAGTCGCCCGTGCTGGTTGAGCGAGCCGTCGCGAGGAAGCAACCCGTAATCGGTGAGCGAGCCATCTTCGGTGAGCCATCCATTGGGCCGAAGCGAGCCGTCCGTCAAAAGACGCCCGTGCGCAGTAAGCGAGCCGTTGCACGCGAGCAACCATCGACCGGAAGCGAGCCGCAGTGAGCGAGCAATCCACGGACCTGAAGCGAGCCGCCAGCGCTGAGCAGCCCACGAGAAAAGAGCGAGCCATGGTGTGAGAGGGCACCGCAATGCGCGAGCGAGCCGCGCCAGTTCCTGATGGCGGGCACCGAGCCCTACGTCACGGTCTACCACTCGGCCCGCAGCTACTACCAGGCGCGGCGCCCGGAGTGGACCAAGGCACACATCGACGTCGCGGCGCGCCGCAAGATGGTCAAGATGTTCCTCAGCCACCTCTGGGTCGAGTGGCGGCGCGCGGCGGGGCTGCCCGTGCGCGAGCCGTACGTCGCCGAGAAGCTCGGGCACACCGGGATCATCGCGCCGCCTCAGGGTGGTGACGATCATGCCCCGGATCCGGACGCTCAAGCCTGAGTGCCTGTCGCACCGCAAGGTCGGGCGCCTCTCCGACCGCGCCTTTCGCCTCTGGGTCGGCATGATCCTCCAGGCCGACGACGAGGGGCGCCTGGTGGCCGACCCCGAGGCCCTCCGGGTGACGATCTGGGGCTACCACCGCCAGGTCACCGCCGACCACGTCAGCCAGGCCTTGGCCGAGCTCGGCTCGGCCGGGCTAATCCGGATCTACTCGGTCGAGGGGACGCAGTACGCCGACTTCCCCTCGTGGCGGGATCACCAGAGGGTCTGCCACCCGGTGCCGTCTAAACTCCCGTCATTTGACGATTCTAGAAAATTCTCGAACGTTCTAGAAGATTCTAGAAGCCTCAAGAACGTTCTAGAAGTTTCTAGCCTTATAGGAAAGGAAGGGAAGGGAAAGGATCTAAAGACTAGTACTAATCCATCCCCCCGCCCGGAGCCCGACCAAGGCGCCGCGCCCGTTCCCACGGATCCCCCTCCTGCGGAGGGGGCCGCCTCCGCCACCGCCGCTCAGGAGGAGCCTTGGGGACGACCCGAACACCTCGTCGAGCTCTACAACCGCCTCGTGCCGCCGGGCCATCCCCGCGTGGCGCGCCTCACGCCCGCGCGGCGCGAGAAGGCGCGCAAGTACCTCCTCGCGTTCCCCGACCGGCGCTTCTGGGTGCGGGCCTTCACGGAGATCAGGCACTCGCAGTTCCTGCGCGGCCTGCGGAACGGGCCGGGTCACCAGCACTTCATCGCGGACTTCGACTGGCTGCTCTCTCGGGGCAAGGACGGCACGGAGAACGTCGCGAAGGTCGCCGAGGGCAAGTACCGTGACGAGTGAGCGCGCGTGGGCATGCGATGAGTGCGGGGCCGTGAATTCGGGCCGCCGCTGCGAGATCTGCGGCCAGCCGCGCCCACTCGCCGCTCAAGGGCGACGCGATCACGCGGAGCCGACCCCCGCCGCCCTGGGCTGCGCCCTCTGCGGCCGCAAAGGCCATGACGAGCGTTGGCACTGCGCGTGGACGACCGCCGGGGCCCGGTGCCTGCTCGCGGGGGAGCACACGACGGACGCTGCGCCCTTGGACGGCGCCAGGGACCGGCGCCGGTGGTACTGCGCCTGGCACGGCGCGGTGCTCCGCGATCCGCGCCTGGCGGGGGACTACGACCAGTTCGAGGCGTTCTGCGCCTGGTCGCGCCGCCGGTACTGCTCGCAGGTCTCCCACCACCCCGCCGCCGAGCTCTGGGAACTCGTCCAGGGCCGCCAGGTGCCCCTGAGCGCCCCCACGCCGTGCGCGCTCGCCCGGTGCTGGTGGGCCCACACGGAGCCACGCCGATGACGCGAGCCGAGCAGGAGACGGCCCGACCGCTGCCGCACCGAGAGGATCTCGTCGACCTCCGCACCGTGACGACCCGCTGGAGGATCCGGCTCGACGCCGAGCGCCTGCCCGTCATCCCAGGCCGCCGGGGCTCGGTCGGCGCCCACGACCGCACGACGCTCGTGGTGTACCTGCGCGGGCGGCGCGTTGTGCGGCGGGCGCTCGAGGCGCTGCCGCTGGGGTGGCGTCGGCACCAGATCGGCGACGACGAGGCCAACCTGCTCGCGCCGCTCGGCGACCTGGACCGGGCCGCCGAGCTCGTCCGGGCCTACCGCCGCCGTCGCGTCTCGCCGGATCAGCGGCGCCGCTCCGCAGAGCGGATGCGAGCAGCGGTCGAACGACTGCGCGAGGCCTCTGGGGCCAGCGGGCGGCTGCCTGGCGGCAGTGCATGGCTCCGCGCAGCTAAGGATTCCGGCGCGCATGGACCGTAGCGGGGCCGTGAAACGCCGTGAAACGCGAGATCTCGGCCGGACCCGTATCCTAAGACCCCCTGCGGCCGTGGGAGGCCGTGAAACGCGCGTCTTGACCGCAGAGCGGCTGGCCGCGGTCGTGGCGGCGATCCTGGGCTGCGCCCGCGAGCCCTGCCCGGAGCACAGCGACCATCGCCGGGCAGCGGCCGCCGAGATCGGGCGGGCGCTTGAGGCGCGCGCGGCGGAGGAGCGCGAGCGCGCGGCGGCCATCGCCGACCGCGAGGCGCGCTGGGCGCGGGCGCACGGGGGTCGCGACGAGGCGACGGCCGCGCGCGTGGGCACGGCTGCGCGCATCGCTGGCTACATCCGCTCCGGGGCGCTGGCGACAGATCCAGTCTGCGACTGCCCGCGCTGCGTCTCCCCGACGCAACACACGCCACCCTGACCGTCTCCTCCACGCAATAGACTAAGTCCGCGAAAACGCGGAGCAATCCTCGTTTCTGCCGCGCTGGCACTGATTCCGCGTCTCATTTCCGCAACATGCCAGGAAGACACGCTAGGGATAACAAGGACTTAGCGAGCACGTATCACGTGGCATTGCACGTGCTATCAAGAGAGGGTAGGAAGGAGGAAGCGCGATGAAGAATGAAATGACGATCCACGAGGAGATCAAGAAGCTTCGTCGGCATCTCATCCGCGACCACCGCAGGGATCTGCGGGGGTGGCGCGATGCTGGCATCGCGCTTCTCAGATACTGGCATCGCCTCGAGCACGAGGCGATGAAGCGCGAGCAGGAGAGCCGGTAAGGCGGAAGGGGTATGGCGCTTACGGCTCTTTCCCGTGCCCGTCGCCGCTGGCGGCGGGCAGCCAGCCAGGGCCACTGGGCCGCCTACGCGGCGGCGGCTCAGTGGGAGGATCCCGTCACTGCCGCGATCTTCGGCGCGCGGCGGCGGCGGGATCCTCGCATCGTGGAGTGGGCCCGGGCCCGCTATGAGCGGGTTCGGGCCCATTTTCTTTTCACGCAGGTCGTTGCGGGGCTCACGGGGGCCCCGTGCCCGTGCCCGTGGTGCCAGCGCTCCCAGCACGAGCGCTGGTGCCTCTGCTCAAGGTGCAAGCGCGGCGGGGGTTCGCCGCACGCCCCACGGCCGTGTGACCTGAGCTACTGCCGCTGCGGGGGCCGTCCGATCATGCCCGTCCTGGAGACCGAGCGTGTCTCCAGCGGCGACCTGTTCGGCGGCGAGGCGCTCGGGGCCAGGGCGCTCGACGCCGCCGCGCGGGGGGCGCTGCGCGGCCGACTCCTCCGGAGGCTCCACCGAGCCGTCCGTGCCGCGCTCGGCGCCGCCGACCCAACCGTGGCGTCCTGGGCGACGGATTGGCTCCTTGCCCAAGACGTCGACGCCTGCTACCGCCTCGGCCCGCGCGGGCCTGAGGTCCGCACTGCCGACGGCGAGTGGCTGACGGCTGCCGAGGTCGAGGAGCGCCTGCACCGAGCGCGGAACCTCGTGCAGGCGGTCGACCGCCTCGGCGTGGTCGAGCAGATCCGCCGCGACGCCGAGCGCTCGGCCGTCGCTGCGATCTTCTACCGCCGCCTGGCGGCGACGTCCCTCGGCCCCGACGGCGCCGGGCCGCTCACGATCCCGGCGCCCTCCGAGGCCGAGCTCGCGCACGCCCGTGAGCGACTGCCAGCAGTCTGGGCCGCCGTCCGCGCGGCCTGCGCCCGGCGCGGCTGGCCGGTGCTGCCACCCGAGCAGCCGCCGGAGGTCCGGCCTCTGACCGTGGCGGACCGGATGCGGGCGGGCGCCGTCGGCTGCGCCCTGCTCGGGCTCCACGTCGAGCGGGCGCCGCTCGCGATCCACGTCGCGAGCGCCGATGTGTATGTGCTCGCCCACGAGTGCGTCCATGCGGCGCTCTCGGCGACGGGACTCAGGGGCCTCGTCGTCGCCAACGACGACGAGGAAGAAGCACTGGCCTCGGCGATCGCTGCCGAGGTCGTGGAGGAGGGGAGGCCGACATGAGGGAGATCGAGATCCTAAGTGAGCCGATCGTTGGCGGAGGGCAGCTCGTCCGGACCCCCAGCGGGCTGCTGATGGTCGAGGGGGTTCCCGGGGCCCGACGCGGCCTGGTCGTCGAATCCGCCGCGTCGCACGTCGAGGGTGGGCACGACGTCCGGGGGCGGTACCGGCTCACGCGTCGGGCCGTCCCTGGCACGGATCTGTGGCGCGTCCGGAGAGAGCCGCCCGATCGGGTGGCTCGGTGAGGCGAATCATGGATCTCGACCACCTGATCGAGCGCGAGATCACCAGCATCTACGATCACGCCGAGCAGTGGGTCGCGACGGCCATCAATGGCCTGAGCGACCGCGACGAGGCCGCCCTGGCCTCGTCGATCAGGCGCGAGGTGTCAGATCCCGAGGAGGCCGAGGATCTTCTCGTGGAGGCCGTCGCCAGGGCCGAAGCGCTGGCCCGGACCCGAGCGATCGAGATCCTCGATGAGAGGATCCGGCAGGTCTACGAGGCCGCCGGCCTCCCGTGGCGACGCCCCCACGATCTCCACGTCGAGGAGCACGTGGCAGCCGACGGGGCGCCGAGGCTCGTGCTCGCGGACGACAGCGCCACCACTTGGCTTGAGCCGCTCACGGAGGCCGACGTCGAGCGGCTGCCAGAGATCGTCCGCGAGTACATCCTCGCGACGGACTACTACGCGGAGACGTACCCGGAGCTCGTCGAGGAACTCCGCAGCGCATGAGCGCGCGGCCAAGGGGAGGGGAGGGCCATGATCGAGCGGACGGCAGACTCGGCCTCTCTGACGGCCACGCCTCGGTCGAGTGGGGCGAGCCGCTGACCGACGACGAATGCGACCGCATCGAGGATCTCGCGCACGAGCTCCTCGACCTCTGGGGCGTGCCGCGAGAGACTCCGGCGTGATCAGCCCGGACGAGATTCGGGCCCTGCGCCGCCGCTTGGGCTGGACGCAACAGCGTCTCGCTCAGGCGGTCGGCGCTTCGGTCGCGACCGTCGCCCGCTGGGAGTCCGGCGAGCGGCGCGTCTCGCCAGCGTATGCGCGCACGCTGGCGCTCCTCGAGGCGGACCTGCTCCACACCCGCCTGCTCCTCCGCCTCGGGGAGATCGCGACCCGCGCGCGTGAGGGCGATCCCAGCGCGGAGCGCCTGCTGCAGCAGGTGCATGCGCTCCTGCTCGGATCCCCCGAGGGGGAGTCCGAGGGGGAGTCTACTGGGTCTTCTCCTCGCCTTGACTCGGACTGCTCGCGGTAAGTCCGCGTCGCATCTCGCCAGATCGCGAAAAATTTTTTCTTGACACGGCCGCGAAAACTGCGTGCCAACAGTCGGGCTGTATCGGTTACTCCCGATAGGAGCTATCGGGGAAAGCCGATAAGTCTCTGATCGAGGAGCTCGGTTCTTCGGGGTGCGCCGCGCCGCCGCGCTCGCCCGCGCGCGCTCGCGTCCTGTGGCGCAAGGCCGGTTGGGGTGGGGGTCGGTGCCGTGGTGGGAGAGGGTCGGGCGGTCGAGCTCGTGGCCTGTCGTCGGCGTCGAGCGCTGGTGATCGTGAGCGTCAGGTCCAGAGGGCAAAGGTCGGCCAGGTCGCTCAGCTGAGTGCGCGCTGGACTTGTAATCCAGTGCGCGGGGAATTCCGCCGCCACGACGCGGAGATGCGAGGCACTGTGCCCGTCACTGTGCCCGCCAGCGACCTTTCAGGGCGTTTCACGGCGTGCATGCGGGCGGCCTTGCGTCGCCCGGCCTGATCCGGCTAGACTCTTGACCTCCGCAGGGGCCGGGGCGGGCCGTGAGCCCTGCGGCCCCCGGATGCACGCGCCAGCGATCCCCGGCGCCGGATCCGCCCGTCTTGAGTGTGGGATAGCCGGGGTCGATTTCTTCCGAGGCCCCCCCTTGCCATGACCGCGCGCTGCCCAACTTTGCACTAAGTTCGGGCCAAACTGGCACAATTCTGGCCAACCTGGCACAGAATCCTTGTGTCAGCGTGGCAACTCCGGTAGCGTGTGGCCGTGGGACTGCGTGGGCCGGGCGCCGCGCCGAAGGGCGGTGCCCTCCTCGTCTCGCCGCGCCGCGGGCAGTCGCGGACATGGGCCCGCCGTGATCTGCCGCGCGCGGAGCGCGTCGTCCGCTTCCTCGAGTCGCTGACCGTCACGAGCGGTGCGCGGGCGGGCGAGCCGTTCCGGGTCCGCCCGTGGCAGCGCGAGATCATCGAGGCGTGGTACGCGACGGACGCGAGCGGGCGCCGCATCGTGCGCACCGGGCTGCTCACGCTGGGGCGCAAAAACGGCAAGACGACGCTCTGCGCGGCGCTCGCGCTCGCGCATCTGCTCGGGCCGGAGACGGAGCCGCGCGGGCTGATCGTGTGCGCCGCGAAGGACCGCGACCAGGCGTCGCTGCTCTACGACGAGGTCGTCGCGTTCCTGCGGCGCAGTCCGAAGCTGCTGGACCGGGTCAACATCAAGCGCCACGCGAAGGAGATCGAGGATCTCGCCACGGGCTCGCGCCTCCTGCCAGTCTCCTCCGACGCGGGCAAGGCGCACGGCCTGAGCCCGAGTGTGGTGATCATCGACGAGCTCGCCCAGTGGGGCACAGGCGCGGGACGCGAGCTCTACGACGCGCTGACGACGGGGACGGGCGCCAGGGCGGAACCGCTTACGCTGATCATCAGCACGCAGGGCGATCCCGGAGCGGCGGGCGGGCTCATGGCGCAGCTCGTGGAGTACGGGCGCGCGGTGCGCGCGGGGCAGATCCACGATCCGGCCTTCTCGCCGTGGATTTTCGAGGCGCCGCTCGAGGCGGATCCGTGGGACGAGCGCGTCTGGCCGCTCGCGAATCCCGCGCTCGGCGATTTCCGCTCGCTGGAGGAGATGCGCGAGTTCGCCGCGCGGGCCCGCGCGATCCCGGGGCTCGAGGCCACGTTCCGCAGGTACTACCTGAACCAGGCCGTCGCGGCCGAGACGCGGTGGCTCTCGCTGGAGGACTGGGACGCGTGCGCCGCGCCCCACCTCGTCGCGGAGATGCGGGGGCGCGCCTGGCTCGGCCTCGATCTGGCGAGCACGCGCGACCTCACGGCGCTCGCCCTGGTGATCCCCGACGGCGAGGCGTACATCGTCCGCACGGAGTTCTGGGTGCCCTCGGCCGCGCTGGCCGAGCGCGAGCGGAGCGACCGCGTGCCCTATCGCCAGTGGGTCGGCGAGGGGTGGCTGCGCGTCACGCCCGGGAACGTCACGGATTACGGCTTCGTGGAGCAGCGCGTCCGCGAGCTCGCGCACGCCTACGACGTCGTGGAGGTCGGCGTGGACCCGTGGAACGCGCGCGACCTGATCGTGCGCCTGCAGCGCGACGGCGTGCCGGTCGTGGAGGTCCCGCAGACGATCCGGATGCTCGCGCCCGCCGCCAAGGCGCTCGAGCGGGCCGTGCTCCAGCGGCAGATCCGCCACGATGGGAATCCTGTGATGCGGTGGTGCGTGAGCAACACGGTCTGCGACGTCGACGCGAACCTGAACCTGAAGCCGTCCAAGGTGCGCTCGACGGGCCGGATCGACGGCGTCTCGGCGCTCGTCACCGCGCTCGCACGCGTGCTGGCCGGGGAGGTGGGCGGATGGCGGCCGCTCTAGGCGCGATCCTCCGGCGGAAGTGCCCGCGCTGCCGCACGGCGTGGATCGTGCCACCCCAGGAGTACTGCGGGTCCTGCCGCCGGGCGCGCGACCGCGCGCGCGGCACGACGGCGCAGCGCGGCTATGGCGCGGCGTGGCAGCGGCTGCGGCGGCAGATCCTCGCGCGCGATCCGGTGTGCACACTCTGCGGGACACGGCCGTCCACGGAGGTGGACCACATCGTGCCGCTCCATCGCGGGGGCCTGAGCGCGCCGGAGAACCTGCGCGGCACGTGCAAGCCGTGCAACGCGGGCTGGCGGGGGCGGGCATGATCCTCAAACTCTTCACCGCGGCGTGGCGCGCGGTCCGGCGGACGGCGCAACGGCTCAAGGAGTTCTTCCCGGCGAGCCCGTCGTGGGCGACGCTGCTCTTTCCCGGCACGCGCATCAACTACGGCCGCGAGGTGGGCGACGGGCTGCAGTCGTCGGTCATCGCGCCGCCGCTCAACTGGCTCATGCGGAACTTCCCGCAGGCTGCGCCGGTCGTCGAGCGGCTCCGCGACGGCGAATGGGAGCGCGTCGAGCCGCATCCGCTCACGGATCTCCTGGCGCGGCCGACGCCGTTCTACGGCGGGCGCGAGCTCTGGATGGCGACGATCCTCGACCTCATGCTGTCGGGCAACGCGTATTGGCTGAAGGTCAGGAACGGCTTCGACGAGGTCGTCCAGCTCTGGTGGGTGCCCAGCACGATGATCGCGCCGCACTGGACCTCGGCCGACGCGTTCATCGAGCGGTACAGGTACACCACGGGCGGGCGCGTGATCGACGTGCCCGTCGCGGACGTCGTCCACATCCGCCACGGGCTGGACCCGCGCAACCCGCGCCTCGGCCTCTCGCCGCTCGCGTCGGTGGCGCGCGAGATCTACACCGACGACCAGGCCGCCAACTTCGCCGCGGCGATCCTCAAGAACCTCGGGATCATCGGGATCATCATCGCGCCGCGCGAGCGCGGCATGGCGTCGCGCGAGGACGTGCAGGCGACGAAGGAGTACATCCTGCAGCACTTCACGGGGGACGAGCGCGGCAAGCCGCTCGCGCTCGGCCAGCCGACCGACGTCAACGTGCTGCAGTACAACATGCAGGGCCTCGACGTCTCGCCGCTGCGCGACGTCGCGGAGGAGCGCGTGTGCGCAGCGCTCGGCATTCCCGCCGCCGTCGTCGGCTTCGGCACCGGGCTGCAGACCACCAAGGTCGGCGCGACGATGCGGGAGATGAGGCGGATGGCGTGGACGGACTGCGTGATCCCGTTGCAGGAACTGGTCGCCGAGCAGGTGGCGCGGCAGCTCCTGCCCGATCTCCAGCCTCGACCCGACCGCTGGCGCCTGCGGTTCGACACGGCGAATGTGCCCGCGCTGATGGAGGACGTGAGCGAGAAGCACGAGCGCGTGCGGGCGCACTGGGCGATGGGCCTGCTCAAGCGCTCGGAGGCGAAGCGCGAGCTCGGGTTCCGCGTCGGGCCCGAGGATGAGATCTACGCGCAGCCCGCTAACGCCTTCTGGGTGCCGCCGCGCCCGCCCGCGGAGGTCCCCGCTGACGAGGAGACGACCGACGATGCCGATTCCCACGCCCGCCGCTGACGAGACGCACGATGAGTTCATCGCGCGCTGCCACCGCGCGCTGGCCGACGAGTTCACCGACCCGGCGCAGCGCCACGCCGTCTGCGAGGCCGCCTGGCGGGCCGAGCAGCGGGCGCGCACGCGCAAGAGCCTCAAGGTCAGCGTCGCCGACGAGGCGCAGGGCCTCGTGGAGGCCGTGATCGCCACCTTCGGCGTCGTCGACAGCGACGGCGACCTGACGCTGCCGGAGGCGTTCCAGGACGGAGCCCCGGTCCGCCTCTCGGCGTACGGGCACACGTCCTGGCTCGGCGCGCTGCCCGTCGGCCGCGGCGAGCTCCGCGTCACGCCGACCGAGGCGCGATTCCGCGGCCGGTTCTTCCTCGAGACGACGGCGGGCCGCGAGACGTTCGCGACGGTGCAGGCCATGGGCGACCTGCAGGAATGGAGCTACGGGTTCGACGTGCTCGAGACGGCCGAGCTCACGCCGGAGTTCCGCGCCCTCGGGGCCCGGCGCGTCCTCAAGCGCGTGCGTGTGCACGAGGTCTCGCCCGTGCTGGTGGGCGCCGGCGTCGGGACGCGCACCGTGGCCGTGAAGGCGGCCGACCCGACCGCCGCGCTCCGCGGCCAGATCCTCGTCGAGCTCGCGCGGTTCGAGCGCACGCGCGCGCGCCTGCTGCCGCGTGCCTGAGCCCGACGTGCGGGACGAGGTGCGGTGTTACCGCTGCAGCTACTGGTGCGGCGAGACCGCTGTCCCGCTCCGCCTGGTCGGCGTCCTCCGGCACGCGGCCGATCTCCGCGCCCTGATCCCCCCGCCGCGCCAGGTCTGGCGCTGCCCCAACTGCGGCTGGCAGAACGTGTTCGAACCGTTCCGTGACTCATAGTCATCTCTTTCACAGCTGTTGTCAGCCCTTGACTTAGCGGCGGAGGGTCACTAGCCTCCACGGTAGCACGCACTGTCGGCCTTTCGACGGGCCACTGCGGCGATTCACGCGCCGGGTGGCCCGTCGTCATGTTCGCGGAGCTGCATCCGGCGCCCACGGGAGGAGCCGATGCACAAGGTCCGCGAAGCCCAGGAGAAACTCCTCGCCACCCAGCGCCGGATCGCCGAGGTCTTCGAGGCCGCCGGCGAGGCGCTCGACTTCGGCAAGCCGCGCGTGCTCGAGCTCACCGGCGCCACGGACGCCGAGGGCGCCGTCGCCAAGCTCCGCGAGTGGAACCGCCAGGCCGAGGACGAGGCCAAGGAGTACGAGCGGTACCGCGAGCTCAAGGCGATCGAGGATCAGGCCCGCCAGATCCTCGAGGAGGCCGAGCGCGAGCGGAAGGCCGCGCGTCGGACGCTCCCGTGGCCCGGCCCGGAGACGCCGGAGCCCGCTGGGCTGACGCTCGGCGAAATCATCGTCAAGAGCAAGCCGTTCAGCGACTGGCGCACGGGCCGCACGCCGACGAGCTGGACCGACGAGCGCTTCGGCCTCCGGGAGCTCAAGGCCAATTTCATCACGACCGCGGGCTGGCCGCCGGAGACGACCCGCATTCCCGGCCTCGTGATCGAGGCGGCGACGCGGCCGATCCAGGTGCTCGACATCATCCCGACGGGCACGACGCAGCAGGCGGCGATCGTCTACATGGAGGAGACCACGCGCACGCACGGCGCGGCGGAGCGCGCCGAGGCGGCGGCCTACGCCGAGTCGGCGTTCGAGTTGACCGAGAAGAGCTCGACCGTGCGCTCGATCGGCGACTCGATCCCCGTCTCCGACGAGCAGCTCGAGGACGTCGAGGGCGTCCAGAGCTACCTCACGCAGCGGCTCACCTTCGGCATCCGCCAGCGGCTCGACAACCAGGTACTGAACGGCAACGGCGTCGCGCCGAACCTGCGCGGAATCCTGAACGTCACCGGGATCCAGACGCAGGCGAAGGGGACGGATCCCGTGCCAGACGCCGTGTACAAGGCGCTGACCAAGGTCCGCGTCACCGGGCGCGCCTTCCCCGACGCCTTCGTCGTGCACCCGAACGACTGGCAGGAGATCCGCCTGCTCCGCACCGCGGACGGCATCTACATCTGGGGCAGCCCCTCGGAGCCGGGCCCGGAGCGGATCTGGGGCGTGCGCGTCGTGCAGGCGGACAGCCTCACCGAGGGGACCGGCCTCGTCGGCGACTTCAGGAACTTCTGCCAGCTCTTCGAGCGGCGCGGCATCGAGGTCGAGGTCGGATTCACCGGCACGCAGTTCACGAGCGGCATGCGCACGATCCGCGCGGGGCTGCGCGTCGCCTTCGTGGTCTACCGCCCGGCGGCGTTCTGCACCGTCACCGGGATCTAGTCCATGCCGGCCGTCGGGAGCGTCGCGCGGTACGCCGCCGTCGACGTCGCCACGTCGGGCGACACCACGCTCGTCGCGGCCGTCGCGGGCAAGCGCCTGCGCGTCCTCGCCTTCCTGCTGGTCGGCGCCGGGGCCGTGGTTGCCACCTTCAAGAGCGGCGCGGCCACGGCGCTCACCGGCGGGCTCACGCTCGCGGCGAGCACCGTCGTCGCCGCGCCGTTCAGCCCCGAGGGCTGGTTCGAGACGGCGGCTGGCGAGGCGCTCGTCCTGAACCTCTCCGCCGCCGTCTCGGTCGACGGCGCGGTCGTCTACCAGGAGGTCGCCTGATGCCCCAGGTCCACGAGCTCGCGACCGTCCCGCGCGACAACGAGATCGTGCGCGTGCCGATCCTCGTCGCGCGCGCGCTCTACGACTTCGCCGTCGACGGCGGCGCGGTCAGCACGATCAACCTGATGCCGTCGGCGGCATTGCCGAGCGGCGCCCTGGTCCTCGCGGCGTTCCTCAACGTTATCACCGTGCCGACCTCCGGCGGCGCGGCGACGATCAGCGTCGAGACGGAGGCGGCCGGCGATCTCCAGAGCGCCGCCGCGATCTCCGGCGCGCCCTGGAGCTCGACCGGCTGGAAGGCCGCGACGAAAACCTTCGCCACGGCGCCGATCAAGCTCACCGCAGCGCGGAACATCACGATGACCATCGGCACCGCCGCGCTGACGGCCGGCAAGTTCGAGGTCATCGTCTTCTACTTGCCGCCGGGGCTCTAGGTGTCGTGTTGCGCGTCGTCCGCCTCCGCGACCAGGTCCCGAGTGGCGGGCTCGTCGCCGACCGCCCGCTTTATCTCGCCGCCGACCGCGCGACGGTCGTCGAGGAGGGCGATCCGCGCGCGGCGTGGCTGCTGGCGGGCGCCGGGGGCCTGATCCCGCAGGCCGAGGCCGACCGCCTCGGCCTGGTCAGCGAGGGCGGACGCGTGCGGCAGCGCGCGCAGCCCGCCGAGCACAAGATGCGCGCCCCGGGCGAGGACAAGTAGGCCATGCCGCTCGCGGCCAACGCGCTCGTCTCGCTCGAAACCGCGAAGGCGTTCCTCAACCTCTCGGGCTCCGTGGATGACCCCGCCGTTGAGGTCGCCATCAACCGCGCCAGCGACCGGTGCGAGCGCTACTGCGGCCGGCGCCTCGTGAGGGCGACGTACGCGAACCGCCGCTACGCGGCGCCGCTCGGTCGCGATCTCTACCTCGGCGACGTGCCGGTCGACACGAGCGCTCCGGTGACCGTAAGCGTCAACGGCGTCGCGCAGACCGTGTGGCGGAGCGAGGCCGACGGCGACCCGGCCAATGCCGACGTGATCGTCGCCCCAGACCCACAGGAGACGCGCCTGGCGCCCTACAAGCTCGTCCGGCCCGGCGGGTGGCTGGTGAGCACGCGGCATCCCTACACCGTCGTCGTCTCCTACACCGGAGGCTTCTCGCAGATCCCCGAGGATCTTCAGCTCGCGTGCCTCTACGTGATCCAACGCTACTGGCGCGACCAGCAGAAGCAGCTCGCGGATGTCACGACCGTCACGCTGCCGAGCGGGAGCGTCACGCTCCTCGACGTCGTCCTGCCGCGCGAGGCGCGGGCGATCCTCGACGCCTACCGCGCGACGGTGCTCGCCTGATGCCCGCGCGCATCACGACCGAGGTCACCACGACGCTGCCGAGCCCGCGGCCGAGCGCGCGGGTCGAGGCGGCGATCCCGGCGGCCGTCCGGCGGTTCCTCGCCGAGGTCGCCGCACGGGCGCGCCAGCACGCGGCGGGCGCCGTCCTCCAGCCCCGCACCGGCACGCTCGCCCGCTCGATCCGCGTCCTCGTGCGCCAGCAGGGGGCGGGCGTGGTCGGGCGCCTGCGCGTCAGCCGGCGGGCGTTCTATGCGGCGTGGCAGGAGTTCGGCCTCGAGGGCCCCTGGGAGATCCGGCCCCGCGCCGCGCGCCGTCGCGAGGGGCATGCGGCGCTGCGCTTCGTCTCGCGCGCGGGCCAGCTGACGTTCGCCGCCCGCGTCAGGCACCCGGGGCTGCGCGCGCGGCACTGGCTTGAGAGCGCCTACCGCGCCGTGCTGCCGTCGGCCCGGGCCCACCTCGAGGCCGCCGTCCGGGAGGCGTTCGGTGCCTGAGCCCCTGCGCGACCGGCTCCTCGAGGCCGTCGTCACCCGCCTCAAGGGCCTCACGGGCACCCGCCCGGGCGGCTGGCGCTATCCGCGCGATCCGATCGTCACGCGCACCTGGACCGGCATCGAGCAGGCGACGCAGTTCCCGGTGCTGATCGTCAGCGTCGGTTCCGGCTCGCGGCCGCGGATCGTCGCGACCGTCGGCGGCCAGGCGATGGTCGAGGACCGCCTGCACGCCGTGATCTACGGCTACGTGCGGAGCGAGGGCGGCACGCCCGCGAGCCGCTGGCTCCTCCGCCTGCAGACCGACGTGATCGACACGCTCTACGCCGAGCAGACGCTGGGCGGCCTCGCCCGCGGCGTGGAGTTCCTGGAGGACGAGACGGACGACGGCGTGCTCGAGCCGCTCGGTGCGTTCGCCCAGCACGTCGCGATCCTTGCGGACGAGACCAAGACCGTGGGCTAGGGAGGCAGGCCATGGCGGAGCTGACTGTCCCGCGCCAGACGCGGGCCGTGGTCGCGATGAAGGCGGAGACGACGAGCGGCACCGACGTCTTCGCCGGGACGTACACCGCGGGCGACGTGCTGCTCGTCGACCCGGAGTCGATCCGGCTCACGATCGATCCCGGCGAGACGCCGATCCGCGCGCCCGGGCAGCTGGGCCGCCTGCCCTCGGCGATGTCGGTCACGACCGCGCGCCTCGACTTCGCGATGCCGGTGCGCGGCCGCGGCTCCGCTTATTCGGCGAGCGTCAAGCCGGAGATCTCTGTCCCGCTGCGCGCGTGCGGGCTCGCGGAGACGGTCGACACGACGCTCAATGCGGAGAAGGTCACGTATCAGCCGACGAACACGGACGAGACGGTCACGATCTACCTGGTCCTCGACGTGCCCGGCGGGGCGGCGCCCGCCTACCAGCTCGTGGGCTGCCTCGGCACCGTGAGCTTCACGGCGCGCGCGGCGGGCCTGCTGCGCGCCGAGTTCTCCTTCGTCGGCGTGCTCGAGGAGCGCGCCGACATCACCTACGTCGCGGGCAATGTCAACGCCACGCCGCGCTGGCCGACGCTCGTGAGCGCGAACTTCCAGATCGGCGCGGCGAACTACGCGCCGCGGATCTCGACGATCAGCCTTGCGCTCAACAACGCGCTCCAGCCCGTCCAGGCGATCAACGCCGCGCGCGGCGTGGCGGGCGTCACGCGGATCGACCGCGATCCCCGCGTGACGATCGACCCCGAGGCGGACCGCGAGGCCAACTCCGGCTGGTGGGCGGCGCTCCGCGACGGCTCGCCGCTCCACGACCTGACGTGGCAGGTCGGGAGCGCCCAGTACAACCGCGTGAAGTTCGCGTTCGGCGCGGGGGCCACGCCCGAGAGCAGCGTCCAGGTCGTGGCGCAGGGCCTCGGCGTGCGCGACGGCCTCGTCGTCTTCCCCACGACACTTTTGTGCACGCTGCCGAGCGCGAATGGCGACCTGAAGATCACGTTCGACTGAGGGATCTCGCATGACGACGACGAACGGCCATCTCCCCGAGGGCGCGAGCTACCTGACCCTCGAGCTCCTCGAGCGCGCGGGCACGATGGCGGTCCGCTGCCCGGCCACGAGCGCGCGGCTCGGGCAGGACGTGTACGTGCGCGTGCGCGCGCTCCGGCGCGCCGAGTACCTCGCGCTCCTGCCGCCGCCCGCGCCCGAGGCCGCGCAGTGGGCGGCCCTCCCGCCCGAGGAGCAGCGCCAGCGCGTCGCGGCGTGGCTCGCGGGCCTGCCCTGGGAGCGCCAGCTGGAGTGGCGGCGCGCCCACGACGAGGTCGCGCTGCGGATCGTGAGCGCGGCCGCCGTCGAGCCCAAGCTCACGCCGGAGGCCGCCGCCTGGCTCGGCGAGGACGTGGACGCGCTCGCCCAGGCCGTGCTGGAGTTCTCCGGCCTGCTCCCGGCGGCGGCGGCCACGGAGGCGGCGGCCGCGGGGGCGTAGCGTGGCGCTCCTGCCGCTCCCCTGGCTCGCCGAGCGCCTCGGGCGTCCGGCGTACTGCCGGGCCGAGCCGCTCGTCGCGGCGCCCGGCGACGACGCCCCGATCCCGCCGGGCGCGCTCGTCCTCGAGGCGACCTGGCCGCCAGCGCGGATCCTGCTCGGGCTGCCCGCGAGCGCGCCCGGCGCCCCGTGCTACGAGCCCCTGCCGCCAGCGGCCCGGCGCGACACGCAGCTCGCGTGGGCCGAGTGGGTCGACCGGTTCCTCGCGGCGTGCCTGGTGCGCCCGCGCCTCGACACGCCCGAGGCCGTCGCCTGGCTCGGGCAGGACCGCGAGCCGCTCGCGGTGGGCCTCCTGCGGCTCTGGGGCTGGGTGCCGGAGGATGACGGCCGGATCCTCCGCCTCGGCGCGCCGCCCGTCAGGGCCCTCCTGCGCCAGCTCGCCCGCCAGACGCGGCGCCTGCCGAGCGAGCTCCTGGAGCGGCCCCTGCCCGCGCTGGTGTTCGACTGGCGCGTGATGAGCGAGCGCGAGACGCCGCGCGAGCCCGCGCTGCCGCCTGAGCTCGCCGCGATCGGCATCGAGGAGCCCGGCGATGGCGCTTGAGCTCAGCGTCGTCATCCGCGCGCAGAACGAGGCGTCGCAGGCGCTCCGCCAGCTCGAGGGCGAGTTCACGCGCACGTCGCAGGCGATCACGCGCGCCTCCGGCGAGGTGGCGAAGGCGAGCGAGCTCACCGGCCGCGAGATCCGCAACGTGACGTCCATGGTCCGCACCCTCGCGGGCCAGGTCGTGGCGGAAGTGAATCCAGCCCTCGGGCAGATGGTGTTCACGATGTCCGCCGCGGCCCGCGAGGCGCGGAGCCTCTCCGGCGCCAAGGCTGCGCTCGTCGTGGCCGTCGCGACGGCCGCCGCCGGGCTCGCGCAATTCGTGGCCGCGGCGCGCGAGGCCGCGCGGGTCCAGGCCGAGCTCAACCGCGCCGTCGCCTCGCTCGACTTCTCGGGCGCGCTCGGGCAGTTGCGCCAGCTCGTGGCGGCGCAGCAGACGTTCGAGGCGACGACGGCGAGCCTGCTCCGGCTGATCCCCGATCAGATCGAGGCGGCGGCCGCGGCCGTCGCCGCCGCCGTCGGGCGCCTGATCAGCGCGCTGCCGCAAGCGCTCCGCGAGCCGATTGAGGCGGTCGGGAAGATGGTCGCGGAGGCGTTCGGCCGCGTCGACCCCGAGCTGATCGAGCGGGCGCGCGCCGCCGTGCGCGAGCTCTTCCCCCTCGAGCGGGCGCGCGAGGCGACGGAGGCCGCGAAGCAGTTCAACGCGGTCCTCCAGGAGCAGCGGCAGCTCCGGCTCCAGCGGGCCCTCGAGGAGGGCGACGAGCAGCGCGCGCTCGACCAGCTCCGCGAGCTCGAGCAGCTGCAGCGCCAGCTCCTGGCGATCGAGCGCGAGCGCCTGACGATCGATGCCCAGCTCAA
>DATLYU010000219.1:0-2779 GCA_035574435.1 Gaiellaceae bacterium | reverse complement strand
CCGCGCGCTCGCGCTGCCCACGCTCGCGCTCGCGCTCGTCGTCGCGTTCGCGCCCGGACGCGTCGGCGTCGCCGTGCGGGCATACGCGCTCGTCCTCGCAGGCGCGTCGCTGCTCGTCCTGCTCGCGGCCCTCCGGCGCCGCTACCCGCCGGTCCGCTCGTTGCGCTCCCCGCCCCGGGGCCGGTCGGGCCCCGCGAACGCCCCCGTCCCGCTCGCCCGCCTCGAGCAGGAGCTCGCGCTCGCCGCGGCCTGGTCCTTCGACCTCCATCACCGGTTGCGCCCGCACCTCCGCGAGCTCGCGGCCGACCTCCTCGCAGGCCGGCGCGGGCTCGTCCTCGACGACGGCGAGCCGGCCGTGCGCGAGGCGCTTGGCGTGGACGCCTGGGAGCTCCTACGGCCGGACCGCGAGCCGCCCGCTGACCGGCAGGCGCGCGGGGCCGCCATCAAGGAGCTCGAGGACCTCGTCCAATCCCTCGAACGCCTGTGAGCGCCGACCTCGACCGCGTGCACGACCTGTCCGTCCGCGTGCTGGACGAGGTGGAGCGCGCGGTGGTGGGCAAGCGGGACGCCCTCGAGCTGGTGCTCGCCGGCTTCCTCGCCAACGGGCACGTCCTGCTGGAGGACGTTCCCGGGCTCGCGAAGACGCTCGCCGCCCGCTCGTTCGCGCAGGCGCTCGGCATGCGCTTCACGCGCGTCCAGTTCACTCCCGACCTCCTGCCCTCGGACATCACCGGCTCTGCGGTCTGGAACCAGCGGGACGGGGACTTCGAGTTCCGGCCGGGCCCGATCTTCACGAACCTCCTGCTCGCGGACGAGATCAACCGCGCGCCGCCGAAGACGCAGGCCGCGCTGCTCGAGGCCATGCAGGAGCGCCAGGTCACGATCGACGGCGTCTCGCACGCGCTCGGGCCGCCCTTCCTCGTCGTCGCCACGCAGAACCCGATCGAGTACGAGGGCACGTACCCGCTGCCCGAGGCGCAGCTCGATCGCTTCCTGCTGCGCGCGGCGTTCGGGTACCCGGCTCGCGAGCACGAGGTGGAGGTGCTCGACCGCCGACTCGAGCGCCGGGAGGAGGCGATCGTCCTCGACGCGGTGGTCGACCGGGAGACCTTCCTCGAGCTGCAGCAGGCGCTCGAGCTCGTGCACGTCGCGGACAGCGTGCGCGCCTACTGCGTGGACCTCGTGGCCGCGACCCGCGCGTCCGCCCGCGCTGCGGTGGGGGCGAGCCCGCGCGGCAGCCTGGCCCTGCTGCTGCTCGCCCGTGCCAAGGCGGTCCTGGCGGGACGCGACTACGTCGTGCCCGACGACGTGAAGGCCGTGGCCGTCCCGGCCCTCGGCCACCGGCTCGTCCTCCGCCCGGAGCTGTGGGTGCAGCGCGTGTCGCCGGACGACGTCGTCCGCGAGCTGCTCGACACCGTGCCCACGCCCGCGGCCGAGGACGTGGCCGGGCTGCCCCGTTCGTGAGGCTGGCCCGCGGCCAGCGGCTCGAGTCCTTCGCCGTGCTCGTCGCGGCCGGCCTCGTCGGCGCGCTCGCGCTGCGCCGGCCCGAGCTCGCGCTCCTCGCCTCCCCCTTCGCGCTCCTGCTCGCCCTGGGCCTCGCCCGCCCGGGCGCGCCCCGGCCGCAGGTGGCGCTCGAGCTCGCGACGGAGCGGACGGTGGAAGGCGAGCTGCTCGCCGCCGAGCTGCGCGTGCGCACGGCGTCGGCTCTCGAGCGCCTCGAGCTCGCGCTCCGCCTGCCGCCCGACGTGGCGGCGGTCGAGGGCTCGGCGCTCGTGGCGGTGCGGCTGGCCGCGGGCGAGGACCGGGCGCTCCCGCTCACGCTGCGCTGCACGCGCTGGGGCGTGCACGAGCTCGGCCCGGTGCGGGTCCGCGCGTGGGGTCGCACCCGCCTCCTGGCGGGCGAGGTCACGCTCCCGGCCACGGCACTCGTGAAGGCCCACCCGCGCACGGAGACGTTGCGCCGGATCGTCCCCGCACGCGAGACGCAGCTCTTCGCCGGCAGCGAGGTGGCGCGCGCGAAGGCCGAAGGCATCGAGTACGCCGACCTGCGCGCGTACGTGCCGGGCGACCGCGTCCGCTCCATCAGCTGGCGCGCGTCCGCTCGGCGCGGCGAGCTCGTCGTGGCCGAGCGCCATCCCGAGCGGAACACGGACGTGGTGCTGTTCGTGGACGGCTTCGCGGACGTGCGCGGGGACGGGCGGAGCACGCTCGAGGACGCCGTGCGGGCCACCGCCGCGCTCGCCGACCGCTACCTCGCGCGCCGCGACCGCGTCGGGCTCGTCGGCTTCGGCGGCGTGCTGCGCTGGCTGCAGCCCGGAACGGGCGAGCTGCAGCGGCTGCGCCTCGTCGAGACCGTCCTCGAGACCGGGGTCGAGCCCACGTACACCTGGCGGGACGTGAACGTCATCCCGGGGCGCGTCCTCCCGCCGAGCGCGCTCGTCGTCGCCGTCTCGCCCCTCGTGGACGAGCGCTTCGTACGCGCGCTCGCCGACCTGCGCGCACGGCGCTTCGACGTGGTCGCGATCGAGGTCGACCCGACCCGGGCCGTCCACCCGGGCACGGACGCGACGTCGCGGCTCGCCTACCGGCTGTGGCTGCTCGAGCGCGAGGCGCTGCGCCTGCGGCTCGCGCGGCTCGGGATCGCCGTCGGCCGCTTCGGCGACGAGGCGTCGCTGGAGTCGGCCCTGGAGGGGGTGAGGACGTACCGGCGGCGCGCCCGGCTCGCACGCGCGTAGCGACCGCTGCCGCCGCGCTCGCGAGCGGCGGCGCGCTCGCCGCC
>DATLYU010000218.1:0-19458 GCA_035574435.1 Gaiellaceae bacterium | reverse complement strand
CGACGAGGGCGGTGCGGGAGGCCTTCGCCCGCCCGCTCGTCCTCCTCGTCGAGGACGCGCGCAGGATCCGGCTCGAGCCGCGCGCCCTCGGCGCCCGCCCCAATGTGCCGAAGGCGATCCGCCGCGCCCGCGTCGCCCGTCCGGGTGCCGTCGTCCCGCTCGACGTGAGCGTGTCGCGGGCGCGCATCCGCGGCTACGTGGAGCGGCTCGCGCGCACGCTCGACCGCGAGCCCGTGGACGCGCGCGTCGTCCTGCAGGGCGTGAAGCCGCGGGCGCTCCCCGCGCGGGAAGGCCGCCGGCTGCGGGTGCTCGCCAACGCGCGCGCGCTCCGCTTCGCGCTCGCCCGCAACGAGCGGGAGCCGATCCGGCTCGCCTTCGACGTGCTCCGGCCGGAGGTGCGCTCGGTCGAGCTCGAGACCGCGGTGGTCATCCTGCGCGCGTCGAAGCGGCTGCTCTTCTTCCGCGAGGAGCGGCTCGTACGCTGGTTCCGCGTCGCGACCGGGCTCGCCTCGTACCCGACGCCGCTCGGCAGGTACGAGATCGTGACCAAGCAGCGGAACCCGTGGTGGTACCCGCCGCCCTCGGGCTGGGCGGCGGGCAAGGACCCCGTCCCGCCCGGGCCGGGCAACCCGCTCGGCACGCGCTGGATGGGGATCTCCGCGCCGTACGTCGGCATCCACGGGACGCCCGACGCCGCGTCCATCGGCTACTCGGCCTCGCACGGGTGCATCCGCATGCGCATCTCCGACGCCGAGTGGCTCTTCGAGCGGGTGGAGGTCGGCACCCCGGTCTTCATCCTCGAGCGCTAGCCGCGTGGGCCGGCGCGCCAGGCTCGTCGGCCAGGGCGCGGGCATCGGCCTCGTCGCCCTGCTCTTCGTGCTCCTCGCCTGGTCGCTCGTGCGCGGGGAGGGCGGCGACCTCGCCGCCGCCGCCAACCGCGGCGAGCGCCCGCGCGCGCCCGACTTCACGCTCGAGCGCCTCGACCGCCAAGGCGAGCTGACGCTCTCCACGCTGCGCGGCCGCGCCGTCGTCCTCAACTTCTGGGCCTCCTGGTGCGTGCCCTGCCGCGAGGAGGCGCCGTTCCTGGAGCAGGTGTGGCGGGAGAGCCGGAGCCGCGGGCTCGTGGTGGTGGGCCTGGACGCGAAGGACTTCCGCCGCGACGCGCGCCGCTTCGTGCGGCGCTACGGGCTCACCTTCCCGATCGTGTACGACGGGCCGGGGGACACGCTCTCCGACTACGGGGTGACGGGGTTCCCGGAGACGTTCGTGCTCGACCGCGAGGGCCGCGTCGTGGAGGCGTTCGTCGGCGCGGTCAACTCCCGCGAGGACCGTGCGCGGCTGCGGAGCTCCGTGCGGGAGGCGCTGGGCCGATGACGCGCGCCAAGCTCGCGCTGCTCGCGGCGCTCGCCCTCGTCGCGGCCGCCGCTCCGGCCTCCGCTGCCGAGCCGCCGAACGCGGCCGACCTGGAGGCGGAGCTCGTGTGCCCCGTGTGCGAGACGACGCTCGACCAGTCGGACGCGCCCGTGGCGCAGAAGATGAAGGCGTTCATCCGCGAGCGGATCGCGGCCGGCGACTCGGAGCGGGAGATCAAGGATGCGCTCGTCGCGGAGTTCGGGCCCGGGGTGCTGGCCTCGCCTCCGCGGAGCGGCTTCGGCCTCCTCGCCTGGGCGCTGCCGCTGGCCGCGCTCGCGGGCGGCGCGGCCGCGGTCGTGCTGCTCGTGCGGGCCTGGAGCCGACGGCGCCCGCCTCCGGCTGCGCCGCTCGGCCCGGAGCTCGAGCGCCGCGTGGACGAGGAGCTCGCCCGGTTCGAGTGAGCCCCACCGCCGTTCCCGTCTCTTTCCTCGCGGGCTTCGTCTCCTTCCTCGCCCCCTGCGTGCTCCCGCTCGTCCCCGGCTACCTGTCCGCCGTCTCCGCGGTGGACGCGGAGCGCCTCGGCCAGCCCGGGACCGCCCGCCGCGTCGTGCTCGCGAGCGTGCCCTTCGTCGCCGGCTTCACGGTCGTGTTCGTCGCGCTCGGCGTGGGCGCCTCGCTCGTCGGCGGGCGCCTGCTCGGCAACCAGTTCCTGCTCGAGCGCGTGTCCGGCTTCGTGCTCGTCGTCTTCGGGCTCGCGTTCGCGGGCCTGCTCCCCTGGCCGGAGCGGCTCGTGGGGGCGGGCCTGCTCGAGGGGGCGCGCAGCCGCAGCTCCCGGGTCCTCCTCGGCGGCGCGTTCGCCGTCTGCGCGGCGCCGTGCATCGGGCCCGTCCTCGCGGCCGTCCTCGTGCTCGCGGGCTCCACGGAGACGGTCGCGGAGGGGGCGCTCCTGCTGGCCGTGTACTCCCTCGGGCTGGCGGTTCCGTTCGTGCTCGCAGGCGCCGTCTTCACGCGCACCATGGGCGCCTTCCGCTGGCTCCGCGACCGCTACCGCGCCATCCAGGTCGCGGGCGGCGCGGTGCTGGTCGCGCTCGGGCTGTTGCTCTTCTTCGAGCGCTTCTACGTGCTGCGCGTGTACCTGAACCGCTTCCTGGAGTGGCTCGGGATCGAGCCCGCGTTCTAGACGTCCGGGTCGGGCAGCGCGAGCGAGCCCGCCGCCACCAGCTCCCGCGCCCGGGCCACCTGGGCGAGGATGCGGGCCACGTCCACGTCGCGGTGAGCAGGCGCGTACGGGGCGAGCCGACGGGCGGCCTTCTCGAGCTGGCGCTCGCAGCCGGGGCGGTTCCCGCGGCCGGCATGGTGCCAGGCGACCGCGACGTGGACGAGCCCCTGGAGGAAGTCCCGCTCGCCGGGCTCCGCCTCGCGCCACTCCTCCTCGAGCTCCTCGTGGGCCTCGAAGTACGCGCCGGCGCGGATGAGGTCGAGCCCGCGGGCGAGTCCCACGCGGGCATTATCGGCGTCCGCGCGGGATGCTAGTGTCGCGCCGTGGCGACGATCCTGCTCGTTGGGGTCGACCTCTTCTTCCGCGGAAAGCTCGAAGGCCTGTGCCCGGGGCACCGGTTCGTCACGAGCGACAGCGTGCACACGCCCGATCTCGTGATCGCGGACATCGCCCGCGTGGAGCCCGAGGAGGTCGTGGAGGCCTGGCCGGACATCCCCATCGTCGGCTTCACGAACCACACGGACCGGGCCGGGCTCCAGCGCGCGCACACCGCGGGCTTCGACCAGGTGATCGTCAAGTCCGCGCTCGTCGAGCGCGCCCCGGAGCTCGTCGCGGAGCTCACCGGCGTCGCCTGAGCGGCCCTCCCGTTCCCGGGGGGAGACCGGGGCGGGGAGGCTAGACTCGCCGCCGTGACCTACATCATCGCCGAGCCCTGCATCGACATCAAAGACCGTTCCTGCGTGGACGTCTGCCCGGTCGACTGCATCCACGAGTTCGAGCGGATCCTGGTCATCGATCCGGAGGAGTGCATCGACTGCGGGGCGTGCGAGCCGGAGTGCCCGGTCGAGGCGATCTTCCCGGAGGACGCGCTCCCGGACAAGTGGAGCGCGTTCGTCGAGATCAACTACGCGTTCCCGGACGCCGCGAGGATCAACGCGCTCACGGACGCGTACGCGACCGAGCACAACGTCCAGAACGAGCTGCCCGAGTAGCCCGGCGCGCCCTCAGGCGGGGAGGAGGTACGCGCACGGGCGCGGGTCGCCGGGCAGCGGCGAGTCGGCGATCTTGCTCACGCGGAAGCGGCGCTCGCCCTCCTCGAGCTCGGCGCCGACGGGCGGCGGGTCGCCCGGACGCTCCTGCAAGATGTAGCCGGCCGGCGTCCAGACGAAGACGAGGTAGCCGCCCCTGCCGTTCACGTCCACGCGGGCGAGTCTAGCGGCGGGCCGCGGACGGGGGCAGCTCCACGCGGATCGTCGAGCCACGGGGGTAGCGGAGCTCGGAGCTGAAGCGCGCGTTCAGCGACGAGGCGCGCTCGGCGAGGGCCTCGAGCACCGCGCTGCGCCGCTCGGGCGGGCCGTCGTCGGCCACCTCGAGGAGCGCGCCGCCGGACGCGGTCGGCTGCAGCGAGACCTCGAGCCGGCTGGGGGCGCCGCGCCGCACCGCCTGGTCGATCGCCTCCCGGACGAGCTCGTACAGGGCGCTCTGCGCCGACTCGCCGAGCGTGTCGCCGTGCTCCACGTCGAGCACCACCTCGAGCTCGCGGCGCTCGGCCACGCGCCGAGCGAGCGCGCCGACCGCGGCCGCGAAGCCGAGCTCGCGCAGCGCCAGCGGCTCGAGGTCGTCGCAGAGCGCCCGCAGGTCGCGGCTCGCCTGGCGGGCCAGCTCGAGCCCGCGCTCGAGCACCTCGACTGCCCGGGCGCTCTCCCCGGCCCGCGCGGCCTCGAGCCCGGCGTCCAGCATCTGCGCCACGGCCGAGAGCTGCTGGACCGGGCCGTCGTGCAGGAGCTCGGCGAGGCGGCGGCGCTCCTCCTGCTCCGCGAGCAGGCGGGCCGCGAGCAGCTCGCGCTCGGGGTCGGCGCTCAAGCGCTAGTCGATCATCGCCTCGCGCAGCGCGATCGCGACCGCCTGCGTGCGCGTGTCGGCCTCGAGCTTGGCGAGGATGTGGCGGACGTGGCTCTTCACGGTCTCCTGGCTGATGAAGAGCGTCTTGGCTACGTCCACGTTGGACATCCCGTCGGCGAGGAGCTGCAGGATCTCGCGCTCGCGCGGGGTTAGGATCTCCTGCTGCGCGCGACCGGCGACGAAGTCGGCCATCAGGCCGGGGTCCACGAACGACTCCCCGGCTGCCACCTTCTCGATGGCGCGCAGGAGCGTCTCGTGCGGCGTCTCCTTGAGGATGTAGCCGCGCGCGCCCGACTCCAGCCCCCGCTGCAGCAGGGAGCGCTCGCCGTACGCGGTGAAGATGAGGACGGCCGTGCCCGGGACCCGCTCCAGGATCTGCTCGGTCGCCTCGAGCCCGTCCATGTCGGGCATGCGCAGGTCCATGATCACCACGTCCGGGTGCCGGCGCTCCGTGAGCGCGACCGCGGAGGCGCCGTCCGCCGCCTCGCCGATCACGCGGATGCGCGGCGAGCGCGAGAGCGCGAGCCGCAGGCCCTCGCGCACGACCTCGTGGTCGTCGGCGATGAGGCAGGTGATCTCGTCGGCCACGAGGCGATTCTACGAGTCGGCCCGGGTGGCTCCTCCCCCTCGCCTCAGACGGCGAGGGCGAGCTGCTCCTCCTCGCGAGCGGCCGGCCGGCGCACGGCGGCGCCCCGGCGCAGCGACAGGGGCGTCGAGCGGGCGACCGCGCGGACGTGCTCGACGACCGAGCGGCGGACGTCGGCGGGGAGGTACGCCCGGCCGGCGAAGAGCTGCTCGTAGCGGGCGACCTCCTCGGGCCAGTCGCGCGCGAGCGCCTCCAGGAAGTGCTCGCGGACGCCGGGGCGCAGGTAGACGAGGTTCGCCCAGATGCTGCGGGCGCCCGCGGCGCGCGCGGCGCGCACCACCTCCTCGAGCTGCTCCGGGCGGTCGGAGAGGCCCGGGAGGACCGGGGCCAGCCCGATGCCGACCTCGACGCCGGCGGTCGCCAGGCGGCGGACGGCCTCGAGCCGCTGACGCGGGTGGGCCGTGCCGGGCTCCGTCGTCCGCCAGACGCGCTCGTCGAGCGTCGGCACGGAGACGTAGACGGCGACCTCGAGGCGCTCGCTCGCCTCCCGCAGGAGGTCGAGGTCGCGGACGACGAGCGGGCCGCGCGTGACGATGGAGAACGGCGTACGCGCCCGCAGGAGCTCGACGAGGCAGGCGCGCGTGAGCCGGAAGCGGCCCTCGGCCGGCTGGTAGGGGTCGGTCGCGGCGCCGATCGCCACCCGCTCGCGTCGCCACGAGGGGCGGGCGAGCTCTCGTCGCAGCACCTCGGCGACGTTCGTCTTTACCCGGATCGAGCGGCCGTAGCGGTCGTCGGCGGGGCGGTCGGCGCGCTGCTCGAAGTGGCGGACGTAGCAGAAGGTGCAGCGATGGGCGCAGCCCATGTACGGGTTCAGCGACCAGCGGAAGGGCATGCCGCGCACGGCGTTGAGCGCGGTCTTGCAGGGCTCCAGCCGGTACTCGGGCCGCACCCGGCCGATGATAGAACACGTGTTCGCCCGAGGGAAGGCCGGCGTTGCGCCCGGCGGGCGCTGTTGAATAGGCGCATGGAGGAGCTCGCCGGCGGGATCCGCCGCGTCACGCTGCCCCTGCCGACGCGGCCCGGGCACGTGCACGCCTACCTGCTGCCCGGCGACGACGGCTGGACGCTCGTGGACACCGGGATCGGCCTCCCCGACGCCCGGGAGACGTGGGCGCGCGAGCTCGAGGAGGCGGGAGGGCGCGTGGCCCGCATCTTCGTCACGCACTTCCACCCCGACCACGTGGGCGCGGCCGCCGACCTGCACGAGCTGACCGGCGCGCCCGTCTACCAGGGCGCGCTCGACTACGCCCAGTGCGAGCTCGTGTGGGGGAACCCGGCCTGGTCGGAGCGCCTGCGGGAGTGGTTCCACCTGCACGGTGCGCCGGACGAGGTAACGGCGGAGCTCGTGGGCCAGAGCGCCGTGTACCGCCCCTTCATCCGCTACCAGCGCGACCCGCTCCTCGTCTACCCGGGCGAGCAGGTGGACGGCTGGGACCTCGTTGCCGCCCCCGGGCACGCGGACGGGCAGCTCTGCCTGCTGCGCGACGGCGTCCTCATCGCCGCCGACCACCTGCTCGACCGCATCACGCCCACGGTCGGCCTCTGGCCCGCGAGCCGCGCCGACCCGCTCGGCGACTACCTGGAGGCGCTCGACCGGACGATCGAGCTCGCCCCGACCCTCGCCCTGTCCGGCCACGGGGAGCCGATCGAGGACCCGGTCGGCCGGGCGCGGGAGCTCAAGGAGCACCATCGCGTCCGGCTGGCCGAGACCGCGGCCGCCCTCTCCCCCGAGCCACGGACCGGGTACGAGCTCTCCTTCGCGCTCTTCGGCGACGATCTCAAGCCCGCCGCGCGGCGGTTCGCGATCGCGGAGACGCTCTCCCACGTCGAGCGGCTCGTGCACGAGGGCGGAGCGCAACGCCACGAGACCGACGGGCGGGTCGCCTATACTGGCACGTGACACGTGGGCGACGAGCTTCCGCCTAGTACCAACGCCCCTGACGGGGCGTTCGCGTTTCTGACCGAGACGAGCCTCCCCGCATGAGCACGACGCTGCGGATCGTCGTCGTCGTGCTGCTCGTGCTCGGGAACGCGGTCTTCGTGGCCGCGGAGTACGCGCTCGTCACCGCGCGCCGCTCGCGCCTGGAGGAGCGGGCGCAGCGCGGCGGGCTCGGCGCGCGCACCGCGTTGCGCCTGATGGACGACCCCGTGCGCTTCATCTCCACGGTGCAGGTCGGGATCACGGTCTTCTCGATCCTGCTGGGCGCGATCGGCGAGCCGCTCCTGTCCGGGCTCATGGAGCCGCCGCTCTCCACCACGGTCAGCTTCCTGATCGCCTTCGCCATCCTCACCTACCTCTCGGTCGTGGTCGGCGAGCTCGTCCCCAAGGCGGTCGCGCTCCAGCGCGCGGAGCCGCTTGCCATCGTGCTCGCCGTCCCGCTCGACTGGCTCGCGCGCCTCTCGCACCCGCTCGTGTGGACGCTCCAGAAGAGCGCGAACGGCGTGCTGCGACTGCTGCGCGTGAAGCCCGCGCCGGCCGGGATGATCGCCTACACGCGCGAGGACATCCGCCACAGCGTCGCGGCCGCGGAGGACGTGGGCGAGCTCCAAGAGGCCGAGGAGGAGATGCTGTACAAGGTCTTCGACTTCGCGGCCAAGGAGGTGGCGGCGGTCATGGTCCCGCGGCCGCAGGTCGTCGCCATCTCGATCGAGATGCCGCCCGAGGAGGCGCTCAAGGCGGTCGTGGACTCGCCGTACACGCGGTACCCCGTGTACCGGGGCTCGCTCGACGACATCGTCGGCATCCTGCACGTGCGCGACCTCTTCGCCGCGCTGCACGACTTCGGGATCGCCTCGGTCAAGCTCGAGTCCATCGTCCGCCCGGCGTTCGTCGTGCCGGAGACGAAGGACCTGGCCGCGCTGCTCGCCGACTTCCGCCGCGAGAAGCAGCACATGGCGATCGTGGTGGACGAGTACGGCGCGGTGGAGGGGATCGTCACGCTCGAGGACCTGCTCGAGGAGATCGTGGGCGAGATCGAGGACGAGTTCGACCTCCCGGACACCTCCGTGGAGCGGATCGACGACCGGCGCATCCGGATCGACGGCACGTACACCATCGACGACTTCAACGAGGAGTTCGGCACCTCCCTCGAGGAGGAGGACTACCACACCATCGCCGGCCTCGTCTTCGGCGCGCTCGGCCGCGCCCCCGAGGTCGGGGACGAGGTGCGGGTGGACGGGCTGAAGCTGTCCGTGCTCGAGGTCGAGGGCTCGCGCATCCAGCGCCTCGAGGTGGAGTTCGAGGAGACCCGGGCGGACGAGCCCGAAGCGGCGGACCTCTAGCCACCGCGCGTGCGCCTGCCGAGCGGATCCGCCTTCCGCCACCGCGACTTCGCCCTCTTCTGGGTCGCGCTGCTGACCACCGGCTTCGCCATGACGATGGCGACGGTCGCGATCGGGTGGCAGGTGTACTCGGTCCGCGAGAGCCCGCTCGACCTCGGCCTCGTCGGGCTCGCCGAGTTCCTGCCCCTGCTCCTCTTCGCGCTGCCCGCCGGGCACCTGGCCGACCGCGTCCCGCGCCGGCGGCTGTACGCGCTCATGGTGACGACGGACGTCGTCGTGCTCTCCGCGCTCCTCGCGGTGACCGCCACCGGGGCGGACGCGGCGTGGCCGTTCTTCCTGCTCGCCTTCCTGACCGGCACCGGGAGTGCGTTCGGCGCCCCGGCCGGCCGCGCGCTGACGCCGTCGCTCGTCCCGCAGGAGATCCTCGTCAGCGCGCTCGCCCAGCGCTCGATCGCGTTCCAGATCTCGCACGTGGCCGGGCCGGCGGCGGGCGGCCTGCTCTTCGCGCTGCGTCCCGAGCTCGTGTACGCGTCCGGGATCGGGCTCTCGCTCGTCGCGCTCGGCTGCGTGCTCGCCCTCCGCAGCGGGCGCGCGCCCGCGGCAGAGGGCGCCGCCGACGTCGGCGAGCTGCTCGCCGGCGTCCGCCTCATCCGGCGCACGAACGTGCTCCTGGGCGCGATCTCGCTCGACCTCTTCGCCGTCCTCTTCGGCGGCGCCGTGGCGCTGCTGCCGATCTTCGCGAAGGACGTGCTCGAGGTCGGCCCGGCCGGGCTCGGCGTGCTGCGCACCGCGCCGGCGGTGGGCGCCTTCGCGGCCGCGCTCGCGATCGCCCGCTGGCCGGTCCGGCGCCGGGCCGGCCCGACGCTCTTCGCCGTCGTGGCCGGCTTCGGAGCGTGCATGGTCGTGTTCGGGCTGTCCAGGGAGCTGTGGCTCTCGCTGCTCGCGCTCGCCCTGAGCGGCGCCCTCGACATGGTCAGCGTCGTGCTGCGCTCGACGATCCTCCCGCTCGTCACGCCGGACGCGGTGCGCGGGCGCGTGAACGCGGTGGAGATGGTGTTCATCAGCGCGTCCAACGAGCTCGGCGCGTTCGAGTCGGGCGTCGCGGCCGCGCTCGTGGGCGCCGTCCCGGCGGTCGTGATCGGCGGCGCGGCCACCATCGCCGTGGCCGGGGTCTGGTGGAAGCTCTTCCCCGCGCTGCGGCACGTCGACCGCCTCGACGAGCTCCGGCCGGTGGCGCTCGAGGCAACGTGAGAGCCACGAGGACGTCGTCGGCCCGGACGAGGACGATGAAGAGGAAGAGGAAGAGGACACCTGAGGAGCGGGCGGCCGAGCGCGCCTACCAGGAGGATCTCATCCGCCGCCTCAGGGACGCGATCGAGCGGTATCGCAGGCTCAGCGAGCAACGCCGGCGCGCCGGCGGCTCACCCGCCTGACGTCTCGCCAGGTCGCACGACGCCCGCCTCGTAGGCGAGCACGACCGCCTGCACCCGGTCGCGCAGGTCGAGCTTGCGCAGCACGTGGGCGACGTGCGTCTTCACGGTGTGGTCGCTCACCACGAGGTGCGCGGCGATCTCCGCGTTCGAGAGCCCGCGGGCCAGGAGCCGCAGGATCTCGAGCTCGCGCGGGGTGAGCTCGTCCAGGCCCGGGGGCGCCGGGCGCGGCCGTGCGCCCGCGAAGCGCTCCACCAGGCGACGGGTGACGGCAGGCGCGAAGAGCGAGCCGCCGTCGGCGACGATCCGGATCCCGGCGAGGAGCTGCTCCTCCGGCGCGTCCTTGAGCAGGAATCCGCTCGCGCCGGCGCGCAGCGCCTCGTACACGTACTCGTCGAGGTCGAAGGTCGTCAGCACGAGGACGCGCGGCGCCGTCTCGCCGGCGACGATGCGGCGCGTCGTCTCGATGCCGTCGAGGCCCGGCATGCGCACGTCCATGAGCACGACGTCGGGACGGGCCGCGCGCGCGAGCGCGACGGCCTCGGCGCCGTCGCTCGCCTCGCCCACCACCTCGAGCCCGGGCTCGGCCGCGAGGATCATGCGGAAGCCGGCGCGCACGAGCGACTGGTCGTCCACGAGCAGGACGCGGATCATCTCGCCGCCGCGTACGGCAGCCGCGCCCGCACGGCGTACCCGCCCTGCGGGCGCCGGCCGCTCTCCACCTCGCCGCCGAAGACCGCGACCCGCTCGCGGATCCCCACCAGGCCGTGGCCGGCCGCGCCCTCACCGGTCGTCCCGCCGGCACCGTCGTCGGCCACCTCGAGCTCCAGCTCTCCCTCCCGGTAGCGGATCGTCACGCGGGCGGTGGCAGGCCCCGCGTGCTTGAGCGCGTTCGTGAGCGCCTCCTGCACGATGCGGTAGGCGGAGAGGTCGACGCCCGGCGGGAGCTCGTCCGCGCGTCCCTCCACCACGACCTCGACGGGCAGGCCAGCCTCGCGCACCTGGGCGACGAGGTCGTCCAGCCGGGCGAGCGTGGGCTGCGGGGCGAGCGCGAGCGCCTCGTCGCTCTCGCGCAGGAGGCCGAGCAACCGCCGCATCTCGGCGAGCGCCTGCGCGGCGGTGCGCTCGATCGCGTCGAGCGCCTCGCGGGCCTCCTCCGGGCGCTTGGCGAGCAGCTTGCGGCCGCCCCGCGCCTGCAGCACGATCACGCTGATCGCGTGCGCGACGACGTCGTGCAGCTCGCGCGCGATGCGCGCACGCTCCTCTGCGACCGCCGCCTGGGCCTCCGCCTTCTCGCGCTCGAGCTGCGCCTCGCGCAGCCGGCGGTGACGGAGGGCGCGACCCACGAGCCAGGGAGTGCCGAAGAGGATCCCGAAGAAGACCATCGCGCCCAGGTAGATCCCGTCCGGGTCGTTCGCCATCACGATCCAGGCCGTGGCAAACGTGAGCCCGCCGGCGAGCCACAGGCGGAGCCCGTCGGTGTGTGCCGCCGCGGTGTACACCGAGACGAGCACGATCACGCCCAGCACCTCGCCGTCTCCCACCTCGCCGGTCCACGGCTCAGCCGCCGCCCCGGCGGCGAGGACGGCGAGGAGCACCAGGGGGTAGCGGCGGCGCAGCGCGAGCAGGACGCCCAGCACCGCGAGCAGGCCCGCGCTCGCCGCCTGCTCGCCTCCTGTCAGGTCGTCGTCGAGAGCCGTCTCGACGAGCCCGAGCGCGACCAGGGCGAGGGCGAGCAGGACGTCTCCGTGGCGGCGGGCGAGGACGAGCAGCGCGCTCACGGCCGGACCGTACTGCAGGGCGGGGCGGCGGCCAATCCGCCGTGCGGGCCATCGTCCGCGTGCCCGGATCGCTCTCGCGGGCGAGTGGGGTTCGCCCGCGCGGCCGACGACGCGGGCGACTCCGACCGGAAAGCTCGGCACGTCAGCGACAGAGGAGGTTCAGATGGACATCGCCCGCTCGCTCCCGTCCGGTCGCCCGACGCGGCTCGCTCCCGCCGGGGCAGCCCTCTCGATCGCGCTCGCCGCCGGGCTCGCCGCCTGGGGCACGTTCGGCGAGGAGAGCGCCGACGCGTGGGAGTACCTCGCCGTCCTGGGCTTCATCGCCGGCGCCGCCGCGCTCGTCTTCGGCTGGGCGGTGCCGCGGGGCCTGCGCAGGGAGTCGGCCGGCGGCACCGCGCTCGCGCTCGCCGTGCTCGGGCTCCTGAGCATCGCGGTCTTCTGGTCGGGCCTCCCGCCGGTGCTGGCCGGCGGCGGGCTCGTGCTGGGGATCGCCGGCTGGCGTGCCGCGCGCGACGCGCTCCTCTGCCGCGTGGCCGCGGTCGTGGCGGCGTTCGCGCTCGTCGGCGACGTCGCCGTCTACGTCCAGGACATGGCGTTCTAGCGCCGCGCCTGCGTGCGCAGCCGGCCTGCCGGCACTCCCCGGATGGAGGCGTCCACGAGCTCGACCGGGTGCAGCGCCGGCAGCGGCTGCCCCGCGCGGCGCAGCGCCTGCGTCACCTGCACGAGGCAGCCGGGGTTCGCGCTCGCGTAGACCTGGGGCCGCGTGGCGAGGACGTTCTCCGCCTTGCGGTCGCCGAGCGCGCGAGCGGCCTCGGGCTGGACGACGTTGTAGATGCCGGCCGAGCCGCAGCACAGGTCCTGCTCGGCCGGCTCCACGGTCTCCAGGCCGGGAATGCGTGCGAGCGCGGGCAGCGCCGCGAGCGGCAGGCCCTGGGCGTGGCGCGCGTGGCAGGGATCCTGCAGGGCCACGCGCAGGGGGAGCGGATGCCGGCGGGCCCGCGGCCTCGTCTCCGCGAGCAGCTCGCCCAGGTCGCGCACCTTGCCTGCGAAGCGCTCGGCGGCCTCGTCGCCGAGCAGCCAGCCGAGCTCCTTCAGGTGCGAGCCGCAGCCGGATGCGTTCACGACCACGAGGTCCACGTCCGCGAACGCGTCCATCAGCCGGCGGGCGAGGCGCCTTCCCTCCTGCAGGCGGCCGGCGTGCACGGAGAGCGCGCCGCAGCAGCCCTGGGGCGGGACGACCACGTCGAAGCCGTCGGCGGCGAGGACGCGTGCGGTGGCGGCGTTCACGTCCGAGAAGACCGCGCGCTGGACGCAGCCCGCGAGGAGCCCGACGCGGGCGAGCGGCCGCCCGCCCCCCGCAGGTGTGAACGCGGGCGGCCGCTCGACAGGGCGCCAGCGCGGCGCGAGCTGCACGAGCGGACGGAAGCGCCGCGGCAGGGGGGCCGCGCGGCCGAGCGGCGCCAGCCGGAGAGCGGCCCGCAGGCGATGCGGGTGGGGGAGCGTCGCGAAGAGGAGCGCCCGCAGCGCCCGCTCGGCCGCCGGGCGCGGCGTCTCCTCCTCGACGCGCTCGCGCGTCGTCTCGATGAGGCGGTCGTAGCGAACGCCCGAGGGGCAGGCGGAGACGCAGGCCATGCAGCCGAGGCAGCGGTCGAAGTGCGCGGCGACCGTGGGGTTGAGCCCGATCGTGCCGTCCAGGCGCGCCTCCATGAGGTGGATGCGCCCGCGCGGCGAGTCCATCTCCTCGCGCCAGAGCACGTACGTGGGGCAGGTAGGCAGGCAGAACCCGCAGTGCACGCAGTCGGCTGCGAGCTCCCGGATCACCGGGACAGCACCCCGGCCGGGTCGAAGGCGCGCCGGACCGCCTCCTGGAGGCGGGCGACAGGCTCGGAGGGCTCCGAGGCCGTCTCCTGCGGGACGTAGGCGACGCCGGCCGCCGGTCGGACGAGCGCCTGCTCGAGGGCCGCGAGCGCCTCCGCGAGGCGGCCGGGCTCGAAGCGGACGCGTCCGCGCGCCTCCGCCTGGCGCGCCCGCGACTCCTCCCAGACCTCGGAGCCGGCCTCGACGCCGCCCACGAGCGCGCGCGCGGCCGCGAGCTGCGCCTCGACCGCGCGCGGGGCGCCTTCGAAGAGCACGGCCACGCATCCGGGATGGAGCACGTCGAGCGCGCTCGGCTCCAGCTGCGACGCGAGCAGGGCGCGCACGGCGGCGGGCGCGTCCTCCGTCTCGACCACGAGCGTGCCGGCCGCGCGGGGCAGCGGGTGGAGCCGGAAGCTCGCCCGTGCGATCAACGCCAGCGTGCCGCGCGAGCCGCACACGAGGCGGGCGAGGTCGTAGCCGGCGACGTTCTTCACCACCTTGCCGCCGGCGCTCGCCACCGTCCCGTCGGCGAGCACGAGCGTGACCCCGAGGACGAGGTCGCGCGGCGCCCCGTAGCGGTGGCGGAGGGGGCCCGAGAGGTTCTCGGCGAGCAGCGCGCCGACCGTCGGATCGCCGGGCGGGTCGAGCGAGAGACGCTGCCCGCGCTCGGCGAGCGCGCGCTGGAGCGCGGACAGCCGGATGCCCGCCTCGACCGTGCACGTGAGGTCGCCGGCCTCGTGCTCGAGCACGCGGTCGAGACCGGCGAGCGTCAGGTCGCGGCCGATCCGCAGCGGCCGGCGCTGGGCGGTCGCGTCGGCGAGCGCCGCGGCCGCCTCCGCGAGGCTAGAGACGCTCGGCAACGCCCGCCCTCTCGAGCGCGTGCGGCCGGTACGGGCCCGGAACCTCGCCGCAGAGGCGCGGCGTGGGCAGCACCTTGCCGGGGTTGCAGAGGCCCTCCGGGTCGAACGCGCGACGCAGGCGCGCGAAGGTCTCGAGGTCGCGCTCGGAGAACATGCGCGGCATCGAGCAGGCCTTGTCCATGCCCACGCCGTGCTCGCCGGTGAGGGAGCCGCCGGCCTCGAGGCAGGCCTCCAGGATCGCCTCCGCCAGCTGCCGCGCCCGCTCGGCCTCGCCGGCGGACGCGTCGTAGAGCACGAGCGGGTGCAGGTTCCCGTCGCCGGCGTGGAAGACGTTGCCGACGCGGAGCCCGTGCTCGGCCGAGAGCGCCTCGATGCGCCGGAGCACCTCCGCGAGCCGCGTCCGCGGGACGACCCCGTCCTGCACGTAGTAGTCGCTCGCCACCCGGCCCATGGCGGCGAACGCGGACTTGCGACCCTTCCAGAGCAGGGCGCGGTCGGCCTCGTCCTCGGCTGTGCGCAGCTCGAAGGCGCCGCAGGCGCGGCAGATCCGCTCGGCCTCGGCTGCATCCTCGGCGACCTGCGCTGCCACGCCGTCGAGCTCGACGATGAGCACGGCGCCTGCGCCCGCCGGGTAGCCGGGCGCGACCGCCTTCTCCGCCGCCTCGATGGTGAGCGCGTCCATCAGCTCGAGCGCAGCCGGGAGGATTCCCGCGGCGACGATCTCGGAGACGGCGGCGCCGGCGGCGTCCATCGTCGAGAAGGCGGCGAGCAGCGTGCGCACGCTCTCGGGCCGGCGGACGATCCGGAGCGTGATCCGGGTGACGATGCCGAGCGTCCCCTCCGAGCCGACGACGAGGCCGAGCAGGTCCGGCCCGTCCGGGTCGAGGGTCTTCCCGCCCAGCTCGACCAGCTCTCCGTCCGGGAGGACGAGCGTCAGGCCGGTCACGTGGTGGGCGGTAAAGCCGTGCTTGAGGCAGTGCGCGCCGCCCGAGTTCTCGGCGACGTTGCCGCCGATCGTGCACACCTGCTGGCTCGAAGGATCCGGTGCGTAGAAGAAGCCCTCTGCGGCGACGGCCTGCGTGACCTCGAGGTTTGTCACCCCGGGCTCGACGACGACGCGCTGGCTCGCGAGGTCGATCTCGAGGATGCGGTTCATGCGCGCGAGCGAGATCACCACTCCGCCTGCGACCGGGGTCGCGCCTCCGGAGAGTCCCGTTCCCGCGCCACGGGCGACGAAGGGGATGCGCTCGCGGTGGCAGGCGCGCACGACGGCCTGCACCTCCGCCGTCGAGCCGGGGAGGACGACCAGCTCGGGCACGGCGCGGTGCCCGGTGAGCCCGTCGCACTCGTACGTGCGGAGCTGCTCGGGCTCGGTGATCAGGTGCTCCGAGCCGACTGCGCGCCGCAGCTCCTCGACGAGCGTGATTCCGACGGTGTCAGACACCGCCATCGTCACGCGGCCGGCACTCCCCACGAGAACGGACCTGGCCGGCGAGGGGAATCCGTGCGTCCATGCGGGACGGGGTTGTGGAGCGATTGTTGCGCAATTGGCACGTCTTGCCCTTGACAGGAACTGGTGTCTGACACCGGTCGTCCCAGCGGTCGTCTCGGCTGCCTCGGAGGTTGAGTCTACGGCGCCCAGAACGTCTCGAAGGCGCCCGGGTCGCTCGGCAGCGCGAGCACCTCGCGGACGAGGCCGTCCTCGATCCGGAAGAGGAGCACCTGATCGAGCTCGAGCGTCCGCCCGCGGCGCGTCCCGCGGGCCCGGTAGAGCGCCGCCGCCCTCGTCTCGCTCGCGAGCACGTCCACCAGCTCGGAGCTGTACGTACCCTCCGTCTCCCTGGGCAGGCGCGCGAGGAAACGGAAGATCGCCTCCCGCCCCCGATGCGTGCCCGCCATCACCCCCTGGCCCGGCACGATCCAGACCGCGTCCTCGGCGAAGAGGCCGCGCAGCGCGAAGCCCTCCTTCCGCCCGAACGCTTCGAAGATCGAGCGGACCAAGGCTGCATTCTCAGCCGCGCCCACGCGTCTCCTCCCAGCGCGCGAGCAGTCCCTCGACGTGGCGGCGCTGGGCGTCGCTGAAGGGAATCAGCGCGACCAGGCGCCGCGCCTCGTCCGGATCGTCGTTTGCGACCGCCGCCTCCAGATGCTCGCGCCACGGCGTCGGCTGTCGGAGCTGCCGGCGCAGCCAGCGGAGCAGGCTGACCGTGGCCTGGTCGGTCACGGGTGCACCGTAGCGCCGGCCCGGCCGCCGTCGCCTCGATAGGGTTGCCCCGTGTTGCCGATCGAGCGCCCCGGGAAGATCGTGTGCGTCGGGCTCAACTACCGCGACCACGCCGAGGAGCAGGGAGCAGAGCTTCCGCGGGAGCCGCTCCTCTTCGCCAAGTGGCCGAACGCGCTGATTGGGCCAGGCGACCCGATCGTGATCCCTCCGCTCGTCACGAAGTGCGACTACGAGGCCGAGCTGGGGGTCGTGATCGGCGCCCGCGTGAAAGGCGTCTCGAAGGAGAACGCGCTCGAGGCGGTACGCGGGTACCTCTGCGCCAACGACGTCAGCGCCCGCGACCTCCAGTTCGCGGACGGCCAGTGGACGCGCGGGAAGTCCGTGGACACCTTCTGCCCGGTGGGGCCGCTCGTGCCCGCCTCCGAGGTTCCCGATCCCCACGACCTCCGCATCCGGGCGATCGTGAGCGGGGAGGTGCTCCAGGACTCGACGACGGCCAACCTCATCTTCGGGGTGGACGAGATCATCGCCCACGTCGCGCAGACGATCACGCTCGAGCCCGGCGACCTGATCCTGACTGGGACGCCCGCCGGGGTGGGCGTCTTCCGCGACCCACAGCGCCTGCTGCGACCCGGGGACGAGGTCACGATCGAGATCGAACGGCTCGGCTCGCTGACGAACCCGGTGGTCGCGGGGTGACGCGAGTCGAGGAGCTCCGGGCGGCGATCGTCGGGACCGGCTTCGTCGCGGCCGTCCACGCCGACGCCCTCCGGCGGCTGGGCGTGGAGGTGGTGGGCGTCGCGGGCTCGACGCCCGAGCGCGCCCGCGCGAAGGGGATCGCTCCCGCCTACGAGTCCTACGAAGACCTCCTTGCCGACGAGCGCGTGGACGTCGTGCACGTGACGACGCCCAACCACCTTCACCACGCGCAGGTGAAAGCCGCGCTCGCGGCGGGGAAGCACGTCGTCTGCGAGAAGCCGCTTGCGACGACCTCGGAGGAGTCGGCCGAGCTCGTCGAGCTCGCAGAGCGGTCGGGCCTCGTCCACTGCACGAACTTCAACCTGCGCTTCTACCCGCTCGTGCAGGAGGCGCGGGCGCGGGTGCGCGCCGGCGAGCTCGGGGAGGTCTGGAACGTCCACGGCGGCTACCTGCAGGACTGGCTCGCGCTGCCGACCGACTGGAACTGGCGGCTGGACCCGGACAAGGCCGGCGCGCTGCGCGCCGTCGGCGACATCGGCTCGCACTGGATGGACACGGCGCAGTTCGTGACCGGCCTCCGGATCGTCGAGGTCCTCGCCGACCTGGCGACCGTGATCCCCGTGCGCCGCCGCCCGATCAGGGAGGTCGAGACGTTCGCGAGCGCCGACGACGTCGAGCGCGAGGAGGTGGACGTGCGCACGGAGGACCTCGCCCACGTCCTGCTCCGCTTCGAGAGCGGCGCGCGCGGCACGTTCCTCGTCTCGCAGGTCTCGATGGGGCGCAAGAACTCGCTCCGGTTCGAGGTCGACGGCTCGCAGGGCGCGCTCGCGTGGGACGCCGAGCGCAACGAGGAGCTCTGGCTCGGGCGACGGGAGGGGCCGAACGAGATGCTCCAGCGCAACGCCGCCCTCATGCATCCGTCTGCCGCGGCCACCACGCACCTACCGCCCGCGCACGCTGAGGGCTACGCCGACACGTTCCGCGAGCTCTACCGGGCGGTCTACGCCGACGTCGCGCGCGGGGGGCCGTCCGCCGAGCCCCACTATCCGACCTTCCGCGACGGCCACGACCAGAACGTCCTCGCCGACGCGGTCGCGCTCTCGAGCCGCGAGCGCCGCTGGGTCGAGGTCGCGGCTCAGCCGCGCGACCGGTAGTGCTCGATCGTGCGGTGAACGCCGGCTGCGAGCGGCGTTCGCGGTAGCGGGCCGACGAGGCGCTCGAGGAGCGTCGCCTCGAGGCGCTCGGGGAAGGGCAAGCGCTCGTCCATCCAGGTCACCCTCCCGGACACCTCCGGCGCCGCCGCCTCGATCGCCGCGACGACCTCCGCCATGGATGCGGTCTCGCCGGGAAAGTTGGCGACGTGGGCTCCGTCCGTCGCGGCGCGCGCGGCGAGCGCGAACGCGCGCCCGACGTCGGGTGCGAAGTCGTACTGCGCCGTGCCGCCGTACGCGATCTCGTAACCCTCACCGCGGGCTGCCGCCGCCATCGCCAGCGAGGGGCCGGCGGTCAGGCCCTGGTCGCGCCCCGGGCCGTAGACGACGTACGGCCGGATCCCGATCGAGGCGACGCCCTCGTCCTCCCAGAACAGGCGCGCGGTGCCCTCGTTCGCGAGCTTGAAGACGCCGTACAGCGTGGAGGGGGCAGTGCCGCCTGCCTCGGGCGCGGGGGAGGGGTCGAACGCGTTGTACACGGCGGCCGAGCTGGCGTAGGCGAGCCCAGGGATCCGGTCGCGGCGCGCCCGCACGGCCTGGAAGACGACGGCCGTTCCGGTGACGTTCACGTGCGCGCACCGGATGGGGTCGGCCCGGCAGAACGGCACCTGGAGGGCGGCGAGGTGGACGACGCGGGTGATTCCGTGCTCGTCCAGCACGCGGCCGAGCGCCACGTGGTCGGCGACGTCGCCCTCGACGAGCAGCACCCGCTCGCGCTCGCCCTCGTCGAGCACCAAGCGGAGGCGAGCGTCGTCCGACCCGAGGTCGTAGCCCACGGGCTCCTCGCCCAGCTCGAGCAGGGCCTTCAGCGTCCACGCGCCGAGGCAGCCCAGCGCGCCGGTGACGAGCGTGCGCTCCCCGTGCTCAGGCAAGCGGCGCGTCCTCGACCACGACGGCGACTTCGTTGGTGTACGCGATCGCGCCGCGCCCTCGCCTGGTTCGGGTGTGAGCCCGCCCGCCGGCAAGGGCTCGACCCCGGAGAGCGGCGGGCGCG
>DATLYU010000217.1:0-3811 GCA_035574435.1 Gaiellaceae bacterium | reverse complement strand
CCGCAGCGGAGGACTGGGTGCTGGACGGCCCCGGACGCTGGCGGCGCTCGCCGCCGGGCTGGGGGTGCTCGCCCTCGCCGGGTGGTCGGCGTTCCGGCCCGCGCCGTCCTGGCAGCCGCCTCCCGGGTTGCGCGTGACCGCCCTCGACGTCGGCCAGGGCGACGCGATCCTGCTCGAGACCGCGGCCGCGCGCGTGCTGGTCGACCAGGGCCCGCCCGAGGGAGACGTGGCCGGCCAGCTCGCGCGCCTCGGCATCCGCTCCCTGTCCGCGCTCCTGCTCACCCATCCGCAGCGCGACCACGTCGGCGGCGCCGCGGCGGTGCTCCGCCGCCTGCGGGTCGGCGCGGTGCTCGATCCGGGGCTCGCGGCGACGGGCCCGGAGCGCGAGGAGGCGCTCGCGGCCGCGCGCGAGAGGGGCGTCCCGATCCGCGTCGTCCGGGCGGGTGCGGTCTTCCGGGCGGGCGGGCTCGTCCTGCGCGTGTTGTGGCCGCAGGACACGGGCTCGCCGGCGGAGGACCCGAACCTGAACGCCGTCGTCGCCCTGGCCTCGTTCGGCGACCTCGACGTGCTCCTCCCCGCCGACGCCGAGTCGGACGTGACCGCAAGCCTGCGGCTGCCGCCGGTCGAGGTGCTCAAGGTCGCGCACCACGGCTCGTACGACCCGGGCCTCGCCCGCCAGCTCGAGACGCTCCGCCCGCGCATCGCCATCGTGTCGGTCGGCCAGGGCAACGAGTACGGCCATCCGCGTCGCGAGACCCTGGCGGCGCTCGAGGCCGTGCCAGGCCTCGCCGTCTACCGGACGGACGAGGACGGACGGATCACGCTCGAGTCCACGGCGCGCGGACTGCGGGTCACGACCGAGGAGTAGGGTTCGGGAAAGGTGGCCGACGCACCCGCTCAGCCCACGGCCTCGCAGCCCGCCCCTCCCACGCAACCGGTGTACCTCGTGACCGGGGACGACCGGCCGAAGGTGGAGACCGCGCTTGCCCGCCTGCGCCGCCACTTCGCGCCCGAGGCGATCGAGGCGGTGAGCGCGCTGGAGACGAGCGGGGAGGCGGCCGTGGCGCTGTGCAACGCCGGCAGCCTCTTCGGCGACGCCCGGCTCGTGATCGTGGAGGACGTGGACGGTCGCCGCGACGGCGAGGGCCGGCTGAAGGGAGGCTGGAAGGCGGCCGACGTGGAGGCGGTGAGCGCGTACCTGCGCTCGCCGGCACCGGCCACCGTGCTCGCGCTCGTCGGCCAGGAGGTGAAGAAGACATCGGCGCTCTGGAAGGCCTGCGCGAAGGCGGGAGACGTGCTCGCGTTCTCCGTCTCCAAGAAGGCCCTCCAGGGCTGGGTCGCGGAGCGCTTCCGGCGGGCCGGGGTCAGGGCGGAGCCCGAGGCGTGCGCGGCGCTCGTGCAGATCGTGGGCCCGAACCTGCACGCGCTCGCCACCGAGGTCGACAAGCTCGCCACGTGGGCCGCGGGGGAGCCGGTCGGCGAGCGGGAGGTGGAGCTCCTGGCGGCACCGCTCGCGGAGGAGCCGATCTTCGCCCTCACGGACGCGTGGGCGGCACGCGACACGGCCCGGGCGCTCGCCGTGAGCGAGCGGATCCTCGAGCGCGAGTCCCGGCCGCGGCGCGACACGGCCGCCCGCCTCGCCGGGGCGCTCGGCGGCCACCTCGCGCGCCTGCGGGCGATCAAGCGTCAGCAGGCCGACGGCGCTCGCCCCGCCGACGCCGCCGCCGCGCTCCGCCTGCACCCCTTCTTCGCCGAGAAGCTCTTCCGCCAGGCGGAGGGCTTCTCGCCCGAGGAGCTGCACGCGGCCGTGGTCGCCCTGGCCGGGCTGGACGGTGCGCTCAAGGGCCAGAGCAGGCTCGCGCCCGACCTCGAGCTCCAGCGGACGCTCGTGGAGCTCGTGCGCCGGCCGCGCCAGCCGCGCTCCTGAGAGCCCGTCTCGGAGCGGGTGCCCGTCGAGCGGCGGATGCCGGCGGGCGGGAGGCAAGGACGCAGGGAGCGCCCGGAGCACGCCGATCCGGCGCGACCGAGCACGCAGCCTCGTGCTCTCGAGCGCCGCACATCCACATGGCCGCTCGTTCGGAGACGAGCGACACCCAGAGTTACCGGGGCCGCCGGGGAGCACGCCGCGTCGTCCTCGCCGGTGCCCGACAGCTCACGGAGCGGAGGTGTCGAGCCCTCGGGTGCGCTCGCCTGCCGCTTGGCAAGCGACGCGTCACTTCGAGCTCCGAGGCTCCGCGGCGCGGCGCCGCCCGTCCGACCCCGGCGCCGCTCGCTGGTCACCGATGCGCGATCGCGCTGGATGACGCGCGGCGCGCCCGCGTGGCGGCCTGCCTCGCGGCCGCAGCGGCCGCTACGCGGTGGTGCTGCCCGCGCCCGAGACGAGCTTCGTCGCCTGCGACTTCTTGCGCGCGGCCGCGTTCCGGTGCAGCGCGCCCCGCGCGGCAGCGCGGTCGATCAGGCGCACGAGGTTGCGATGCGCCTCGGCCGCCAGGTCGGCGTCGCCCTGCGCGACGGCGGCCTCGAGACGCCTGGTGAGCGTCTTGATCGTGGAGCGGTAGCGGAGGTTCTCGAGGCGCTGACGGGCCTGGATCCTGACGCGCTTCTGCTGCTGTCTGATGTTCGCCATGCGAGGAAACGCCCGCGTCCAGCGGGCGGTGGCGATGGTAGCACGACGTGCCTGGGAGAATCGTCGAAGCCGTGGACGCGACCTACGTCTGGATCGTCCTCCCCGGGATCGCGACCGGGCTCGGCGGCATCGCGCTCGCGGCCGTGCGCAGGCCGGGCGAGCGCCTGCTCGACGTCCTCCTCGGCGCCACCGCCGGGATCATGCTCGCCGCCTCCGTCTTCAGCCTGCTCGTGCCCGCGCTCGAGCGCGGGAGGCTGGCGGAGGTGGTGGCGGGGTTCTTCGCCGGCGCGGGCACGCTCGCGCTCCTCGACCGGGCGATCCCGCACGCGCACGCCCGCTTCGCGGAGCGCGCGCACACGCGTGAGCAGCGCCGTGCCGCGCTCATGCTGAGCGCGCTCACCATCCACAACCTGCCGGAGGGCCTCGCCGTCGGCGTGGCGTTCGCGGCCGGGGGGACCGAGCTGGGCGCGCCGATCGCGATCGCGATCGCGGCGCAGAACGTGCCCGAGGGCTTCGCCGCCGCGGCGCCCGTCCTCCACGCCGGCGCCTCCCTCGGCGCCGCCGTTGGCTTCGCGGCGCTCACCGGCCTCGTCGAGCCGCCCGCGGCGCTGCTCGGGTACGTGGTCGCCGACTCGGTCATGACCCTGCTCCCGGCGGCGCTCGCCTTCGCCGCCGGCGCGATGATCTACGTCGTCGTCGACGAGATGATCCCGGAGGGACGCGAGCGCGGGAACGAGCTCCAGGCGACGGCGGGCTTCATGGTCGGATTCGCCGTGATGATGATCCTCGACAACGCGTTCGCCTCGTGACCGAGCCGCCGGAGACGACGCCCGCCGTCCCCGCCGCGCGCGAAGAGCTCACGCAGAGCCGCCGCCTCGCCCGCTCGACGGCGGTCTTCTCGGCCGCGACCGCGGTCTCGCGGGCGATGGGCCTCGTGCGCGAGATGGTCACGGCCTACTTCTTCGGCGTCACCGGGCGGATCAACGCGTTCACGGTCGCGATCCAGATCCCGAACCTCGTGCGCGCGCTGGTCGCGGACGCGGCGCTCTCGGGCGCGTTCGTCCCGGTCTTCAGCGACCTCCTCGAGCGAGGGGAGAAGGCGCGGGCGTGGCGCGTCGCCTCCACGCTCTTCTGGCTCGTCCTGCTCGTGCTGAGCGGCGTGACCGCGCTCTTCGTCCTGCTCGC
>DATLYU010000216.1:0-15342 GCA_035574435.1 Gaiellaceae bacterium | reverse complement strand
CCCCGTCGCCTTCGAGCGGCCCGCCGACCCGCGCCACGGCGACTACGCGACGAGCGTGGCGCTCAAGCTGGCCGGCGAGCGGCGCCGGCCGCCGCGCGAGCTCGCGGCCGAGATCGCGGCGCGGGCGGCGGAGTCGGGGCTCGTCGCGGAGGCCGAGGCGGCCGGCCCGGGCTTCGTGAACGTGCGCGTCTCCGATGCCTGGCTGGCAGAGGCGCTCGACGAGCTGCTCGCGGCCGGCCGGGCGTTCGGCTCCGGCTCGGCGTCGCGCCCGGAGCGCATCCAGGTGGAGCTCGTGTCCGCGAACCCGACCGGGCCGCTGACGGTCGCGCACGGGCGCAACGGCGCCTACGGAGACTCGGTGGCGCGGCTCCTCGTCTTCGCCGGGCACGACGTCCAGCGCGAGTACTACTACAACGACGCCGGCACCCAGATGGAGCGCTTCCACGCCTCGGTGGAGGCCGTGCGGCGGGGCGAGGAGCCGCCCGAGGACGGCTACCGCGGCGCCTACGTGCACGAGCTGGCCGCCCTCCCCGGCGACCCGGTGCCGCACATGCTGCGGCGGATCGAGGCCACGCTCGAGCGCTTCCGCGTGCACGTGGACACGTGGGAGCGCCAGAGCGAGTTCGAGGACGAGATCGCCGAGGTGCTGCCGCTCCTGGACACGTACGAGGAGGACGGGGCGGTGTGGGCGCGCACGAGCGCGTACGGGGACGACAAGGACCGCGTGCTCGTGCGCTCGAACGGCGAGCCGACCTACTTCGGCGCCGACGCCGCGTACATCCGGCGCAAGCTGGCCGGAGGCTTCGACCGGCTCGTGTACATCCTGGGCGCCGACCACCACGGCTACGTGGCGCGCCTGCAGGCGCTGGCGGAGATGCTCGGCAAGCCGCGCGAGGCGGTCGAGGTGCTCATCTACCAGCTCGTCCACCTCGTCGAGTCGGGCGAGGCGCGGCGCATGTCCAAGCGGCGGGGCGACGTCGTCTTCCTGGACGAGCTCCTGGACACGATCGGCGTGGACGCGGCCCGCTGGTTCCTCGTCTCTCGGGGACACGACCAGACGATCGAGCTGGACGTGGACCTGGCGAAGCAGCAGACGCAGAAGAATCCCGTCTACTACGTCCAGTACGCGCACGCCCGCATCGCCGGGATCCTCCGCAAGGCGGCGGAGGAAGGACGCGCGGTGTCTGACACCTTGTCCACAGGCACGACCGAGGTGGCCGCGGCTCGTCCGGCCCTCGCGCTCACCGGTCCGCTCGCACCCGAGGAGCGCGAGCTCGTCAAACGCCTCCTGCAGCTCCCGGCCGTCGCCGCGGAGGCGACCGAGCACCGGGCGCCGCACGCGATCACGGTGTACGCGATCCGCGTGGCCGACGACTTCCACCGCTTCTACCACCACCACCAGGTGGTCGGCTCCGAGGCGGAGCCGTTCCGGCTCGCGCTCTGCGAGGCGACCGCGCTCGTCGTCCGGCGCTGCCTCGACCTCGTCGGTGTCGCGGCCCCCGAGCGGATGTGAGACGCGCGGACGCCGCGCGTGCCGGCACCCGAGTAGGATTCGAGGACGTGGGCGAGGTCCCTGATCGCAACCTCGCGCTCGAGCTCGTCCGCGTGACGGAGTCCGCGGCCACGTTCGCGGCGCGCTGGATCGGGCGCGGCGACAAGAACGCCGCCGACCAGGCGGCCGTGGATGCGATGCGGCTCATGCTCGACACCGTGAGCATGCGCGGCGTGGTCGTCATCGGCGAGGGCGAGAAGGACGAGGCGCCGATGCTGTACAACGGCGAGGAGGTGGGGGACGGGACGGGCCCCGAGGTGGACGTGGCCGTCGACCCGCTCGAGGGCACGCGCCTGACCGCGCTCGGCATGCCGAACGCCATCTCCGTCATCGCGGTCGCGGAGCGCGGCACGATGTTCTTCCCGGGCGCCGCGCTGTACATGGACAAGATCGCGGTCGGCCCGGAGGCCGCCGACGCGATCGACATCGAGGCGACGCCGACGGAGAACCTCGAGCGCGTGGCCGAGGCGAAGGGCGTGGACGTGAACGACCTCACCGTGGTCGTCCTCGAGCGCGACCGCCACGAGAACCTGATCGCCGAGCTGCGCGAGGCGGGCGCCCGCGTCAACCTCATCCGCGACGGCGACGTCGCGCCCGCGATCGCGGCCGCGCAGCCCGGGACCGGCGTCGATTTGCTGATGGGCATCGGGGGTACGCCGGAGGGCGTGATCTCCGCGGCGGCGATCAAGTGCCTGGGCGGCGCCATGCAGGGCAAGCTCTGGCCCCGAAACGACGACGAGCGGCGGCGCCTCGTGGAGGCGGGCTACGACCTGGACGCCGTCCTCACCGCCGACGATCTCGTCCGCGGCGAGGACGTGTTCGTGGCCGCGACCGGCGTGACGGGCGGCGCGCTCCTGCGCGGCGTGCGCGTCGTCGGCGACCGCGTGGAGACGGAGTCGATCGTCATGCGTTCGCGCTCGGGCACCTTCCGCCGCATCGTCGCCTCGCACCCGCTGACCAAGATCCAGAGCCTCATGAAAGGAGCGCGCTGATGGCGGCCACCGAGCTGCACGAGACCGCCCGCGCGATCGTGGCCGACCACAAGGGCATCCTCGCGGCCGACGAGAGCACGGGGACGATGAAGAAGCGCCTCGACTCGGTCGGGGTCGAGTCCACGGAGGAGAACCGCCGCTTCTACCGCGGCCTGCTCTTCTCCGCGCCGGGCATGGAGGAGTACATCGGCGGCGTGATCCTGTACGACGAGACGATCCGCCAGTCCGCGGACGACGGCACCCCGTTCCCGGAGCTCCTCGCCGCGAAGGGCGTCATCCCCGGGATCAAGGTGGACACCGGCGCGCACGACCTGGCCGGGTTCCCGGGCGAGAAGGTGACGGAGGGCCTGGACGGGCTGCGCGGCCGGCTCGAGGAGTACCGCGGCCTGGGCGCCCGCTTCGCCAAGTGGCGCGCGGTGATCACGATCGGCGACGGCATCCCGACGGACGGCTGCATCCGCGCGAACGCGCACGCGCTCGCCCGCTACGCCGCGCTCTGCCAGGAGCAGGGCCTCGTCCCGATCGTGGAGCCGGAGGTCCTCATGGACGCCGACAACACGCTGGAGGTGTGCGGCGAGGTCACGTCGCGCACGCTGCACGAGACGTTCGCGGCCCTGTACGAGCACGGGATCGACCTGCAGGGGACGCTTTTGAAGCCGAACATGGTCATCCCGGGCAAGGGCTGCCCCGACCAGGCCACGCCGCAGCGGATCGCGCAGGCGACGGTGGACTGCTTCCTCGCGGTCGTGCCCGCGGCGGTGCCCGGCATCGTCTTCCTCTCCGGCGGCCAGTCGGAGGTGCAGGCGACCGAGAACCTGAACGCGATCAACCAGATCGGCGGTCCCTGGACGCTCTCGTTCTCGTACGGGCGCGCGCTCCAGGCCTCGGCGCTCAAGGCGTGGAACGGCGATCCCGCGAACGCGGAGGCCGCGCAGCAGGCCTTCGTCCACCGCGCGCGCATGAACGCGCTGGCGGTGGCCGGGCAGTGGTCGGCCGAGCTCGAGCAGCCCGTCACCGCATAGCGGTCGTCTCGCCGGGCGTCATCGAGTGAGCGCCCCGCCGGTCGCCGTACGCCGGCGCCAGACGAAGCGGACGACGGGGCTCGAACCCGCGACACCTGGCTTGGGAAGCCAGTGCTCTACCAGCTGAGCTACGTCCGCGCGCCCTGGATTCTAGCCGCCTCGCTGCGGCGTCTTCCCCGCCGAAGCTGACAAGCGGGCGCACGTTTCGTACCCTCGGAGGCACGAGAACGGAGGGAGGTTCGCGATGAGCGCAGGTCACGTGGAGGAGGCGGCACTCGAGGCAGCGCTCGCCGGCATCAGGGGCGAGGTCGTGCGGAAGGGCGAGCCGGGGTGGGACGAGGCGCGCCGCGTCTGGAACGGCATGATCGACCGCGCGCCGGAGGCGATCGTCCGCTGCACCGGCACCGCGGACGTGGTCGCGGCCCTCGGGTGGGCGCGCGAGCAGGGGCTGCCGGTCTCCGTGCGCGCCGGTGGGCACAACGTCGCGGGCACCGCCGTGGTCGAGCGCGGCGTCGTCCTCGACCTGGGTGGGATGCGGAGCGTGCGCGTGGACCTCGAGCGCCGCACGGTCCGCGCCGGCGGAGGCGCGCGCCTGGGGGACGTCGACCACGAGACGCAGGCGCACGGGCTGGCGACGCCGCTCGGCGTCGTCTCGCGCACGGGCGTGGCGGGGCTCACGCTGCACGGCGGCATGGGTTTCCTCACGCGCCGGCTCGGGCTCTCGTGCGACAACCTCGTCTCCGCGGACGTGGTCACCGCCGACGGCGAGCTGCTCCACGTGGACGCGGAGCGCCACCCCGACCTGCTGTGGGCGCTGCGCGGCGGTGGGGGCAACTTCGGCGTCGTCACCTCGTTCGAGTACCTGCTCCACGACGTGGGGCCCGAGGTGTTCATGGTCATCACGCTCTACCCGGCCGCGGCCGGCGAGGAGCTGCTGCTCGCGTTCCGCGATGCGATGGCTCAGGCCCCCGACGAGCTGATGGCGCTCGCGATCTTCTGGAGCGCGCCGCACGAGGAGCCGGTCCCTCCGGAGTGGCAGGGGCAGCCGGTGTTCGTCGCCGCCGGCTGCTGGTCGGGGGCGCTCGACGTTGCGGAGGAGGCCGTGCGGCCGCTCCGCGAGCTCGGCGAGCCGGTCGTGGACATGAGCGGGCCGATGCCGTTCGCCGTGGCCCAGCAGCTCTTCGACCCCGAGTACCCGGACGGTCGCCGCTACTACTGGAAGTCCATCTACCTCTCAGAGCTCGACGCCGAGGCGGCAGCGCTCTGCGCGCGCGCCGCGGACGGCCGGCCCTCGCCGCTCAGCTCCATCGACGTGTGGGCGCTCGGCGGCGCGCTGCGGCGCGAGCCCGAGGGAGGGAGCGCGTTCTCCGGCCGGGACAAGCCGTTCCTCGTCGGCCTGGAGGCGAACTGGGACGACCCGGGCGAGGACGACGCGAACCTGGCGTGGGCGCGAGACCTGTACCAGGCGTTGCACGAGCGGGAGCCGGCAGGCGCCTACCTCAACTTCCCGGGCTTCGCGGACGAGGCCGCCGGGCTTCTGCGGGCGTCGTTCGGCGCGAGCTGGGACCGACTGCGCGAGGTGAAGGCGCGCTACGACCCGGAGAACGTCTTCTCGAGCACGCTGAACATCCCGCCGGCATAGGGCAGGAGGCCGGGCGCGGACGCCCGGCCTCACAGTGTCTTCACGCGCCCCGCCTACCCTTCGGCTCCATGCGCGCTCTCCTGGCCGGCATCCTGAGCGCCGCCGTCCTCTCGGCGGCCGCGGCGGGCGGCGCCCCGGCCGGCGGACGCCAGGCGGCCGACGTCTTCGGCGGCCTGGGCACGTGGGTGGACATCTACGACGGCGCCGTCTTCGCCGCGCCCGAGCGGACGGCCGCCCGGATCGCCGCCCGCGGCGTGCGGACGGTGTGGGTCGAGACGGCGAACGACCGTGCGCCGGTGGACGTGGTGCGGCCCGCCGAGCTCGGACGCTTCGTGGAGGCGCTGCACGCGCGCGGCCTCCGTGTCGTCGGCTGGTACCTGCCCGGGCACGTCCAGCCGAGCCTCGACGTGCGGCGCACGCTCGCCATGCTGCGCTTCACGACGCCGGCCGGGCAGCGCTTCGACGGCGTCGCGCTGGACATCGAGTCCACGCGCCTGCGCAACGCGGGCCTGCGCTCGCGGCGCGCGGTGGCGCTCGCGCGCAGGCTGCGCGCCGAGGCGGACCTGCCGGTCGCGCTCGTCCCCTTCAACCCGCGCGGCCTCGAGCGGCGGCCCACGACCTGGCCGGGGTTCCCGTGGTCGGAGCTGGCCCAGCTCGCAGACGCCTTCGCGCCCATGGTGTACACGGGCGGCGCCCTGCGCGGCTTCGACGCCACGTACGGGTACGTGACACGCGCGCTGCGCCTGCTGCGGCTCCACACCGGGAACCCGAAGGTGCCGATCCACGTCGCCGGCGGCGTCGCCGACCGCCTGGGGCCGGAGGAGCTCGCCGGCTTCGCCGCCGCCGTCGCCGACGACGGGGCGACGATCGGCGTCAGCCTCTACGACTGGCAGACGACGCGCCCGGCCGCGTGGCGGGCGCTCGCCCCGCTCACGCGGTAGGCCAGGCCGCGCGCAGCTTCTCGCGCGTCGTGAGCAGGTGCTCCGGGAGCACCTTCACGTCGGCGAGCACCGGCATGAAGTTCGTGTCCCCGGACCAGCGCGGCACGACGTGCAGGTGTACGTGGTCGACGATGCCGGCGCCGGCCACGTGCCCCAGGTTCCAGCCCAGGTTGAAGCCGTCGGGCGCATAGCAGGCGACGAGCGCGTCCATGGCCGTCGCGGCCAGCCGGTGGAGCTCGAGCGTCTCCTCGTCGCGGAGCTCCGCGAGCGAGGCCACGTGGCGCACGGGCGCGAGGAGCAGGTGGCCCGAGGAGTAGGGGTACTTGTTCAGGATCGCGACGGTGACCGCGCCGCGGCGCACGAGCAGGGTGTCCGCGCCCTCGAGCTCGCCGGAGGCCTCCCGGCAGAAGACGCAGTCCTGGGCCTCGTGCGCCTGCTGGACGTACTCGAGGCGCCATGGCGCCCAGAGCGGCTTCGTCATGGGGCGTTTCTAGCAAGCTCGGCGCGACCCGGCTCGCCTGCCGCGCGGCGTCCCTCGACCGAGGGAACGCCCCACCCGGGAACCGGACCTTCGGCTCGTGGCTTCCGGACCTCAAGCGGGCGCCGCCTGCAACCGATGACGGTCAACTGTGATGCGAAGGCCGACACGGGAAGGGGGGCGGCGATGACCGCGGCCCAGTTCGAGCTCATCGACGAGACCGAAGCCGAGGCGATCCTCCGCTGGCGCTTCGAGGAGCTCGTCCGCGCCGGCTACGACCTCGGCGCGGCGCTCGTGCTCGCCTCCCACGTGGAGGTCGACCTGCACCGGGCGGTGGCGCTCACCCGGCGCGGCTGCCCGCCCGAGACGGCCCTGCGCATCCTCCTCTGAGGGCTTTCCCCAAGGCCGGGCCTCGATGCGGCGGAGGCCCGGCCCCGTCTGCGCTCAGCGGACGCGGAACGCGAAGCGCTTGCTGACGACCGCGCCGTGGGCGCGCACGGTCAGGATGCCGGTCACGCGCTTGCCCTTCGCGCTGCGGGGTACACGCAGCGTGCAGCGCGCCTGCTCGCCGCGGAACGACCCGCGCGCCGGGATCCTGAGCGTGCCGGCCCGCGCGCTGCAGGTGACCGAGCCGCGCGTCACGGGCATGCGCGTGTCCAGGCGCACGACGACCGAGCTCACCGTGACCGGTCGCCCGGCCGCCGGTCGCGCCGGGAGCACGCTCACGCGGGAGGCGGAGAGCCGCGGCGCGGGGAGACCCACGAGGTCGTAGGCCCAGAGATTCGCGTTCGGCGCGTCGTCCACGGCCGTCCGCTGGCGCGGGTCGGGGTCGAAGAGCGCGGCGTACAGCCCGAATGCGAAGCCGATCGTGTTTCCGAGCTCCGAGCGGGGGACGGAGAGCACGTACACGCCGTCCGCGAACGTCGAGGCGAGGCTCGTGGCGGGGATCTCGACGAGCTGGAGGAGCGCCTCCTCCCAGCGCTCGAAGCGGACGCTCGTCTGCCCGCCCGCGTCCACCGAGTGGCTCACCGCGTACTCGAAGCCGGCGTCGCCGGTCGCAATCTCCCGGTCGAGGTCGAAGAGCACGGCGACGCGCGAGCGCGGCGGGAGCTCGGCGTGGCTCGGGATGGTCACGCGAAAGGTGATGAGCCCCGCGCGCGTGTTGGAGACGTGGACCGACGTGATGTCCGGCGCGACCAGCCGCTCGGTGTTGCGCTGGTCGCCTGCCGGGTCGGTGAACGTCGCCTCGCTCGGGGCCGCGCGCGCTCCCGTGGCGAGGAGCGCGGCGAGCAGGCCCGCCGCGACTACGAGCCCCGGCCTCATGCGCGGGATGCTAGCGGCGGCCCGGCGGCGTCGCGTCCAGCCGGGCTACCACCGCTTGCCGCCCCCGCGGCGCCCGGGTAGGGTCGCGCGCATGGCGCTCTACGAGCTCCTCCTCTTCGTGCACGTCCTCGCCGCGGCCACCTGGTTCGGGGCCGCCGTGCTCTCGCTGGCGCTCATCGAGGTCGCCGCGCGAGCCGGCGAGCGGGACTTCGTCGTCCGGCTCGGCCACTTCGACGACGCCCTGGCGAAGGGGCTGTTCATCCCCGCCGCGCTCCTCACGCTCGCAGCCGGGATCTGGCTCGTCTTCGAGGGCCCCTGGCGCTTCGGCGACGACGGCTGGGTCGTCGCGGGGCTCGTGCTGCTCGTCTCCGTGTTCGTCCTCGGGGTGGGTCTCATCGTCCCGGCGGGCAAGCGGATCGCCGAGCTCGGCGCGACGAGCGGGCAGGAGGCCGAGCTCGCGGCGGCCGTGGATCGCCTGCGCGTCCTCAGCTGGATCGACGTCGGCCTGCTCGTGCTCGCGATCTTCGTGATGACCGTGAAGCCGTTCTGAGCGGCTACAGCCAGCGCTTCCAGCGTAGGACGCCGAGCATCCCGAGGAGCGAGGCGAGCATCAGGCCGAGGATGACCCAGAACATCCAGCGGGTGCCCTCGCCGGGGAAGAGCACGTTCATGCCGAAGATGCCCGTGACCACGAAGAGCGGCAGCATCGTCGTGGAGATGATCGTGAGCACCCGCAGGACGTCGTTCTGCCGGTGCGAGATGACCGACTCGTTCGTGGACTCGAGCCCCTCCACGACCTCCTTGTAGTTGTCGAGGAGGTCCCAGATCCGCTCGGCGGCGTCCACGATGTCGTCGAAGTAGAGCTCCAGCTCCTCGGGCAGGAAGTCCTCGACGCGGCGCTCGAGCACGCGCAGCGTCGAGCGCTCGGGCTTGATGATCTTGCGGTAGGAGATGATCTCCTGCTTCACGTTGGAGATGTCGCGGACGACCTCCTGCGAGCGTCCCTCGAACATCTCGTCCTCGATCACGTCGAGCTTGTGCGCGATCTTGTCCAGGATCGGGAAGCAGTAGTCGAAGAGGTCGTCCAGGATCTCGTACAGCAGCCGGCCGGAGCCGCGGGCGAAGAGCTCGTCGCGGAGCTGCGGGTCCGACTCGCAGCGGCTGAAGAGGCGCGTCACCGGGTGCAGCTCGCGGTTGGGGATCGTGACCACGTAGTCGGAGCCGAGGAAGATGTCGAGCTCGGCCGCGTTCAGGCGCTGCACCTGCTTGTCGAAGACCGGGAAGTGGAGGACGGCGAACAGGTACCCGTCCTCCTCGTAGGAGTCGACCTTGGCGCGCTGGCGCTTGGAGACGATGTCCTCGACGTCCAGCGGGTGCCAGCCGAAGCGCTCGGCGAGGCGCTGCGCGGTCGCCACGTCGGGCGCGACGACGTTGACCCAGGTGAGCCCGCTAGCGGAGAGCTCGTGGACGAGCGGCTGCGGCCGGACGACGACCTCGGGCTGGCCCCGGGAGGGACGGGAGCGCCGGATGCGGGGCAGGCTGGGCATGGGGACTGAGGGGGTCGTCGGTCGCGTACACGGTTTCGGCATCGTACCCCGCTCGCCTCTTTCCCGGGTGCCCGCTTCCCGGCCCGGGAGACGGGCATGTCGAAGGCGCGCGCCGCGCATCGCAGGCTCGCCCGGCGCGTCCGAGCGGCGGCGGCGAGGCCGCCGCCGGCAGGAGCGCTCGTAGCGGCCGGGCCTACGCCGGCACGGGCAGCGGCGTTCGCCGCGCCTTCGCCGGCAGGGTGCCCTCCACGAGCAGCGCGAGAGCTCCGCCGAGCGCACACAGCGCGGCGGCGCCAAGCCAGACGCCGCTCGGCGAGAGGTCGAGCGCGAACCCGCCCACCGCGGGCCCGAGCGCGAAGCCGACCTGCCAGGAGAGCGCGTTCAGCGCCATGTAGCGTCCGAGCAGGCGCGGCTCGGCGAGGTCGGCGACGAGCGGCGCCGCCACCGCGCCGTGCAGGCACTGGCCGAACGCGAACGCGACCATCGTCCCGACGAGCAGCCAGACGGCCGCATCCGGCGACGCCGCGCCGGCCAGCGGGACGACGAGCCAGGCCAGCGCCCAGGCGGCGCCGAGGCCGGCGAGCGTCGGCATGCGCCGGCGCCCGCGCGCGAGCCTGGCGACGGGCGCCTGGGCGAGCACGATCACGACGGTGTTGACGAGGAAGAGGAGCCCGATCTGCGTCTCCGAGAGGCCCGCCTCGTTCTTCGCGTAGACGGGGAGGACGTCGAAGCCCGAGAAGCCCGCGAAGATGAAGAGGGCGTTCAGCCCGATCACGGCCACGAACGGCCGGTGGCGGAGCACGGCCGCGTAGCTGCCCGCCCGCCCCGGCAGCTCGGCCGCGCCGCCGAGCTCGGGCGCCGGCACGAGGGCGAGCATCACGGCGGCGTACACGACGAAGGTGGCGGCGTCCACGAGGAAGAGCACGACGAACGTGCCCGGCGCGTCGGTGGCGGCGATGAGGCCGCCCGTGAGCGCGCCGAGCCCGATCCCGAGGCTCATCACGACCCGCTGCATGGCGAACGCTGCCGGGCGCTGCGCGGCCGGCGTGAGGCCGGCGATGAGCGTGGACTGCGCGGGCCAGAAGCCGCCGACGCCGACGCCGCTCACGACCGCGACCGCGAACGCCTCCCACGCTTCGTCCACGAGCGCGTACCCCGCGTAGCCCACGGTGAGGATGCCGAGCGAGGCGGCCAGCACGGCCTTGCCGCCGAAGCGGTCGACCTGCGACCCGAACACCGGCCCGGCGACGATGCTCGCGAGCGCGTGCACGCCCAGGACGAGCCCCACGACCCCGAGCGCGATCCCCCGCACGTTGTGCAGGTAGATGAAGAGGAACGGGTACACGACGCCGTTCCCGAACGAGTTCACGAGCCCGCCCGCCTGCAGGGTGAGGACGGGCCGGGGGAGCGGGGGGAAGTACGTCCGCAGGACGCCGCGCACCGTGGGACGTTAGCCCGCCCGCGACGCCGCTCGCCGGGTGCCGCGCGGAGCGCTCCTAGACTTCCTGGCCCGTGATCCAAGAGGCGATCCGAGAGCTGCTCGAGGGCCGCGACCTGCCGCGCGAGCGGGCGCGCGAGGTGATGGGCGAGATCATGCGCGGAGAGGCGACGCCCGCGCAGATGGGCGGCTTCCTCGTCGCCTTGCGCGGCAAGGGGGAGACCGCGGAGGAGATCGCAGGCTGCGCGGAGGCGATGCGCGAGCACGTGCTGCCCGTCCGCCCCCGGCGGGACGACCTCGTGGACACCGCCGGGACGGGCGGGGACGGAGCCGGGACGCTGAACATCTCCACGGCCGCGGCCATCGTCGCCGCGGCCGCTGGCGCCGGGGTCGCGAAGCACGGCAACCGCGCCGTGTCCTCCGCCTCTGGCTCGGCAGACGTGCTCGAGGCGCTCGGCTTCCAGCTCGAGCTCGCGCCGGAGCGGATCGCCCGCTCCATCGACGAGCTCGGCTTCGGGTTCATGTTCGCGCCGCTCCACCACCCGGCCATGCGGCATGCCGCTCCCGTTCGCCGCGAGCTCGCCACGCGCACGGTGTTCAACGTGCTGGGGCCGCTGACCAACCCCGCGGGCGCGCGGGCGCAGGTCGTCGGCGTGTACGCGCCCGAGCTCGTGCGCACGCTGGCGCAGGTCCTGGCCAGCCTCGGGGCGCGCCGCGCCTTCGTCGTCCACGGCGCACACGGCGTGGACGAGCTCTCGCCGGCCGGCCCGAACCTGGTCGCCGAGGTCGTGGACGGGAGTGTGCGCGAGCGGACGATCGACCCGCTCGAGCTCGGCCTCGCGCGCTGCGCGCCCGAGGAGCTGGACGGGGGGACGCCGGCCGAGAACGCGCAGGCGATCCGCGACGTGCTCGCGGGAGGCGACGGCGGCCGCCGCGACGCGATCCTGCTCAACGCCGCGGGCGCGATCGCCGCCGGCGGCCATGCGGCCGACCTGCGCGAGGGGCTCGAGCTCGCGCGCGAGGCGGTGGACTCCGGCGCCGCGGCGGCGCGCCTGGACGAGCTTGCGAGGTTCACGCATGCGGCTGCGTGACGCGCTCGCACGGCCGGGCCTGAACGCCGTCGCGGAGGTGAAGCGACGCTCGCCGTCGGCGGGCCCCCTGCGGCCGGACGCCGACCCGGCCGCGCTCGTCGCCGCCTACGAGCGCGCTGGGGCGGCGGCAGCCTCCGTGCTCGTGGACGCGCGCTTCGACGGCTCCTGGGACGACCTGCGGGCCGCGCGGGCGGCCTCGACGCTGCCGCTCCTGGCGAAGGGGTTCTTCTCGACGGAGGACGACCTCCGGACGGCGCGGGAGGCGGGCGCCGACGCCGTTCTCCTCATCCTGCGCGACCTCGACGACGGGACCGCGCAGCGGCTCCTCGGCGCGGCCGCCGCGCTCGGGCTCGACGCGCTCGTCGAGGCCCACGACGCCGAGGAGCTCGAGCGCGCGCTCGCCCTGGACGCGCAGGTGATCGGGATCAACGCGCGCGACCTGGGGACGTTCCGCGTCGACCGCCGCGCGCAGCTCGAGCTCGTCGCGCGCGCGCCGCGCGACCGGGTGGTCGTGGCCGAGAGCGGCATCGCGTCGCGGGCGCAGGGCGCGGAGGCGGAGCTCGCCGGGGCGGCCGCCATCCTCGTCGGATCGGCCCTCATGACCGCACCGGACCCCGCTGCGAAGCTCGCCGAGCTCGTCGCCCGCCCGCTCGTGAAGGTGTGCGGGCTCACGCGCGAGGAGGACGTGGCGGCGGCCGCCGAGGCGGGCGCAGATCTGGCCGGGTTCGTGCTCGCCGAGGGCAGCCCACGCCGGGCCGACGCCGTCCTGCCCGTCCCGGAGACGATGCTCTCGGTGGCCGTGTACGTCGGCGGGCCGGGCGACGACGGCGCCGACCTCGCGCAGGTGTACGCGCGGGAGGCGGGCAAGGTGCGCGGTCGCGACGGCGTCCTCCTCCGGCGCGGCGAGCGTGTGGCGACGGTCGTCGACCTGCCCTGGCAGGAGGAGGATCCGGAGCACCTGGAGCGGGCGCGCGCGGTCGAGGGTCGCGTCGTGCTCGCGGGCGGGCTCGGGCCGGACAACGTGCGCGCCGCGATCGAGGCGGTGCGGCCCTGGGCCGTGGACGCGAGCTCGCGGCTCGAGTCCGCGCCCGGGATCAAGGATCACGCGCTCGTCCGCGCGTACGTCGAGGCCGCGCGGTGAGCCGCGGGCTGTACGGCCCGTACGGCGGCCGCTACGTCCCGGAAACCCTCGTCCCTGCGCTGGACGAGCTCGAGCACGGCTGGAAGGAGGCGCGCGGCGACCCTGCCTTCCGGGCCGAGCTCGACCTGCTGGGCGAGCGCTACGTCGGCCGGCCTACTCCGCTGTACGAGGCCGAGCGCTTCGCGCCCGCGGGCCGCCGGGTGCTCCTGAAACGGGAGGACCTCTGCCACACGGGGGCGCACAAGGTCAACAACGCGCTCGGCCAGGCGCTGCTCGCGCAGCGCCTGGGCAAGCGGCGCATCGTGGCGGAGACGGGCGCCGGCCAGCACGGGGTGGCGACGGCGACCGTGTGCGCGCGCTTCGGGCTCGAGTGCGTCGTGTACATGGGCGCCGAGGACATGCGGCGCCAGCACCCGAACGTGGAGCGCATGCGCCTCCTCGGCGCCGAGGTACGGGCTGTCGAGCTCGGCACCCGCACGCTCAAGGAGGCGACGAGCGAGGCGATCCGCGACTGGATCGCCAACGTCGAGACCTCCTACTACCTGATCGGATCCTGCGTCGGCCCGCACCCCTACCCGGCGATCGTGCGGGAGCTGCAGGCGGTGATCGGCCGGGAGGCGCGTGCCCAGGCGCTCGAGCTCCTGGGACGGCTCCCGGACGCGGTGGTCGCCTGCGTGGGCGGCGGGTCGAACGCGATCGGGCTCTTCGCCGGCTTCCTGGAGGACGAGGTGCGGCTCGTCGGCGTGGAGGCGGCGGGGGCGGCGAGCCTCGCGAGCGGCCGGCCGGCCGTGCTGCACGGGGCGCGCTCCTCCGTGCTCGCGGATGAGGACGGCCAGGTGCTCGACGCGCACTCCATCTCGGCCGGGCTCGACTACCCGGGCGTCGGCCCGGAGCACGCGCACCTCCGCGACAGCGGCCGGGCCGAGTACGTGACGGCGACGGACGAGGAGGCGCTCGCCGCCTTCCACCGGCTCGCCGAGCGGGAGGGCATCCTCCCGGCGCTCGAGCCCGCGCACGCCCTCGCGCGCGCCCTCGACCTGGACGCCGAGGTCGTGCTCGTCGGGCTCTCCGGACGCGGCGACAAGGACCTGGGCGAGGTGCTGGCACGCTGAGCAAGACGCTCGTCGTCTACCTCATGGCCGAGCCCCGGACGGAGGAGCTCGCCGCGGCCGCGGTCGCGGGCGGGGCGGACCTGCTCGAGCTCGGTTTCCCGTTCTCCGACCCGCTCGCGGACGGCCCCGTGATCAGGCGCGCGGCGGAGCGCGCGCTCGCCGCGGGGATGCGCACGGCGGCCTGTCTCGAGTGCCTGCGCCGTGTCCGCGCGCGCGTGGACGTGCCGCTCGTGCCGATGACGTACGCGTCGCTCCTCGAGGCCTACGGCTGGGAGCGCTTCGCGGCGGACGTCCGGGACGCCGGAGCCGCCTCCCTCATCGTCGCCGACCTGCCCGTGGACGAGCGCCCCGAGCTGCGGCGCGTGCAGCTCGTCGCGCCAACGTCCACCGACGAGCGGATCGCGCTCGCGGGCGAGCGCACGGACGGCTGGCTCTACCTCGTGACGGTCACGGGCACGACCGGCACGCGGGAGCAGCTCTCGCCTGCGCTGGCGCCGCTCGTGGCGCGGTCGCGCCGGCTCGTGGGCGTGCCGCTGTACGCGGGCTTCGGCATCTCCACGCCCGCCCAGGCGGCGGCCGCCGCGGAGCTCGTCGACGGCGTCGTCGTCGGCTCCGCGGCGCTGCTGGCGGCGGAGGAGGGGCCGGCGGCGCTCGAGCGCTTCGTCGCTCAGCTCCGCGCGGCGCTCGCGTAGCGGACGAGCCACTCCCGCGCGAGCGCCCAGGCCCGCGAGCGCGCGTCGATGTGCTCGAAGTGGCCCGTGCCCGGGAGGAGTCGGAGCTCGACGTCGTCGCCGGCAGCGCGCGCCGCCTCCGCGTAGCTCTCGGCGATGCGGAGCGACACGGTGCCGTCGCGCTCGCCGTGCAGGAGGAGCTGCAGGAGGCCGAGCGGAAGGCGCTCGCGCGGCGAGGCGAGCGCGTAGCGGTCCGGGTGCTCGTCCGGATCGCCGAGGAGGGCGCGCGTCGGCTCGTCCGACGGCGCCAGGCGGGCGGCGAGGCGCAGGTCGAGCACGCCGGCCTGGGAGACCGCGGCGCCGATCCGCACGCGCGGCGCCGCGCCGGGCGC
>DATLYU010000215.1:0-2162 GCA_035574435.1 Gaiellaceae bacterium | reverse complement strand
CTCCGCGGAGCCGGCCCGCCCCGCCGCCCCGACGGCCGAGCAGCTCGCCTTCTCGCTCCTCGCCAAGCCGAGCACGGAGCGCGTGCCCTTCGCGGGCTCGGGCGGCGGCCTCCTGCTCGCGGTCGGGAGCGGAGGGCGCGCGGCCCTCGTCGTGCGCGGGCTGGAGCCGGCGGCGCCCGGGTGGTCGTACCACGCCTGGGTCGTGTCCGCGGACGAGCGGCCGGCCTACGCGGGCGCGTTCAGCGGCCGCGAGCGGGCGTCCTTCCTGAACGCTCCCGTTCCTGCCGGCGCCTCGGTCGTCGTCGGCCTCGCGCCGGAGGGCCGCACGCCGAGCCGGCCCGTCCAGCCCGCGCTCGTCGCGACGCGGTCGCTGCCCTAGCGCTCCTCGGGCGCCGCGTCCGCGGGGCGCGCGACGTCCGCGCGGTCCTTGCCGTGCCGCTTCGCGTGGTAGAGGGCCGCGTCCGCCCGCTCGAACAGGCTGGCCGCGGTGTCCCCGTGCTCCAGCTCGGCGATGCCGCCCGAGATGCGCAGCCGCTGGTCGTCCGGGCCCAGGGCCGTTCCGCGCATGGAGTTGTGGATCCGGCGGAAGAGCTGGTCGCCGTCCGCCGCCGTCGACTCGGGCAGGATGACCGCGAACTCGTCGCCGCCGATGCGGCAGGCGATGTCCACGGAGCGGATGGCCTCGCGCAGCCGGTCCGCCGCCTGCGCGAGCACGCGGTCGCCGGCCAGGTGCCCGATCTGGTCGTTGATCGTCTTGAAGTCGTCGAGGTCGAGCACGACGAGCGCGAGCTTGCGCTGGTAGCGGTGGGCGCGCATCACCTCGCGGCGGAGCGTCTCGTGGAAGTAGCGCTGGTTGTAGAGGCCGGTCAGCGCATCGGTCTCCGCGAGCTTGCGGGCCTCCCCGTAGCGGCGCGCGTTCTCGATCGCCGGCACGGCGCTCTCGGCGATCGACTCCGCCTGCTCGATCGCGTCAGCGCTCGGCTCCCGGTCGTCCCGCCGCCAGAAGAGGGAGAGCGTCCCCACGGGCTGGAGGTCGCGGCCCATGAGCGGGATGAACACGCCGCCCCGGATGAGGGCGGCATCCGACTGCTCGTGCTCGCGCCCGTACCGGTACGTCACGGTCATCGTGCCGGGCAGCGCGCCGGCCACGCCCGAGGTGGGGGGGCGGGCAGCCTCCTGCGCGGTCATGCCTCTGGTCACGACGGCCGGCGCTCCGTCGGGGCGCTCGATGACCATCATCGCCGCGTCGAACTCCTCGAGCTCGAGCGCCGCGTCCACCACGCGGTCCATCAGCTCCTCGAGGTCGATCGAGCCGCCCAGCTCGCCGAAGAGGCGGTTGCGGCGGCTCTCCCGCTCCGCGCGCTCGAGCGCCTCCGAGAGCTCGCTGGAGAGCTCGTCCATCTTCAGGCGCATCTCGCTCACGACGCGCACGAGCTCGTCGCTCGCCGGAGGCGGGGCGGGCTGCCGCCGGAGGAGGAGGACGACGAGGAGCAGCACGAGCAGGCCGACGCCTGCCGCGATCAGCACCGCAGTCATCGCCATACCGCCAGCCCCGCTCCTCCCAGCTCTCGATCGCTCACGCACGTGGGGGACGCAGCCTCGAACGAGGTACCCCGTCGCACTGTACTCGGGGAGGTGGACGCTGACTACGCCTCGGGACGGTCGCGGTCCACCGTGGCGATGACGACCGCGTAGTCTCCCGTCCGCCGGGCCTGCCAGAGGGCGAGCTCCGCGTGCCGGAGCGCGACGCGCATGCTGCCGCCGGGCGGAAGGGCGCTCACGCCCGCGCACAGCGAGAGCCGTGCGTCCGGGTACGGCGGCGTCCGGCGCAGGTCCGTCTGCACGCGGGAGAGGAGCTCCTCCGCCTCGTCCACGGTTGCCCCCGGAAGGACCAGCACGAGCTCGCCGGCGGGCAGGCGCCGCGTGCTGGCGCCGGGGCGGCGGCCGAGCGCGGACTCGACGGCGGCGAGGACCTCCTCCGAGGCGGCGTCGCCGAGCCGGGCCTGGACGTCGTCGAGCCCGCTCACGGCGACGACTGCGACGCTCGCGGGCCCGCTCGGAGCCGTGTCCGCGAGCGCGTCGGCACGCGCCACGACCGCGCCCCGGGAGGCCGTGGTCTCCTCGCCGCCGTTTCCGCGCCGCGGAGGTGCGGCGGCCCGGCT
>DATLYU010000214.1:0-3732 GCA_035574435.1 Gaiellaceae bacterium | reverse complement strand
CGCGCGAGCTCCCCGGCCTCGCGCGCGACGGCGCGGTCGTGGCGCACATGTGCCCGATCTACGCCGTCCTCGCCGCGCCGCTCGTGCGCCCGCTGCGCGTCCCGCTCGTGCTCTGGTTCACGCACTGGCGCGCGAGCCGGCTGCTGCGCGCGGCCGAGCGCGTCTGCACCGCGGTCGCCTCCGTGGACGAGCGCTCGTTCCCGCTTCCCTCGGCAAAGCTGCACGCCATCGGGCACGGCATCGACCTGGAGGAGCTCCCGTGCACCGCGCCGGCCGCCGGTCGCGGGCTGCGCCTGCTCGCCCTGGGCCGCTACTCGCCGGCCAAGGGGCTCGAGGTCGTGCTGCGCGCGGTCGCCCTGGCCGGCGACGACGTCCGCCTGGACGTGCACGGGCCGTGCCTGTCCGCCGCCGAGCGGGCGCATCGCGCCCTGCTCGAGCGGGTCCTCGAGGAGCTGGGGCTCGGCGCGCGCGTCCACCTCGGGGACGCCGTGCCGCGCACCCGCGTCCCCGAGCTCCTCGCCGAGCACGACGCGCTCGTCAACAACATGCGCGCCGGGGCGCCGGACAAGGTCGTGTACGAGGCGGGCGCGGCCTGCCGGCCCGCCCTCGCCTCGAACCCCGTGTTCGACGGCTTCCTGGAGCCCGAGCTGCGCTTCGCGCGCGACGACCCGGACGAGCTCGCCCTGCGTATCCGCGCGCTCACGCTGCAGCCGCCGGAGGCGCGCGCCGAGCTCGGGCGGCGCCTGCGGGCGCGGGTCGAGGAGCGCCACTCGGTGCAGTCCTGGGCGCGTGGGATCCTGCGCGCGGCGGAGGCTCGGTGAGAGACGGCGTCGTCCTGCACGTGCAGAAGGTGGCCGGGATCTCCGGCTCCGAGGCGCACCTCCTGCAGCTCCTGCCCGACCTGCGCGGGCGCGGCTGGGACGTCCGCTTCCTCATGCTGCACGAGGACGAGCCGGGCGCCTGGGAGTTCGCGCGCGAGCTGCGTGCCCGCGGCATCCCGCTCGACGGCGTCCGGCTGCGCGCGGACGTCGACCCGCTCGCCTTCGCGGAGGTGGCCGCGTTCCTCGGCCGCCTGCGGCCGCGCGTGCTGCACACGCACCTCGTGCACGCGGACGTGTACGGGCAGCTCGCGGGGGCGCTCGCGCGCGTGCCGCTCCGGCTGTCCACGAAGCACGGGTTCAACGAGTTCCGCGAAGGGCGCTGGTTCGGCGTCGCCGACCGCACGGTCGGCTCCCTCGCGCACGTGCACATCGCCATCTCCCGCGGCCTCGCGCGCTACCTGGCGGAGACGGAGGGCTTCCGGGAGGAGGCCTTCGAGGTCGTCCACTACGGGATCGCGGCGCGCGACGGCGTCCAGCCGTACGCCGGGAGCGAGCCGCGGCTCCTCTGCGTCGGCCGCCTCATCCCGATCAAGGGCCACCTCGTCCTCCTGCGCGCGCTCGCCCGCGCGCGGGAGCGCGTGCCGGGCGTCGTGCTCGACCTCGCCGGCCGGGGGCCGCTGGAGCCGGCGCTGAAGGCGTACGCGCGCGAGCTCGGCCTGGGGGGCGCCGTCCGCTTCCTCGGCTTCGTGTCGCCGGTCGAGCGCGCGCTCGAGCAGGCCGCGATCGTCGTCGTCCCCTCGCTGGGCGAGGGGTTCGGGATGGTGGCGCTGGAGGCGATGGAGCGCGCGCGGCCGGTGATCGCGAGCGCGGTCGGCGGCCTGCCCGAGATCGTCGCCGACGGGGAGACGGGCCTCGTCGTCCCCTCCGGGGACGCGGACGCGCTGGCGGACGCGATCGTGGCGCTCGCCGGCGACCTCGAGCGGGCGGCCGCCATGGGTCGCGCCGGCCGCGAGCGCGCGCTCGCGGTCTTCACCCCCGAACGCTGCGCGACGCGGATCGAGGCGCTCTACGAGGAGGCGCTCGGCCAGGCGGCCTGAAGCCCGCGCCGGCGGGCGATCCGTCGCCCGAGCGCGGCCAGCCCGCCCGCGGCGAGGAGCGCGAGCAGGAAGTCCCACGGCACGCGGTAGCGCGTCGCCCCCACGAAGACCATGGCCACGAGCGTCTGGTAGGCGAGGAGCAGGAGCGCGAGCGTCCCGAACGCGCGCGGGAGGACGAAGAGGCCGACGAGCGCGAGCGCGTACAGCGCGACCATGAACGCCGGCTCGACGGTGCTCCGCGCCGCGTCCTGCCAGGTGCCGGCCCCGGGGCGGCCCTCCGTCTCCAGCACGTTCGGCTGCCAGAGGAGCCGCGCGGCCTGCCCGGCGAGGCGCAGCTTCTCATGCGGGTGCTCGCGCCAGAACTCGAGCACGCGGTCGCGGTAGAAGTCCATCTGCGCGCACTCGTCCACGCGCACCACGCGACCCGTCTCCTCGTAGATCGCGCCCGCGTCCTGCGGGCTCGGCGGCGCGCCCGGGATCGGCGGCACGTCGTCGATCCACCCACCGCGGTCGAGGACGTCGTACGTGTTCAGGTTGTTCGCCTTCCAGAGCGCGCGCGCGTCCGTCGTGAGGGCGGGGCAGCCGACCGAGAGCTCGTTGCGCACGACCCAGGGGGCGAGGGTCGCCGCCGCGGCCACGAGCATCGTCCCCAGCAGCGCCAGCGTCCGCCCGCCGAAGCCCAGGTGGACGAGGAGCCAGGCGGCCAGGACGAAGGGCAGGAGGAGGAGCCGGGCGTTGCCCAGGATGGCGAGCCCGAGGACGAGGCCGAGGGCGGCGGCGAGCTCGAGGGAGCGTCCGTGCTCGGCGAGCGCGAGGACGAGCAGGACGAGCGACGCCGCGAGCAGGTGGTCGAGCAGCTCCCGGTTCAGGTGCACGTCGTGCCAGACGAGGTACGGATGGAGCGTCGTGAGCAGCGCGGCGACGAGCCCGACGCGCCGCGAGGCGATGCGCGAGCCGATCTCGAACACGAGCCACGCGGTCACGATCGCGACCGCGATGTGCGCGACGCCGACGGCGAGCCACGAGCGCTCGGCGATCCAGTACACCGGGATCAGGAAGAAGCCGTACAGCGGCTGCGTGTACGCGGAGGGGACGTCCGGGATGAAGCCGTACGTGCCGCTCTCGAGGAACGTCTGCGCGAAGTCGTCGCTCTTGTCCGTGAACCCGGCGAGGATGTCGTCGCGCTCGTAGAGCAGCGCGGCCAGCCGGGGCAGCCCGGACGCGAGCGCCAGGACGAGGTACGCGAGCCACCTTCGCATCGGGCTCCTGAACGGTACGCGCTGCCTCCGTCGGAGGCTCCGACGGCCGCCGCGGTACAGTCGCCACACGTGCCCGGCGGACGCTTCGCGGTCGTCTCCTGCCACGTCGAGCGGCCGCTCGACGACGAGGCCTGGGAGCGCTTCTGCGCCCTGCAGCGGCGCCGGCCGGGCGGCTTCGCGATCGCCGCGCTCCTGCGCCCCCCGGACGCCGCGCACGGCGAGGACGGGGACTCCTGGCTCGCGCGGGCGCGGGAGGCCTCGGGGCAGGGCCCGCTCGGCCACCACACGCACTGGACGAGCCCGACCCACGCGCGGCCTACGGGAGGCGGCACCGGCGCTCGGGTGCGCGAGGAGGGCGACCGGCTGCGGGCGGCCGGGCTCGCGCCGACGCTCTTCTGCGGCGGCGGCTGGTACGCGGACGAGGAGGTCGCCGAGGCCTGCGCCGAGCTCGGCTACGCGGACTGCACGCCGCGCGCCCGGCGGCCGCCCTCCCTCGCGCCCGGAGCGCCCTGGGCCGAGCTCGCAGAGCCGGCCCGGCTGCGGCTGCCCTCCGGG
>DATLYU010000213.1:0-10481 GCA_035574435.1 Gaiellaceae bacterium | reverse complement strand
AGCGCGACGCCCGCTTCGCGCAGCGCGCCGAGCTCGGCGAGCGTCCTCTCTGCCGCCCGGTAGACGCGCGCGTCGGCGACCGCCTCGGCGGCGACGGGCGGAGCCTCGAGGCCCCACGCGCCGCGGACGAGCGTGCGGAGGAGCCCGGCGGCGGCGGCCACCGGCTCGGGCTCGGCCCGCAGCTCGACGAGCGCGGGGAACTCCGCGCCGCGCAGCCGGGCGCTCTCCTCCTCTACCCGGTCGGGAGCGGACACCGCGCGGCCGCGCAGCCGGCCCTCGACGAAGTCGACTGCCCGCCGCTCGAGCCCGGAGAACGGCGAGCGGAGGAAGACGAAGAGCTCCTCGCGCCCGGCGCCGCTCCACGCGTACCGCAGCAGGGCGAGCAGGGCGCGGCCGAGCGCCGTGTCCGCGAGGCGGACCTCGTGCTCGAGCGCGTGCGGGATCCCGAGGGCCGGGAGGACGGCGTCCAGGGGCGCACGCCAGCGCTCCGGCGACTCGCAGACGAGCCCGATGCGCTCGGGCGGCGTTCCCGCGGCCAGGAGCTCGAGCAGCTCGGCCGCCACGAGCTCGACGGTGCCGCGCGCGCCCGCGCCCTCGAGGAAGCGGAGCGCTCCCTCGAGCGGCGGCCCGGGGGCGGGCGCGTCCGCGAAGAGCTCGCGCTCGAGGTGGACGAGCGGGGCGGGAGCCTCCCGGGCAGCAGGCGCGAGCTCCTGGACGTCGCCGCTCGCGAGCTCCGCGAGGTCCGCGACGGTCGCGGAGAGCGCTCCGAACGCGGCCCGCCCAGGCTCGTAGGGGATGGAGATGGCGACGTCCGCGCGCGCGGCGAGCGCCTCCAGCAGCCCCCACTCGGCGGCCGTCAGGTCCTCGAAGCCGTAGGCGAAGAGCGGGCGGCCGTCCCAGGCGACGAGGTCGCCCCGCAGGCGCTCGACGGCGCGCCGGCGCATCCCGTCGCGGTCCTGCAGCCCGAGCGCGGCGAGCTCGTCACGGTACGCGCGAGCGAGACGCCCGAGGTCGCCGCCGACGCGCTCGGGCTCGAGCAGCGCCGACTCGAGCTCCGAGACCGCGGCGAGGAGCGTGTCGGCGAACCCGCTCGTCGCGGCCGAGGCCGCGAGCTCCGAGAGCTCCGTGCGCGCGATCGCGCGGCGAGCGGCGAGCGTGCGCTGCGCCTCGCTCGCGACCGGGAGCGCGTCGCCGTCGCCGGCCGCGATCTCCTCGAACAGGTCGCCGAAGGTGCCGATCCGCCCGGCGAGCAGGGCCGGGCGGCGCGCGAGGAGGTCGCGCTCGACGCGCTCGACGTCCAGCCGGTTGGGGACGACGAGCCACGGGTCGCGCTCGAGCGCCTCGAGGTAGCGCTCGAGGAGCAGGGCGACCTTGCCGGCGTGAGCCGGGCCGACGACCAGCGAGAGGCCCATTCGTCCATCGTAGTCCCGGCCTCAGCCGGCTCTTCGTACGCCGAGGCCGCGCTCGGCGCAAAGTGCGGAGAAACGCGCCGGCGGGCGCCGGACGGCCCGTCCGGCGCCCTCGCGCGCAGCAGGCTAGGCGGCGGACTTCGGACGCCGGCCGCGCCGCGCGACCGCGTGCCCGGGCATGTTCCCGGCGCAGGAGTCGCAGAGGTCCGCCTGCTTCGATCCGCGCCGCGCGTCCGCGTAATTGATGCGCATCACTGCGCCCTTTCCTTCCGCCACCTCGTTGCCGCAGTTGTCGCAGACGAGGATCGTCTTTCTGGCCACGATTTGTCCTCTTTTCCAATCGCTTTCGAGAGCCGGGGAAGCCTAGAAAACCCGGTTCGCAAATGCAAACACAAACCGTCTCGGGTATTCGCTGGCCGAACCGCTCGACTAGGATCGCGCCGTGCGCGCGATCGTCGTCCTGGAAGGAGACCAGACCGGGCAGGAGCTGCTCGAGGAGGCGCTGCGCGTGCTCGCCCCCGACGTCAGCGGGCTGCAGCTCGAGTTCCCGCGGTTCGATCTCTCGCTCGCCAACCGGCGGGCCACGCGGAACGCGGTCGTGTACGAGGCTGCGGCGGCGATCCGCGAGGTCGGCTTCGGCCTCAAAGCCGCGACCATCACGCCCGAGGGGCGGGACGACGTCGGCTCTCCGAACCGCATCCTGCGCGAGGAGATCGGCGGCAAGGTGATCGTCCGCACGGGCCGCCGCATTCCGGGCGTGATCCCGCTCGGCGGCGTGCACGCGCCCATCTCGGTCGTGCGCATGGCGGTCGGGGACGCGTACGGTGCGAAGGAGTGGCGCGAAGGCGAGGGCGACGACGAGGTCGCCTACCGCACCGAGCGCATCGAGCGCCGCATCTGCCACGCGGTGGCGGAGTTCGCCTTCCGGCAGGCGGAGCGGATGGGCGCGAAGGTGTTCGGAGGGCCGAAGTACACCGTCAGCCCCGTGTACGAGGGGATGCTGAAGGAGGAGATGGACGCCGCCGCGGCCCGCCATCCCGACGTGCCGTACGAGCCGCAGCTCATCGACGCGACGTTCGCGCTCCTCCTCTCCCAGAGCGGGGCGCCGCTCGTCATCCCGGCGCTCAATCGGGACGGCGACATCCTCTCCGACCTCGTGCTGCCGCTCTTCGGCTCCATCGCGGGCTCGGAGTCGCTGCTCGTCGCCTTCGGCGACGACTTCGAGCCGAGCGCGATCATGGCGGAAGCGGCGCACGGCACAGCCCCGGCGCTCGAGGGCAAGGACGTCGCGAACCCGATGGCGATGATCCTGGCCGGCGCGGCGCTGCTCTCGCACGCCGACGACGAGCGCTGCCAGAAGGCCGGGCGGGCAATCCGCGAGGCCTGCCTGGAGGCCGTCGCGGACGGCGTCCGAACGGCCGATCTCGGCGGGCACCACGGCACGCGCGCGTTCACGGACGAGGTCATCCGGCGCACGCGCACGAAGCTCGAGGTCTGGGCGGCGCTCTAGCGGAGCCGGTTCCGCGGACGCCTCGTCCGGCCGGCCTCTAGAGTCTCCGCGGATGCGGGTCGCGGTCCCGAGGGAGACAGCCCCCGGCGAGCGTCGCGTGGCGCTCGTCCCGGAGACCGTCTCCCGCCTCGGCGCGGCGGGCTTCCAGGTGCGGATCGAGGAGGGCGCAGGCGCCGCAGCCGGCTTCCCGGACGAGGAGTACGCGGGCGCCGGGGCCGAGCTCGCGCCCGGCTCCTCCCTGCTCGAGGGGGCCGAGGCGGTCGTGCGGGTGGCCAGGCCGGCGCCTGAGGAGGTGGCGGCGCTCGCGCCCGGCACCGTCCTCGTCGGGTTCTTGCAGCCGCTGACCGACCCGGAGGGCATCGCGCGGCTGCGCGAGCGGGGCGTGCTGGCGTTCGCGATGGAGTCGATCCCGCGCATCACGCGCGCACAGGCCATGGACGCGCTCTCCTCGCAGGCCACGGTCGCCGGCTACAAGGCGGTGGTCCTCGCGGCCGACCGCGTCCCGAAGCTCTTCCCCATGCTCATGACCGCAGCCGGGACGATCGCGCCCGTGCGCGCGCTCGTCATCGGCGCGGGGGTGGCCGGGCTGCAGGCGATCGCCACCGCCCGCCGTCTGGGCGCGGTCGTGTCCGGGTTCGACGTGCGCCCCGCCGTGCAGGAGCAGGTGGAGAGCCTCGGCGCGTCTTTCCTCGATCTCGGCGTGCGCGCGGAGGAGACGGCGGGCGGCTACGCGAGCGAGCTCACGCCCGAGCAGCAGGCGCAGCAGCAGGCCGCGCTCGAGGAGCGAATCCCCGACTTCGACGTCGTCGTCACGACCGCGGCCGTGCCCGGCCGGCCCGCGCCGCGGCTCATCCCGCGCTCGGCCGTGGAGCGCATGCGGCCCGGCTCCGTGATCGTCGACCTGGCGGCGGAGACGGGCGGCAACTGCGAGCTGACCGTCCCCGGGGAGGTCGTCGAGCACGCGGGCGTGACCGTGATCGGGACCACGAACCTGCCGTCGCTGATGGCCTTCCACGCGAGCCAGCTCTACTCGCGCAACGTCGCCGCGCTCCTCCAGCATCTCGCGCCCGAGGGGAAGCTCGCCCTGGACTGGGAGGACGAGATCACGGCCGGCGCCTGCGTCGCTCGCCCCGAGGAGGCGCCGCGGTGAGCGAGCTCCCGCTCGTCGTCGAGCTGACGGTGCTCGTCCTCGCCGGCTTCCTCGGGTTCGAGGTCATCTCCAAGGTCCCGACCATGCTGCACACGCCCCTCATGTCCGGGGCGAACTTCATCCACGGGATCGTGATCGTCGGCGCCATCCTCGTGCTCGGGCACGCGGACGACACGTTCACGAAGGTGGTCGGCTTCGCGGCCATGGTGCTCGCGACCGCGAACGTCGTCGGCGGCTGGTTCGTGACCGATCGCATGCTGGGCATGTTCAAGCGCCGTCCCGAGCCGCGCGAGGAGCCGCGCGAGTGATCTCCGACCCGGACCTCGTCGGCCTCCTCTACCTGGCCACGATCGTCTGCTTCGTGGTCGCGCTCAAGTTCCTCTCCTCGCCGCGCCACGCGCGCAAGGGGAACTGGGTCGGCGGGGCCGGGATGCTCGTCGCGATCGCGACCACGCTCCTGCTCGAGGAGGTCGGGAACTGGACGCTGATCGCCGTCGGCGGCGTCCTCGGCACCGTCGTCGGCGTGGTCGGAGCGCGCACGGTGCGCATGACCGCGATGCCGCAGATGGTCGCCATCTTCAACGGCGTCGGGGGCGGCGCGGCCGCGCTCGTCGCGCTCGCGGAGTGGCACACGACAGACGACCTGGCCCGGGAGGTGACCGTCTCCATCGTCCTCTCGGCCCTGATCGGCTCCATCTCCTTCGCCGGCAGCGCGGTCGCCTTCGCCAAGCTGCAGGAGCTCGTCAGCGGGCGGCCGATCGTGTTCCCGCTCCAGAACGCGGTGGACACGCTCGTGCTCCTGGCCGCGGCGACGCTCGGGGCGGTCGCGATCGCGGGCGTCGAGGGCGAGTGGCTGCTGTACGCCCTCATCGGGCTCTCGCTCCTCTTCGGCGTCATGTTCGTGCTCCCCATCGGCGGGGCGGACATGCCCGTCGTCATCTCGCTCCTCAACGCCTTCACGGGCCTCGCCGCCTCCGCCACCGGGTTCGTCCTCGACTCGACCGTGCTCATCGTCTCCGGGATGCTCGTCGGCGCCGCGGGCACGCTGCTGACCCTGCTCATGGCGAAGGCGATGAACCGCTCGGTGGCGAACGTCCTCTTCGGAGCGTTCGGCCAGGTACAGGCGGCCGGCGGCCCCGGGCACGCTGACGACGGGCGCACCGTGCGGGCGACGACGCCGGAGGACGTCGCCGTGCAGCTCGCGTTCGCGCGCAAGGTGATCATCGTCCCCGGGTACGGGATGGCGGTCGCGCAGGCCCAGCACGACGTGCGCCAGCTCGCGGAGGTGCTCGAGGAGCGCGGCGTGGAGGTGAAGTACGCCATCCACCCGGTCGCCGGGCGCATGCCCGGGCACATGAACGTGCTCCTGGCGGAGGCGAACGTGCCCTACACGCAGCTCTTCGAGATGGACGAGATCAACCCCGAGTTCGCGCAGGCGGACGTCGCGCTCGTGATCGGCGCGAACGACGTCACCAACCCGGCCGCGCGCAACGATCCCTCCAGCCCGATCTACGGCATGCCGATCCTGGACGTGGACAAGGCGGCCAGCGTCGTCGTCCTCAAGCGTTCGCTGCGGCCCGGCTTCGCCGGCATCGACAACGAGCTCTACCTCGACCCGAAGACCACGATGCTCTTCGGGGACGCGAAGGAGTCGGTGCTGAAGCTGATCGCCGCCGTGAAGAGCGTCTGAGTCAGGGCGTCCGGCGGCGCAGGGTCGCCGCCCCGAGCGCGAGCGCGAGCACGGTCGCCCCGGCGACGACGCCCACGTCCGCCCAGAAGCGGGCCCCGAGCGCCGCTCCGCTCCCCAGCCGGTCGAGCGCGTCGTAGGCGTAGGTGAGCGGGAGGGCCGCGGCCAGGCCCTGGAGCCAGCCCGCCATCTGCTCGCGCGGGACGAGCAGGCCGCAGAGCAGGATCTGCGGGAGCACGAACGCCGGCATGAACTGCACAGCCTGGAACTCGGTGCGCGCGAACGCGCTCGCGAAGAGGCCGAGCGCCATCCCGAGCACGGCGTTCGCGACGGCGAGCGCGGCGACCGCGAGCCGGTCGTCCGCCTCCAGGCCGAGGAGCCCGAACGCGACGGCCGACACGAGGCCGGCCTGGACGGCGGCGACGAGGGCGAAGGCGAGGCCGTACCCGGCGAGCAGGTCGCCGCGACCGAGCGGGGTGGTCAGCAGGCGTTCGAGCGTCCCGCTCGTGCGCTCGCGCAGCATCGTGATCGAGGTGACGATGAACATGGCCACGAAGGGGAAGAGCCCGAGCAGGGGCACGCCGACCGACTGGAAGACCTGCGGGCGGTCGCGGAAGAGCTCGTGCACGAGCGCCTGCAGCACGCACGGGACGGCCAGCAGGAGGAGGACGGTGCGCGGGTCGTGGCGGAGCTGGCGCAGCACGCGAAGGGCGGTGGCGAGCGTGCGGCGGGCGCTCACGGCGTCTCCTCCCCGCCGGCGCCGCCCTCGACCAGCACGAGGAAGGCAGCGTCGAGCCCGGTGGAGCGGGTGCGCGCCCGCAGGTCGGCCGGCGTCCCGGTGGCGAGCACGCGACCCTCGCGGAGCAGGACGAGCTCGTCGCAACGGTCGGCCTCGTCCATCACGTGGCTCGACACGAGCAGCGTCGCGCCCCCGGCGGCGAGCGCGTGGAAGGTGTCCCAGAGGTCGCGGCGCAGCACCGGGTCGAGCCCCACGGTCGGCTCGTCGAGGACGAGGAGCTCCGGTCTTCCCACGAGCGCCGCCGCGAGCGAGAGGCGCGCGAGCTCACCGCCCGAGAGCGTGAGCGCGAGCTGGCGCTCGTGCCCGTGCAGGCCGACGGTGGCGACCGCGTCGCGGACGTCGGCGGCGGTCGCGCCGAGCACGGCCGCGAAGTAGCGGAGGTTCTCCTCCACCGTCAGGTCGGCGTACACGGACGGCGCCTGCGTCTGGTACCCGACGCGCTCGCGGAGCGGCGCGCTGCCCGCCGGCAGGCCGAGCACGACCACGGTCCCGCCGGCCACGACCTGCGCGCCGACGACGCTGCGGAGCAGCGTCGTCTTCCCGCTCCCGCTCGGCCCGAGCAGTCCGGTCACGCGCCCCTGCTCGACGTCCAGGTCGACGCCGTGCAGCACCTCGCGCCCGCCGCGGAGGACGCGCAGGCCGCGGACGGAGACGGCCGTGGTCATCCGCGCGGGAGTCAAGCAGAGCGGTAGGCTCGCCCGCGTGGTCGCCGTCTTCCGTGCCGACGACGTCCGCCGCGCGGTGCCGCCGCGCGCCGCGTACGAGGCGGTGCGCGAGGGCTTCCTGGCCTACCGGCGCGGCGAGTGGACGATGCCGCCGAAGGTGTACGTGGCGAGCCACCCCGCCGGCGACTTCCGCGCCATGCCGGCCCTGGGCGGCGGGTACGCCGTCCTCAAGTGGGTCACCTCGTTCCCCGGCAACCCCGCGCGCGGGCTCCCCACCGTCGCCGGCCTCGTCCTGCTCTCGGACGCCCGGGACGGCCGCCTGCTCGCCGTGCTGGACGCCGCCGCCGTGACCGCGCTCCGCACCGCAGCCGCGGCGGTGCTGGCAGTGGACGTGCTCGCGCGCCCGGGTGCGGCCCCGGTGGCCGTGGTCGGGTGCGGCCCGAACGGCGCGGAGACGGCGCGCCTGCTGCGCGCGCTCGGCCGCGACTGCGTCGTGCACGACCTGGACGAGGCCCGGGCCGCCGCCGTGGCCAGCGAGCACGGCTGCACGGTCGTCTCCCGCGAGGAGGCCCTCGCCTGCAACGCGGTCGTGACCGTCACGCCGGGGACGGTGCCCGTCTTCGGCGCAGGCGCGCTGCGGCCCGGCCAGCACGTCTCGCTCATGGGCGCCGACGGCCCGGGCAAGGCCGAGGTCGCGCTCGCCGAGCTCGCACGCGCCCGGCTCTTCTGCGACGACTGGGAGCAGGCCAGCCACGGCGGGGAGCTCGCCGCGGCCGTGGCGGCCGGAGTGGCCGCCCGCGCGCAGGTCACCGAGCTCGGCGCGGTGCTCGCCGGCGAAGCGCCCGCCCGCACGGCCGACGAGGAGATCACGCTCTTCGACTCGACCGGGCTCGCGATCCAGGACCTCGCGATCGCGAGAGCGGCGTACGCGAAGGCGGCCGAGCTCGACCTGACCGCGCTCGAGCTCTGACGCGGTGTCGCGAGCGGCTCGCACGCGGCCGCATGCTTCGCGAGCCCACGACCCGAGGAGGCCGCCGTGCCCGTCGTCGCCTTGTTCCAGGCTCCGAGCCTGACGCAGGAGCGCTACGAGGAGTCCGTCCGCATGATCACCGGCGGCGCGAGGCTACAGTCGGCCGCGGACTGGCCCGTCGCGAGCCTGCTCGCCCACATCGCCGGCGAAGGCGAGAACGGGTTCCGCGTCGTCGACGTGTGGGAGTCGGAAGAGGCCTGCGCCCGCTTCGGCGAGCACCTGCTGCCGGTCCTGCAGGCGGTCGGGTCGACGGACGGCCGGAGGTCTACCCGGCGCACACGTACGTGTCGGCGTAGACGCGCCGGTCAGGCGAGCAGCCGCGCCGGCTCGAATAGGTCGAGGAGCGGGTCCCGCTCCCCGAGGAGCGCTCGGGCGACCAGACGCCCGCACGCGAACCCGAGCACGTTGCCGTGGCCCGAGTAGCCGCCCGCGAACCACAGTCCGTCCCGCCCCGGGACGCGCCCGACGACCGGCAGGAAGTCGAGCACGAGGCCGAAGATGCCGGCCCAGCGGTAGTCCACGCGCAGCGGGCGCCCGAGCAGGGCGGCGACGAAGCGCTCCAGCGCCTCCTGCACGCGCGGCGTCACCACCTCCTCCGCGGTGAACTCCTCCTGCAGGGCGACGTCGCGGAAGCCGCCGGCGACGATGCGTCCATCCCGCGTCTGGTGCCAGTAGTCGAAGCCGTGCCGTCCGTAGTGCGGGATCTCGAACAGCCGCTCCGGCACGGGCTCGGTTGCGATCACCTGGCCCCGGGTGGGGACGACGAGCCCCTCGAGCTCGCCGAGGAGCCCGCTCGGGTACCCGTCCGTGCACACGACCACGACCGGCGCCCCCGTCTCCTCCGGCGAGCCGACGCGCTCGTGCTCGCGGATCTCGACTCCCGCCTCGGCCGCGCGCCGCGCGAGCCTGCGCACGAAGCGGGCCGGGTGCAGGACGCCGTCGGGCGGATGGAAGAGCGCGCCCGGGTAGACGCCGGCCAGCGGCGGGCCCGGGACGCGCCACTCGACCGCGAACCCGTCCGCGCGCAGCGCCTCGTACTCCGCCTCGAGCTCGGCCCGCTCGGGCTCGTCGGCGGCGAGGCGGAGGCTGCCCGTGGAGCGGAAGGCGTCGCCGGCAGCCTCGGCCAGGTCGCGCAGCGCCGCCTCGGTCCAGCGCCAGAGCACGGCCGCCTGCTCGCGGCCCAGCGCCTCCACCATGACCGGGTACGGCGCGGCTCCGCCGCGGAGCGCGAAGCCGCCGTTGCGGCCGGACGCCCCGCCCGCGATCTCGCGCGCGTCGTACAACCGCACCGCCAGCCCGGCCTCGGCGAGGGCGAGCGCGCAGGCGCACCCTGTCACGCCGCCGCCCACGACGGCCGCGTCGGGCGGCCCGGCGAGCGTCACCCGCGGGAGGGGCTCGTGCGGCTCGGCGAGCCAGTACGGCATCGTGGCCACGGGCGCCGATCCTAAACCGCGGCACGATACACGCCTTCCTCCAGCACGACGCGCCCGGCGAGCTCGAGCTCCGTGAGCGCGGCCGCCGCATCCCCGGGGGCGAGACCGGCGCGGCGCAGGAGCTCGTCCGCGGTCAGGGGGCCATCCGCCAGCGGGCCGAGCAGCGCCCGCGCGGCGTCGCCCAGCGGTACCGCCCGCCGCGTGGCGAGGCTGAGCCCGAACAGCTCGAGGACGTCGCCGGCTCCCGTCACGGGCGCGGCGCCCAGACGGAGCAGCCCGTTCGTCCCCGCCGAGAGCGCGGAGGTGATCTCGCCCGGCACGGCCAGCACCTCACGGCCCTCCTCGAGCGCGAAGTCGGCCGTGATGAGCGCACCGCTCCGCTCGCGCGCCTCGACGACGACGGTCGCGCGGCAGAGGCCGGCGATGATCCGGTTGCGGGCGGGGAAGCGCCACGGGGCGGGCTCCACCCCGGGCTCGTACTCGGAGACTACGAGGCCGCGCGACCGGATCCGGCGGGCCAGCTCGGCGTGGGCGGCGGGGTAGTCGCGGTCGATCCCGCAGCCGAGCACGGCCACCGTCGCGCCCTCCGCCTCGAGCGCCCCGCGGTGCGCCTCGCCGTCCACTCCGCGGGCGAGCCCGCTCACCACCACGAGCCCGGCGCCGGCGAGCTCGCGGCCGAGCGAGCGGGCGACCGCGCGCCCGTACGCCGAGCACGAGCGCGCGCCGACCACGGCCACAGCAGGCGCGGAGAGCAGGGAGGGGTCGCCCGCGCCGCGCAGGTAGAGCTGCGCGGGCGGG
>DATLYU010000212.1:0-15844 GCA_035574435.1 Gaiellaceae bacterium | reverse complement strand
TCGCCCTCGCAGCAGGCCGCGGACGGCTCGTGGTCGACCCCTCCGGGCGCGCGGCGCTGCTCGTCCACGGGCTCGAGCCGGCCCCGGCCGGGAAGACGTACGAGGCCTGGATCGTCGAGGACGGGACGCCGCGCCCGGCGGGGCTCTTCCGAGGCGAGGCGACGGTGGACGTCGTGCTCGTCGAGGGGACCGTTCCCGCGGGCGCGGTGGTCGCGGTGACGCTCGAGGACGGGCCCGTCGAGCGGCCGACGAGCAAACCCGTCGTCGCGTCGCAACCGGCCTAGACTTCGTCTCTTGCGGGCGCGGAGAGCACTGGGGACGCCCCGGCGACGACGGGTTCGGAAGCTGCGGCTCGCGGCCGCGCTGCTCGTCCTGCTCGTGCTGGCCCTGCTCTCCTTCACCTTCGGGCTCGTCCGCGCGGTGGCCAGCGAGATCCCCTCGCTCGACCCGACGACCGCGCGTACGGAGGTGGACAGCGTCGTCTACGCCGCCAACGGACGCACGGTGCTGGCCGTGCTGCGCGGCGCGGAGAGCCGCGTCCTCGTCCGCTCGGAGGAGATCGCGCCGATCATGAAGCAGGCGATCGTCTCGATCGAGGACCAGCGCTTCTTCGAGCACCGCGGGATCGACCTGCGCGGGGTCGCGCGCGCGCTCTGGGCGGACGTCCGCTCGCAGGCGATCGTCGAGGGCGGCTCCACGATCACGCAGCAGTTCGTGAAGAACGCCTACATCCGCAACGAGCGGACGCTGGGCCGCAAGGTGCGCGAGGCCGCGCTCGCCTGGCAGCTCGAGCAGCGCTGGACGAAGGACCGGATCCTGACCGCGTACCTGAACACCATCTACTTCGGGAACGGCGCGTACGGGATCCAGCAGGCGGCGCGCACGTACTTCGGGAAGGGCGCGCGCTACCTCGACCTGGCCGAGGCCGCGCTCTTGGCCGGCATCCCGGCGAACCCCGCGGTCTACGACCCGGTGACGAGCCCGCGCCGCGCGCTCGAGCGGCGGCGGGCGGTGCTGGCGGCGATGCTCGAGCAGGGCAAGATCACGCGCGCGGACTACGTGCGGGCCGACCGGGCGCCGCTCCCCGACCCCGACCAGGTGAAGCTGCCGGACGCGCGCGGCCCGGCGCCCTACTTCCTCAACTACGTCCAGGAGCAGCTCGTCGAGCGCTACGGCGCCGGACGCGTGTTCGGCGGCGGCCTGCGGGTCACCACCACCATCGACCTGAAGCTCCAGGAGCTCGCGCGCGAGGCGATCGAGGAGGTCCTCCCGGACCCGGACGGGCCGGCGGCGGCGCTGGTCGCGATCGACCCGCGCTCGGGCGCGGTGCGGGCGATGTTCGGAGGCCGCAACTACCGGCACAGCCAGTTCAACCTGGCCACGCAGGCGCAGCGCCAGCCCGGCTCGGCCTTCAAGCCGATCGTGCTCGCGACCGCGATGCGACTGGGCATCTCGCCGCTCACGGAGCTCGAGTCGAAGCCGGTCTCGATCGACGCCGGCGACCGCATCTGGCGCGTGACGAACTACGACCACACCTACCTCGGGCGGACGACGCTCGCCCGCGCGCTCGTGTCCTCGGACAACGCGGTCTACGCGCAGCTCACCGACCTCGTCGGCCCGCGGCAGATCGTCCGCACGGCACACGCGCTCGGCATCCAGAGCCCGCTGCCCGCCTACTTCTCGATCGGCCTCGGCTCCGTGGCCGTGAACCCGCTCGAGATGGCGCGCGCGTACGCGACGCTCGCCAACGGGGGGGCCCGGGTGGACGGGACGCTCTTCGGCAACGTCCCGCGCGTCGTCGAGCGGGTGGAGCGCATCTCCACGGGGCGCGTGGAGGAGAACGCTCCCCGACCCGAGCCCGCGCTCGACGCGGACAAGGCGGCGCTGCTCACGGACATCATGGAGGACGTGGTGCGCGCGGGCACCGGGCGGCGGGCCGCCGTCCCGGGAATTGCCGTCGCGGGCAAGACGGGGACGACGGACAACTACGGCGACGCCTGGTTCGTCGGGTACACGCCCGAGCTGGCAGTGGCCGTCTGGGTCGGCTACCGCGACCGGTTGCGGCCGATGCTGACCGAGTTCGGCGGGCGCCCGGTGACGGGCGGGACGCTGCCGGCGGAGATCTTCCGCGCCTTCGTGTCGCGGCTCGAGGACGGCGACGCGACGCGCTCGTTCGCCTCCGCCTCGTCGCTCGGGGCGGTGCCCACGTGGGTCGTCCGGCGGAACGGGGCGTGGCGCCTCGACAACGGGTACTGCCGCGGGTCCCGCCTGATCGCGTACTTCTCGGGCGAGGGCCCGGACGACGAGGCCGACTGCAAGCCGAACGAGGTCCACGTCCCGCTCGTCGTCGGGCTGAGTGCGGAGGCTGCGGTCGCCCGGCTCGCCGAGCAGCCGCTGCAGGCGAAGATCGTGTACGAGCCGGCGAAGCCGGGGAGCCGGCCCGGCATCGTGGTCGACCAGGAGCCGCGGAGCGGCGGGCTCTCGGCGCACGACACCGTCCTCGTCGCGGTCACGAAGGCGCGCGACGGCCTCGTCCCCAACTTCGTCGGCTCGAGCCTGGAGGCCGTGAGCGCCGAGGTGGAGCGGCTCGACCTCCGCATCCAGGCCGTCAACGGCCCCGGGCCGTCCGGCGTCGTCGTCTCCCAGCGCCCGCGTCCCGGCCTCGCCGCGGGGCCCGGGCTGGTGGTCAGGCTCGTGGTCGGGGACGGCTCACGAAGACGGAGCCGCTGAGCGAGTAGCGCCACGGGAGCTCGCGGCCGCGCGCGATCCCGACCCGCTCGCTCGCAACCACGCGGACAGGGCCCGGGGGAGGCGCGAGCAGGAAGCGCGGAGGCTCCAGCGCGGCACCGTCGTCGGCGCCGGTGAGCCCGAGCGCCTGCGCCAGCCGTCCCGGCCCCGCGCACAGGAGAGCGACGTCCTCCACGCCGCGGCGGACGCGCATGCGCGCGAGGCCCGCGGTCGGCTCGAGCGCGCGCAGGAGGACGGCCGCGCCGACGCCCTCCGCGTCGCACACGACGTTCGCGCACCAGTGGATGCCGTAGGCGCGGTACACGTACAGACGGCCCGGCGGACCGAACATCGCAGCGTTGCGGCGCGTCGGCCCGCGGAACGAGTGGCTCGCCGGATCGCCGGGCGCGTACGCCTCGGCCTCCACGATCCGGCCCCCCACCCCGTCCACGAGGAGCGTCCAGCCGACGAGCCCGCGCGCCGCCTCCTGCGCGCTCCGCGAGAGGAGCGCGCGCAGCTCCTCGCTCACTCCTCGAACAGCTGGGGGTGCTGCGTCGCGGCCCGGCCGCGGCGCCGGCGGCCCTCCTGGACGACGGCGGCCGCCTCGGCCATGTCTTCCAGGATCGTCTGCTCCGTCCGCGAGGCCACGATCGGGTCCGGGATGCCGTCCACCCACACGAGCGTGCGCCGGCCGTGGCCGCGCTCCTCCCCCGTGATCGGCTCCAGGGCGTAGATCTTGTCCGCGCGCGCGTACTTCCCGAAGCCGAGGAACACCATCTTCGTGGGCGACATGCGCTGGAGTATGCACCGCGCGACCCCGAGAATAGGTCGATGCCCGGGCGGATGCCCCTGCGGGCCAGGCTCCTGTACGCCTCGTCCAGCTTCGGCGGCGAGGCGCTCACGCAGAGCCGGAGCCTGTTCCTCGTCTACTTCTACTCGGAGGCGAACGACTACCTGAGCGCGTTCACCGTCGGGCTCGTCCTCACGGCCGCCCGCCTGCTCGAGACCGTGGACGACGGCCTCGTCGGCTACTGGAGCGACCGCACGCGAAGCCGCCTCGGGCGCCGGATCCCGTTCATCCTCCTGGCCACGCCCTTCTGGGCGCTGTTCGCGTTCCTGCTCTTCACCCCGCCCGCGTCCTCGGCGGCGGCCGCCGCCGCGTACCTCTTCATCGTCGTCGAGCTCTACTTCCTCGCCTCCACCCTCTCCGGCGGCCCGTACGAGGCGCTCCTGCCCGAGATCGCGCCCTCGAGCGACGAGCGCGTGTCCATCGTCGGGCTGCGCGTGTACCTGGGCGCGGCGGGCGCGGGGCTCGGGCTCGTCGGGGGCTTCCTGCTCGTGGACGCGGTCGGGTACGCGGGCATGGCGGCCACGCTCGCGCTCGTCGCCCTCAGCTTCCGCTACCTGGGCCTCGCCGGGGCCTGGCGGTACGCGTCGCGCACGCAGCCGCCGGCCGAGCTCGGCCTGCGCGAGGCGCTCGCGACGACCTTCCGCAACCGCTACTTCCTCCTCTTCCTGCCCGCGTTCGCGCTCTTCCAGCTCGGCTTCCAGCTCCTGCTCGGCGTCCTGCCCTTCCTGATCGAGGCCTCGCTCGAGATCGAGGAGATCGGCCGCTGGGGCGCGGCCCTGACCGCGGTCGCGCTCGGCACGATGCTCGTCACCATCCCGCTCCTGACGCGGCTCTCCCGGCGCACGTCCAAGCGGCAGGCCTACCGGCTCTCGCTCCTCGGCGCCCTCGCGCTCTTCCCGCTGCTCGCCTTTGCCGGCTTCCTGCCGGGCGTCCCCGAGGAGGCGCAGCTCGTGGGGGCGATGGTCCTCGTCGGGCTTCCGATCGCCGGCAACTACCTCTTCCCCGCGCCGTTGACGGCGGACATCATCGACCACGACGCGCTCCGGACCGGGATGCGCCGCGAGGCCACCTACTACGGCGCGCAGAACTTCGTCGAGAAGACGACCTCGGCGCTCGCGCCGCTCGTGCTCGGCGCGCTGCTCGCGCTCGGAAGCGACGCGGACGACCCGCTCGGCATCCGGCTCGCGGGCCCGGCCGCCGCGCTCCTCGTGCTCGGCGGCTGGCTCGCGTTCCGCCGCTACGACCTGCCCGACGACGTGCTCGAGGCGGCTCGGGCGGAGCCGCCGGTCGCGCCGAGCGCGTCCGCGAGCGCGGAGGCCACGTAGGCCTGGTCGTCCTCGCCCAGTCGGGTGTGGAAGGGCAGCGCGAGCGACCGCGCGCTCACGTCCTCGGCCACTGGGCAGAGCCCGGGCGCGAACCCGAAGCGCTCGCGCAGGTACGGCTGCAGGTGGATGCACGGGAGGTAGCGGGCCGTCTGCACCCCGCGCTGGTCGAGCGCAGCGATCACGGCTTCCCGGTCGGCGTCCTCGGGCAGGACGACCACGTACACGAACCAGGAGCGCTCGTGCGCCTCGTCGTCCGGACAAGGGAGCTCGAGCCCCTCGACGCCGGCGAGGAGCTCCCGGTAGCGGGCCGCGACCGCGGCCCGGCGGGCCAGGATCTCGTCCAGCTTCTCGAGCTGCCCGAGCCCGAGCGCGGCGCGCACGTCGTCCAGGCGGTAGTTGAAGCCCAGGCGCGCGTGCTCGAGCCAGCCACCGGCGTCCGCGCGCCCCTGGTTGCGCAGACTGCATAGCAGGCGCCACTCCTCCTCGGAGTGCGTGGTCACCATCCCGCCCTCGGCGGTCGTGATCTGCTTGTTCGGGTAGAAGGCGAAGACGGCGCTGGGGCCGTGCGCGCCGAGCGGGCGTCCCCGGTAGCGGGCGCCGAGCGCCTCGCAGGCGTCCTCGATCAGGACGAGGCCGTGGCGCTCGCAGAGCGCGCGGAGCTCGTCGAGCTCGCACGGGTAGCCGAAGATGTCCACCGCCACGACCGCGCGCGTGCGCGGCGTGAGCACCGCCTCCACCGCTTTCGGGTCGAGGTTGAGCGTCCTGCGGTCGACGTCCGCGAACACGGGCGTCGCTCCCGTGTAGAGCGCGCAGTTCGCCGAGGCCACGAAGGAGACGGGAGAGGTGACGACCTCGTCGCCGGGACCGATCCCGGCTGCCACGCAGAGGAGGTGCAGGCCCGCGGTGCCGCTCGAGACGGCTGCCGCGTACGGAGCGCCGACGGCCTCCGCGAACGCCTCCTCGAAGCGGTCGACCGTCGGGCCGAGCGAGAGCCGGCCCGAGCGGAGGACCTCGAGCACGAGCTCCTCCTCCCGCTCGTCGAGCCAGGGGCTCGAGAGCGAGACCGTCCTCACCGCGGCCACGCGCTCAGGCGGCCGAGCGCGACATCTCGACGACGTCGAGCCAGTGGCTCCAGCGCTCGCTCCGGCCGTGCACCGTGTCCAGGTAGGCGGCCTGGAGCTCGCGCGTGATCGGGCCCACGCCCACCTCGCGGTCGTCCACCGCCCGGACGGGCGCGACCTCGGTCGCCGTCCCCACCATGAAGACCTCGTCCGCGAGGTACAGGTCGGTGCGGATGAGCTGCGCCTCCTCGACCGCGTGCCCGAGGTCCTGGGCGATCTGGATGATCGTGTCGCGCGTGATCCCGGGCAGGATCGAGGTGGAGAGCGGAGGCGTCAGCAGCCGTCCGTCCTTGACCACGAAGATGTTCTCGCCGGGGCCGTCCGCGACGTACCCGTCGCGCGTGAGCATGATCGCCTCGTCGTAGCCGGCCCGCCGCGCCTCGGTGGTGGCGAGCATGGAGTTCAGGTAGATGCCGGTCGCCTTGGCCACGTGCGGGATGACGTCGGGGCCGACGCGCTCCCAGCTCGAGATCTTGGCCGTGATCCCGCTCCGCTGGCTCTCCTCGCCGAGGTACGCGCCCCAGGGGAAGGAGATGATGGCTACGTCCACCGGGTTGCCGGTGGTCGCGACGCCGAGCTCGCCGTAGCCGTAGAAGGCGAGCGGGCGGACGTAGCAGGAGGCGAGGCCGTTGGCGGCGATCAGCTCGTGCGTGGCCGCGCGGAGCTCCTCGATCGAGTACGGGAGCTCCATGTACAGCACCTTGGCGGAGTTCTCGAGGCGCACGAGGTGGTCGCGCAGGCGGAACACCGCCGGGCCCTTGTGCGTGTCGTAGCAGCGGATCCCTTCGAACACGCCCGTCCCGTAGTTCAGGCCGTGGGAGGCCACGTGGACCTTCGCCTCGCTCCAGTCCACGAGCTCGCCGTTCATCCAGATCTTCTCGGTCTCCTGCATCGCGTCAGCTCTCCTTCGGTTGGCCCGAATCGTAGGGTCGTGGCTTGACGAGGTCTGCGGGCCGCGCGCGCGTCAGCCGCGCGAGCTCCGTGGGGGCGAGCGACACGAGGTAGCGCTGCGAGCCGCCTCCGACCCAGACGAGCGGGTGCTGCAGCAGCGAGCGCTCGATGAGCACCGTGTCCACACGCGGGAGCGGGAAGGGCGCGACCGCGCCCGGCGTGAAGCCGGTCGCGGCGAGCACCTCCTCGGGCGAGGCGACGCGCGCCTTCGCGGCGCCGGCCGCCTCGGCGATCTTGCGCTGGTCGCCCCGGCGGTCGCCGGGGACGAGCGCGACCACGGGCCGCTCGTCGCACACGAGGACGAGCGACTTGACGATCTGCTCGAGGCTGCAACCCGCCGCCGCGGCGGCGTCCTCGGCGGTCGGCGTCTCCTCGGCGAACTCCTCGATCCGAGCCTCCGCTCCGGCCTCACGCAGGAAGGAGGACACGCGCTCGACCGGCTCCGGCCAGGCCGTTCCCACGGCTGCAATCTACCCGCGCCCGCCGGGGTGACGCATGATGACGGCGTGCGGCGCGACCTCCCGACGGGCACGGTCACCTTCCTCTTCACCGACGTGGAGGGCTCGACCCGGCTCCTGCACGAGCTCGGCGCGGGGGCGTACGCCGAGGCGCTCTCGGAGCACCGGCGGGTCGTGCGCGAGGCGTGCGCGGCGCAGGGAGGCGTGGAGGTGGACACGCAGGGCGACGCCTTCTTCTACGCCTTCCCAACCGCGCCGGGCGCGCTCGCTGCCGCGCGCGCCGTGACGGCGGGCCTCGCCGGCGGGCCGGTCCGGGTGCGGATCGGCGTGCACACGGGCACGCCGCTCCTCGCCGAGGAGGGCTACGTCGGCCACGACGTGCACCGGGCCGCCCGCATCGCCGCCGCCGGGCACGGCGGGCAGATCCTCGTCTCCGCCGCGACGGCCGCGCTCGTGGCGGCCGAGGACCTCCACGACCTGGGCGAGCACCGGCTCAAGGACCTGTCCGCACCGGAGCGGATCTACCAGGTCGGCGCGGCAGACTTCCCCTCGCTCGCGACGCTGTACCGCACGAACCTCCCAGTCCCGGCGACGCCGTTCGTGGGCCGCGAGCGCGAGCTCGGAGAGGTGCTCGCGCTCCTCGCTCGAGAAGACATCCACCTGCTCACGCTGACGGGTCCCGGCGGCTCGGGCAAGACCCGGCTCGCGGCGCAGGCGGCCGCCGCGCTCGCCGAGCGCTACCCGGACGGCGTCTGGTGGGTGCCGCTCGCGCCCCTCCGCGACCCGGCGCTCGTGCTCGAGAGCGCCGCCCGTGTGCTGGGGGCGAGGGACGGGCTCGCCGAGCACGTCGGCGACAAGCGGCTGCTCCTCCTCTTCGACAACTTCGAGCACGTGCTCGGGGCCGCGGCAGACCTCGCCGAGCTGCTGGCGTCCTGTCCCAACCTGGAGCTGCTCGCGACGAGCCGGGAGCCGCTCCATCTCTCCGGCGAGCAGACCTACGCGGTACCGCCCCTCGCGCACGAAGAGGCGGTCGGCTTCTTCGCCGCCCGGGCGCGGGCCCTTGCCCCGGACTTCGTCGTGGACGAAGCGGTGCCGGAGATCTGCCGGCGCCTGGACGAGCTCCCGCTCGCGCTCGAGCTCGCGGCTGCCCGGGTCACGGCGCTCTCGACGAGCCACATCCTGGAGCGGCTCGAACACCGCTTCTCCCTGCTCACCGGCGGCGCCCGCGACGCCCCCGAGCGACAGCGCACGCTGCGGGCCACGATCGAGTGGAGCCACGACCTGCTCTCGCCGGAGGAGCAACGGCTCTTCGCGCGGCTCGCCGTCTTCCGCGGCGGCTGCACGCTCGAGACGGCGGAAGCGGTGTGCGAGGCCGAGCTCGACGACCTCCAGTCCCTCGTCGAGAAGAGCCTCCTCCGCTTCTCGAGCGGGCGCTACTGGATGCTCGAGACGATCCGCGAGCTCGCGGTCGAGAAGCTCGCCGAGGGCGGAGAGGCCGAGGAGCTCCGTCGCCGTCATGCCGAGCACTTCCTGGCGCTCGCGGAGGAGGCAGAGCCGCACGTGAGCGGCGCCGACCCGGTGCCGTGGCTGGACCGGCTCGAGCGCGAGCATGACAACCTTCGGGCGGCGCTCGATCGCCTCCTGGCGGCCGGCGAGGGAGACGCCCTGCTCCGGCTGACGGGGTCGCTCTGGCGGTTCTGGTACCTGCGCGGACACCTGACCGAGGGCACCAACCGCCTGGAGAGCGCGCTCGCGGCGGACGACCGCCCCACGGCGGCCAGGCTCAAGGTGCTCATGGGCGCCGCCAGCCACGCGGTGGTCTCACGCCGCGACTTCGGCACGGCCCGGCGCCGTGCCGAGGAGGCGCTCCGGCTGGCGGAGAGGCTCGAGGACGCGGGAGCGGTCGCCTACTCGCGCTTCCTCTTCGGCTTCGCCGCCGCCGAGGAGGGTGATTTCCCGGGCGCGCGGCCGCATCTCGAGGAGAGCCTCGAGCGCTTCCGCGCCCTCGGCGACGAGCACTTCACGGGCATCGCGGCGTTCAACCTCGCCTGGGCGTACGGGGAGCTCGGCGAGAGGGAGCGCGCTCGAGCGCTCGCGGAGCAGCTGCTCGAGTCAGCACGTGCGAGCGGAAATCGACGACGCGTCGCCTTCGCGCTCGATCTCCTAGAGGGGGACGCGCGCAGGGCCGGCCGACTTGCCGACGCGCTCTCCCTCCAGAGGGAGGCGCTGCGTATCCGGGTGGAGCAGGGCGACGCGATCCACGTGGCGGACACTCTCAGCCGCATCGCCGCCGTTCTCGCGGCCAGCGGTGACGTGCGGACGGCAGCCAAGCTCCTCTCGTGGTCGATCGCGGCGAACCAGGAGCTCGGGATGGATACGCCTCTCTACCAGCAGACGCGGAACGACGAGACCCTGGAGGCCGTCCGTGCCGATCTCGACGAGGCCCCCTTCGCCGAGGCCTGGGACGAGGGTCGGCGGCTGAGCCTGGACGATGCCGTCGCGCTCGCGCTAGGCGAGCGTGATGAAGCGCACGTCGTCGAACCCTGAGGCCTCGACGCGCCGCACGAGCTCGGGCGGCGCGGGAGTGTCGATGGAGAAGACCATGAGCGCCTTGCCGCCCTCCTTCGTTCGTGATACCGCCATGTTCGCGATGTTGACGCCGGCCTCACCGAACATCGTCCCGACGCGCCCGATCACGCCGGGCACGTCGTCGTAGACGAGGAAGGCCATCAGCGGCGCGAGCTCGATGTCGATCGCGAACCCGAGCGCGCCCGCGAGGAAGAGGCGGTGCTCCGGCCCGACCGTGGTGCCAGATACCTCCGCCTCCTCCCCGTCCGCCTCGACCGCGACCCGGACGAGGTTGATGTAGTGGCGGGAGGCGGCGTCGCGCTGCTCGGAGACCTCGATCCCCCGCTCCGCTGCGATGAGCGGCGCGTTCACGTAGTTGACCGCCTGGCCGACACGGTCCTGGAAGGCCCCGTTGAGCGCCGCCACCGTGATCAGCCGCGTGTCGTGCTCGGAGAGCGGCCCGTGGGTGGCGACCACGATCCTCCGCGGCCGGCCGGGAACGAGCGCCGCGGCCAGCTTGCCGAGCATGGCCGCGAGCGGGATGTAGGGCCCGAGCACGTCCAGGTCGGCCGGGTCGACGACGGGGATGTTGACCGCGGTCTGGACGAGCTCGCCGGCGAGGGCAGCGGCGATCTGCTCGGCGATCACGACGCCGGCCCGGTCCTGCGCCTCGGTCGTGGAGCCCGCCAGGTGCGGGGTCGCGATGACCTCGTCGAAGGCCAGCAGCGGGCCAGAGTACGGCTCCTCGGAGAAGACGTCGAGCGCGGCGGCGGCCACCTTCCCGGCGCGGATCGCCTCACCCAGCGCCTCCTCGTCCACGAGCCCGCCGCGCGCGGCGTTGACGATGCGCACGCCGTCGCGCATGCGGGCGAACGCCTCGCGGCCGAGCAGGCCTCGGGTCTCCTCGTTCAGCGGCAGGTGCAGCGTGATCAGGTCGGACTCGGCGTACAGCTCCTCGGGGGTGGCCGCGGCCTCGACGCCCAGCTCGCGGAAGCGCTCCGGCGCCACGTACGGGTCGTAGGCGACGACGCGCAGCCCGAGCCCGAGCGCGCGCCGCGCGACCTGGCGGCCGATGCGGCCGAGCCCGAGGACGCCGAGCGTCTTCCCCGCCAGCTCGATGCCGGCGAAGCGCTCGCGCTCCCACGACCCCGCCTTGAGCGCGGCGTGGGCCTGGGGCACGTTGCGCGCCACGGCGAGCAGGAGCGCGATCGCGTGCTCGGCGGCGGAGACGACGGTGGCCTCGGGCGCGTTGGCGACCACGATCCCGCGGCGCGTGGCCGCGGCCACGTCCACATTGTCCACGCCCACGCCCGCCCGGCCGATCACCTTCAGGCGCTCGGCCCGCTCGATCAGCGCCGCGTCGAGCACGGTCCCCGAGCGGACGACGATCGCGTCGAACCCGCCGATCACCGAGGCGAGGTCGGACTCGCCGTCCACGACCACGTCGAAGCGGCTGCGCAGGAGCTCGAGCCCGGCATCCGCGATCGGCTCGCGGACGAGGACGCGCGGTCGCTCGGGCTCGGCGCCGCTAGACACGGACGGCCTCCCGGTAGGCCTCGAGGGCCCGGGCGACGGCCGCGCCGCGCTCGATCTCGGCGCCGCGCTCGAGGAGGAGCGTCTCCACGGCCGCGAGCGCGGTGGTGACGTCGAACACGTCGTAGTAGCCGACGTGGCCGATCCGGAACATGCGGGGGCCGAGGTCGCCGTGCGCGCCGGCGACCGTGATCCCGAAGCGGTCGCGCAGCGCGAGCACGAGCTCGCGCGCGTCCACGCCCTCGGGAGCGAGGATCGCGGTGACGACCGCGGAGCGCTCCTCGTCCGGGGAGAAGAGCTCGAGCCCCATCGCCTTCGCCCCCTCACGGCACGCGCGGCCGAGCGCGGCGTGCCTTGCGAACGCGGCCTCGAGGCCCTCCTCGAGCAGCCGGCCGAGCGCGACGTCGAGGGCGACGACCAGGGAGACGGCAGTCGTGAAGGGCGTCGTACCGCTCTCCAGCGAGGCCCGCAGGCGCGCCCAGTCGAAGTAGAAGCGCGGCGTGGGCGTGCGCGCGGCTCGCTCCCAGGCGGCCTCCGAGACGGCGACCACGGACAGGCCCGGAGGCGTCATCAGCGCCTTCTGCGACCCGGCCACGACCACGTCCAGGCCCCACGCGTCGGTCTCCAGCGGCACGGCGCCGAGGCTCGAGACCGCGTCCACGACGCTGAGCGCGCCCGCCTCGCGCGCCGCCTCGGCGAGGCGCTGCACGTCGGCGACGACGCCCGTGGACGTCTCGGAGTGCACGAGCAGGACGACGTCCGCTCCGGTCTCCTCGAGGCGGGCGCGGACGTCCTCCGGGCGGGGCGTGTCGCCCCACGCGTAGCGGAGCTCGTGCACGTCGGCCCCGTACGTCCCGGCGAGGGCCTGCCAGCGGTCGCCGAACGCCCCGGCGGTGACGACGAGGACCCGGTCTCCCGGCGCGAGCAGGTTGACGACGGCCGACTCGAACGCGCCCGTCCCGGACGCCGTGAAGAGGAGCGGCTCCGTCCCCGTCCGCAGGACCTCCCGCAGCCGGTCGAGGCAGCGGCGCAGGATCGCGCGGAAGTCGGGCCCGCGATGGTGCAGGACCGGCTCGGCCATGGCCGCCAGCACCTCCGGCGGCACCGGCGTCGGCCCCGGCGCCATCAGGTACCGCTTCTGCGGGCGCATGCGGGGAGCCTAGCGGCGGGCCCTGCGAGGCCCCGCACCTCCGGCGCACGCCCTCCCGGTGGGGCGGGTCCGCGTGGTACCGCCGAAGCCCCGAGACAGCAGCATCCCGCAGCCAGCGCCGTCAGCGCTCGGCGAAGCCGGGCTCCGGCCGGCGAGAGCCGAGCGCCGAGCGCGCCCAGGCGGGTCAGGCGTCAGCGGTGGGAGCGGAAGGACATGAGCTGCTGGAAGGTGGGCCTGTTCGTCCAGCGCATGGTGTCCGGGAGGACGCCGGAGACGAAGCGGATGCGCTCACGAGTCGCGTCCGCGCGCCAGGTCGAGGGGGCGGGCCCTTGCGCGGCCTCGAGCTCGGCGGCGGCGGCGTCGAGCGCTGCCCACAGCGACTCGCGGCAGGTGGCGAGGACGCCCGCGCCGCAGTAGCGGCGCGAGAAGGCGCCGCGCACGGGCTGGCCGAGGAGCGAGCGCAGGTCCTTGTCCACGTAGCCGTACCAGCCCGAGATGTACGCGGAGCCCCCCGGCCCGGGGTCGTCGCTCCTCCCGTGCAGGGCCGCGAGCCGGTCGAGGAGCGGCCCCAGGACCGGGCCGAGGACCGCGTCCGCGAGGCGCGACCACGCGGCGTCGAGGACGGCCGCGCCCGGATGGTCGACCTTCCCGTCGGGCTCGCGGTCGAGGCGGCTGGCGCCCGCCCCGCGCCAGGCGTCCACGAGCGCGGCGGCCGCCTCGGCCCGCGCGCTCGGCGCGGGCCCGGTCGCGAGGACCGCGCGGATCGCCGGCCACACGTCCGTCGCACGGAGGTCTTGGGTCGCCGCCGCGTTCATGGCCGCCGTCGCGGTCGCGAGCGTGTGCTTCCGCCGGGCGCCGAGCTGGGCGCGCAGGAGCTCCACGCGATGCACCGATCCGTACGCGAAGTTCGAGTCGGCCGCGCCCACGCCCGCCGCGGGCCTGTTGTTCCAGTTCACGATCGCGCCGGACGGCGGGTTGATCCCTCGCGCGTGGCCGGCGAAGGGCAGGAACCCGCGCCAGTCGTAGTCGCCCGTGCCGATGGTCGGCAGCGCCGGATCGGTGCCCGGCGCGCGCAGCGGGAGCCGTCCGCTGGAGAAGAACGCGATGTCGCGGTGGTCGGCGTAGAACCAGTTGAAGCTGAACTCGACCTGCGACATCGTCCGCAGGAAGCGCTGGGCGGACGTGACCTGCCCGGTGTTCAGCTCCCAGAAGGCGCGCGCGCTCAGCAGCTCGCGCCCCCGGGTCGAGCGCTGCAGCGCGATCGCCACGCGCCGGCCGCCGACGGTGGCGTAGCCGACGACCGGGCCGTGGACGGTCTCGTAGTACGCGACCGGCTGGTCGGGCTGGCCGGGGGTCTGGAGCGTCCCCACGAAGAAGCGCCGCATCGGCTCGCACTGGCCGCGGTACAGGAAGTGGCGGTCGTCCTGGCAGAGCGTCTCCACGAAGAGGTCGAGGTTGTCGGCCTGCGAGGAGGTGGCGCTCCAGGCGAAGTCCGGGCCGCGACCGATGAGCACGAACGGCACGCCGGGGAACACGGCGCCGCGGGTCGCGAAGCCGCCGCCGGAGAGCTCCAGCTCGGCGAAGAACTCGGGGAAGAAGTAGCCGACCTGCGGGCCGGCGACGAAGAGGGACCGGCCGGTCTGCGAGCGCTTGGCCGCGAGGAGCAGCGCATTCGAGGCGAAGGCGGGTGCCGCCGGCGGCGCGCCCGTGAAGCTCCCGTCGTCGACGACGACGCTCCCCGGCGCGGGCGCGGAGGGGAGCTCGTAGGGGAAGCTGCCCGGAACGGTCACGGGCGCCTCCGGGTCGTCCGCCTCGCGCAGGTCGGCGAACACGCGCCGCGCCTCCGCCGGGCCGAGGCGCTCCTCGAGCGCGTCCAGGAACATCGCGTTCGCGACCTCCTGGCCCCCGTTCGTGCCGAAGCGGGCGGCGATCAGCGCCGCGGCGGCGACGACGTCGGTCGCGGCGAACGTGGGAGCCGGGATCCCGCGAGCGCGGTACCAGGCGTTGACGCCGGCCACGTACGCGTCGATCAGCGCACGCATCCGCCGTCCGGCCTCGCCCTGCGCGCGGAGGGCGTCGAGCTGGTTCGCGAGGAACGCCTCGGCCTCCGGGCTGGGGACGAAGGACCTGCCGGCGAGCGCGAGCGCGAGCGGGTCGAGGCCGGGAACGTCGAGCGCCGCGACGCGCGCCGGCCCGCGAATGAGCTGGAGCAGGAGCCCCCGGTCGGCCGCCGTCACCCACCCCGCGCCGAACGCGACGTCGGCCGCCGTCCGGCCCGTGACGTGCGCGACGCCGAAGCGGTCGCGCAGGATCGTGACTCCCGCGCGCGGCCGCTCGCGCCCCTGCGGGCGCTCCCCTCCGAGGCCCAGCGGCGCCGGCTTGAACGTCCGCCGGATGTGCGCGGCGGTCACGCGCCCCTGCAACGGCGTGAGCGCGTCGTACATCTTCGCCTGGTCGTTCGTGTTCCGGTCGAACGAGAGGCTGCCGTTCTCGCCCGGCGGGAGGATCGTCCAGGCCGCCGCCGCGTGGTCGCGCGGCGGCGCCGCGGCCTGGAGCGGAGCGAGCGCGAGCACGAGGCCGCCCACGAGGGCCACGACGAGCGCGGCGGCGGGCCGGTGCACGCGCCGGAGCGTACATCAGCACCGTGGGCGGCTCGAAGCGCCCGAGTACAGTCCCGCCCCGTGGACGCCGTGCTCGCGCTCGCCGCCGCGCTCGTGTCCCTGCGGCTCTCGGCCGATCTCGCGCGCCGCTACCGGACGCGCCGCACGCCCGAGCTCGCGCTCTGGTCGGCTGCGCTGGCCGCGTACGCGGCGGCCTCCGCCGCGCTCGCCTGGGGAGCCGCGGCCGGCTGGGACGAGGCGGCCTTCCGCGTCTACTACCTCGCCGGAGCCCTCCTCACCGCGCCCCTGCTCGGCGCGGGCTCGCTGCTCCTCGCGGGACGCCGCGCCGCCCTGCCGGCGGCGCTCCTGTACGCCGGCGTCGCGGTCGGGGTCGCGCTCGCGGCGCCGCTCGAGATCGCGCTCGCGGGGACGGAGGTGCCGGAGGCGCAGGACGTGCTCGCCTTCTGGCCGGCTCGCCTGCTCGCGATCGCGGGGAACTCGGCCGGCACGCTCGCCGTCGTCGCGGTCGCAGCCCTCACCTTCCGGCGCCGCCCGCTGGGA
>DATLYU010000211.1:0-4850 GCA_035574435.1 Gaiellaceae bacterium | reverse complement strand
GCGCCGGTTCCGGGGGCCGGTCCGCCACGCGCAGTGGCCGGCGGCGGCGCTGCTCGCGCTCGGGCAGGGCGCGAACGACGCCCAGAAGGCGGTCGGGGTCGTCGCGCTCGTCCTCGCCGCCGAGGGCGTCGCCTCCCCCGGCGCCCCGCCCGGGTGGGCCGTGCTCGGCGCGGCCCTCGCGATGGCGGGCGGGACGGCGCTCGGCGGCTGGCGGATCGTGCGCACGATCGGCCGGCGTATCTACCCGCTGCGGCCGCTCGACTCGCTCGCCAGCCAGGCTGCCTCCGCCGCGGTGATCGTCGGAGCCTCGGTCGCGGGCGCGCCGATCTCCTCCACCCACGTGGTCGCCTCCTCGGTCGTGGGCGCCGGTCTCGGCCGGGAGCGGTGGCGGCGGGTACGGTGGGCGGTCGTGCAGGAGATGGCGCTCGCGTGGGCGATGACGGTGCCGGCCACGGCCGCCCTCGGCGCCCTCGCCGTGTGGGCTTGGAGGGCCGTGACGTGACGGCGCCGCCGACCCGCCCGTTCCCGGCCGGGCGCCCGCTCCCGTTTCCGCTCGCAGCGCGCGCCGCCGCTCGCGAGAGCGGCGGCGCCCGCCGGGCGCGGCGCGCGCAGCTCGGAGGGGTGGCGTGAAGATCAAGCGCTGGTTCCTGCCCGAGCAGCCGGACGTGCTCGGGATGCTCCGCCGCCAGCTCGAGGTGACGACCGAGGGAGTCGACGCGCTCGTCGCCTGGGCCCGCGGCGACACGGCGCAGGGCGACCGGATCCGCGCCCTCGAGCACCGCGGCGACGAGTACAAGCGCGAGCTCGAGCGCGCCCTGACCACCGCGTTCACGACCCCGCTCGAGCCCGAGGACCTGTACACGCTCTCCCGCGGGATCGACTGGATTCTCAACCTGGCCAAGGACCTCGTGCGGGAGAGCGAGGTCCTGCAGACGCCGCCCGACAAGCCGCTCGCGGAGATGTGCGAGCGGCTGGCGGAGGCCGTGCACCTCGTCGCGGAGGCGGTCGCGCAGCTGGGCAGGAGCTCCGAGGAGGCGACGGAGAAAGCCAACCAGGCGCTCCGCGCCCAGCGGCAGATCGAGAAGGTGTACCGGGACGCGATGGCGGCGCTCGTGGACGTGGACGACCTGCGCGAGGTGATGGCGCGCCGCGAGCTGTACCGGCGCGTCGCCCGGATCGGCGACGTCGTCGTGGACGTCGCCGAGCGGGTCTGGTACGCGGTTGTCAGCGAGTCCTGACCGCGCCCATGGACCCGCGCGGCCAGGGGGCCGACGGCGTGCGTCCGCGGCGCCGTCAGCAGGTGACCCGCTCGCCCGTGCGCGCGACCTGCTCGACGAGGTCCGCCGCCCGCCCCGTGCCCGGGGCGTTCCGCACGCGCTCCGAGATCGCCGCCAAGCGCGCGTGCAACGTGCCGTCGGCGAGCAGGCGGTCGATCGCGCCCAGCACCTCGCCCTCCTCGAACTCGTACGTCGCGAGCCTGATCCCGCACCCGTCTCGTCCACGCGCCGGGCGTGTCCGTACTGGTCCCAGAAGAGCGGCAGCGCGACCATGGGCTTGCCGAAGTGGAAGCACTCGGTGGTCGTGTTGTTGCCGGCGTGCGTGATCACGGCGTCCACGAGCGGCAGGGATCGCCGGCTGCGGGAGGAACTCCTCGCCCTACAGTTCTCGGCCAGCTCGAACTCCGCATCCTGCGGCCCCTTGGAGACGATGACCCGGTGCGGCGAGCGCGAGAGGACGTCGACGAGGCGCTCCGTCAGGTCGACGTCGACCGACCCGAGGCTCCCAAGCGAGGGGTGGAGCAGCGCGCCGTCCCGCGGGCAAGCTCCTCCGGCACCTCGAACGGGGCGTCTGCCCGACGCACGCAGGTCTCGAGGCGGTGCCAGGTGGGGGCGAGCGGCCGCCTGCGCTGTAGTCGACCTCCGCCGGTACACGTAGGGGTTCGGGAAGCCGGGCTCGTGGATGAACTCGCCGTCGGGCAGCGGCGGGCGCCGCGCTCCGCAGCGAACTCGGAGAACTCGGCGTGCAGGTCGGCGATCGCGCGCCGATACCCGGCGCGGAACTCGTCCCAGCCGGTGCGGTCGTTCGCGGGGCACCCGGAGAAGACGGGCGGGATCGCCTCGTCCTTCAGCTCGAGCGGATTGCACGAGACGATGCGCACCCAGGGCCGGCCCAAGTGGATGGCGGGGAAGCAGACGACGTTGTCCTCGACGATCGCGTCGGGTCGGAGCCCGTCGAAGATCTCCCGCAGGCGGTCGTCCGCGTAGCGCGCCCCGTCGCACAGCGCCCGCCAGGTCGGCTCGGATGAAGGCCGCGAGCTGCTCGATCGTGGGCCGGCGGAAGACCGGGGCCGTCTCGCGGATGGAGTCCTGCCAGAACAGGCCGGGCTCCTCGCCCTCCGGAGGCGGCCCGAGCCGCATGAGCCGCTCCTCGACGCCCTGCGCCTCCAGGTTGGCCGCGAACGACTCCTCAACGACGAAGACGACCCGGTGCCCGCGCTCGCGCAGGACCTGTCCGATCCCGGCGCAGTTGTTCGTCGGGTCGTACCCCCTCCGGGAAGAAGACGATCGTCGAGCCCGCCGACATGGAGGCCGCACGCTCTCACTCCGCGCCGCCGTGCGTCACCCGAGCCACGCTGGGCGCTCGAAGCCGCCGTACTCCTGGATCGCGCCGTAGATGCTCTGGACGACCGCGGTCGAGTGAACACAGAGGCGCACGGTCCCGTACGGCAGCCTGTTCGTCCGCTTCTTCTGGCTGTACTTCGAGTACACGTTCACGACCGAGGTGCACAAGGCAGCTCGCAGGCAGCTCGAGCGTCTCGAGCCAGAAGCGCTCGATCTCGCGCTGGCGCTCCAGGTGGCCGGCGAAGAGGTGGCACGTGATCCGGATCTGCTCGTCGCGCACGTCGTAGAAGGCGCGCAGGAAGCGGACGAAGAAGCGGACGAGCTCGGGGTCGGAGTTCGTCAGCCGGGCGACGTTCCGGCTTCCCTTCTCGCCCTCGGCCCAGTACAGCGTCGTGCCTGCCGCGTGGACCGCGTCGCCCCGCTGCGCCAGCCGGCGACCGTGCGCCTGGTAGCCCCGACGCTCGTCGCGGAAGTGGGCCCGCCGCGACCGGTTTCGCTCCTCCTGGGCACGTTCGTCCAGCGCGCGGCGCTGACCGGGTGTCAGCCGCACGTCGCGGACCCACAGGCTCGCCGACGACTGCGAGACCCCGAGAAGCCGCGCGATCTCCTTCACCGACCGACCTTCCGCGGAGCCGGCGCGCCTCGCGTCGCTCAGCCGTTTTCATAGTTGAAAACTAGCGCGCGCGCCGGACGTCGCCGCTCCTGCAGAGCGTCGTGCGAATGGCAGGCGCGCACGACACGCGGGCGACGAAGAAGAAGCGGGCGACCGGGTTCGAACCGGCGACATCCAGCTTGGAAGGCTGGCGCTCTACCAACTGAGCTACGCCCGCGTGCGCACTAGCGTAGCGCCGTGGATCCGTACGCGTGGTCGTGGAACCCGGAGGCGCTCGTCCTCGTCCCGGCGGCGGCGCTCGCCTACGGGGCCGCGCTCCGCCGCTACCCGGCGCCCGCGTGGCGCGTCGCCTGCTTCGCCGCCGCGCTCGCCCTCCTGCTCGCGGTCACGATCACCCCGCTCGAGACGCTCGCGCTCCGCTACCTGCTCACCGTCCACCTGCTGCAGAACGTCGTCCTGGCCGAATGGGCGCCGCTCCTCGCCGTGCTCGGCCTTCCCCCGGCGCTCGCGGCCGCGCTCGCCCGGCCGCGGCCGCTGCGGATCCTGCTCCACCCGGGCGTCGCGCTCCCTCTCTGGCTCGCGAACTACATGCTCTGGCACCTGCCCTGGCTGTACGACGCGGCGCTCGAGCGGCCGCACACGCTCCTTCACCTCGAGCACGCGCTCTACGTGGTGACCGGGGTCGCGATGTGGTGGGGCGTCGTGCAGGACGCGCCCCACCGGCTCGGCGCGGGCGCGCGCGCCGCCGTCGTCTTCGCCGCCTTCGTGCTGGGAAGCCCGATCGGGCTCGTGCTCGCGCTCGTTCCCGAGCCGATCTACGCCTTCTACGTGGAGGCGCCGCGCCGCCTCTGGGGGCTTGACCCGCTCCAAGACCAGCAGCTCGCAGGGCTCTTGATGGCGGCCGAGCAGGCGCTCGTCTTCTTCGCGGTCTTCGCCTACTGGTTCTTCCGCTTCCTGGGCGAGGAGGAGCGCAGCGCCGACGCCCCCTGGCGCGCCGGCCGGGCGGACGACAGCCCGGCCGACTACCCTGCCGGCGGGCGCCCGTAGCTCAGTGGACAGAGCGGCGGACTTCTAATCCGCGGGTCGGAGGTTCGAATCCTCCCGGGCGCGTCTCCCGCGCAGGGTCGCCCGTCAGCCGGGCTCGCCCCGGGCGACCCGGCCGTGGCCGGCGAGCCGGAGGACGAGCGGCAGGGAGGCGGGCGGCCCCGGCCAGTGCTCCTCGATCAGCTCGCGCCCGCACCCGCGCAGGACGTGGCGCAGGGCGAGACCGACGACGACCGCGTCGTCGAGGTAGCCGGCGACGGGGACGACGTCCGGTACCAGGTCGAACGGCAGCGCGAGGTACGGCAGGAGGGCGGCGAGGACGAGCCTCCTCCGGCGGGGGAGCCTGGGGTCGGCGAGAAGCCGCCGGCAGAGGACGACGAGGTCGGGGACGAGCCGGGCCAGCGCCCGCGCCTCCGCGGCCCGCCCGGCGCGGACGAGCCGGGCGACGAGGAGCGCGTAGGCGAGAAGCGCCGCCCCCGCGCACGCCGCGAGCGCCTCCCACCCGGTCACGCGGCGAAGGCTACGCCGCGCGCGGGCCCCGACGGGCGCGCGGGCCCCCGCGTCGCCCGGTC
>DATLYU010000210.1:0-3537 GCA_035574435.1 Gaiellaceae bacterium | reverse complement strand
AGGTCGCGGTCGGGGCTCGTGTTCTCGACGATGTGCACCTGCCGCGGACGCAGGCGGAAGGCGGCGCCGGGGCCGAGCTCGCGCGGCTCCTCGCCCGGCAGGTGCAGGCGCGCCGGCCCCTCGGGCAGCCACACGATCTCGTCGTACAGGTGGTAGTGCCACGGCGCCTTGCCCGGCGGCACGTAGCCGAGGAAGAGGGTGGCGCGCGTCGAGCCGTTGTGCGGTCCGAGCAGCACGCGGAAGGAGCGCGCCCCCGTCGCCTGCTCTGCGCCGGCCTCCTCCGGAGCCACGCACGGCACCCGGGGACCGAGGGGCGCGTGGCGGTCGGCCTCCTCCGCGACCTCTGCCCGCACGAGCACGGCGCCGCCGTCTCCAGCCGCGAGCACGGCCTCCTCGCCTGCGAGCACGAGAGCGGCGCCGCCCGCGGCGAGGGCGTGGTCGGCGCCGGCCAGGCGCAGCGTCGCCGTTCCCTCCGCCGCGTAGAGCAGGAGGTCGCTCGCGCCCGGGCCGAGCCGCGCCTGCTCGCCGGCGGCGAGCTCGAGCCGTGTCAGCGAGAGCGCGGACCCCTCGAGCGCGGAGACGAGCGGGGAGGCGGGCACGGCCGGGAGCGTAGTCGCCGCGCGCTCACGGGAGCGCCGTAAGCTCCGGGGGCGCCGTGCTCCCGCTCCGCGACAACGTCCCCACCCGCCACTTCCCCTTCGTCACCGTGGCCCTCATCGCGGCGAACGCGGCCGTCTGGCTGTGGGAGCTCTCGGGCACGACCGTGGAGGAGGACGTCTACCGCTACGGCTACTACCCGTGCACCGTCCAGGGGCCGTGCCTCGACCTCGACCCGACCCTCCCTGACCGCGCGCTCTCCTGGTGGGACGGCGCGTTCAGCTCCATGTTCATGCACGGGAGCTGGGACCACATCCTCGGGAACATGCTCTTCCTCTGGATCTTCGGGAACAACGTGGAGGACGCGCTCGGGCACCTCCGCTTCCTCCTCTGGTACCTCGTCGCCGGCCTGGCGGCGACGGCGACGCAGACGGTCGTGACGCTCTCCTTCGGTAGCCCGGCGGAGGCGAGCATCCCGAACATCGGCGCCAGCGGGGCGGTCTCGGGCGTCCTCGGCGCCTACCTGCTCCTGCTCCCCGGCGCGAGCGTGCTCACGCTCTTCGGCTGGCTGCTCGTGGAGGTGCCCGCGCTCCTCTACCTCGGCTTCTGGTTCCTCTTCCAGCTCTGGTCGGGCGGCTACTCCATCGTCTACCCGCAGGCCGGCGGCGGGGTCGCGTTCTTCGCGCACGTGGGCGGGTTCGTGTTCGGCGCCGCGACGGTGTACCTCGTCGCGCGGCGACCGCCCTTACGCCCCTCCTACTGACGCGGCCGGATTCGACCGCGCCCCGCGCGGGTACCTGCACGGCGTGCGGTTCCGGAAAGGCGCGCGGCTCGATCCCGGCCAGGTCCAGGACCACCGCGGCCGCGGTGGCCCGGCCGGCCTGCCCGGCGGCATCCCGATCGCGGTCGGTGGCGGCGGCGGGCTCGTGGGCGTCATCGTGCTGCTCGCGTACCTGCTCCTCGCCGGAGGCGGCGGCCTCGGCGACCTGAGCGGCCTCTCCGGGGAGACCGTCGGGAGCGGCGGGCCGCGCGGGGAGCTCGCGCAGGAGTGCCGGACGGGCGCGGACGCGAACGCGCGCGAGGACTGCCGCATCGTGGCCGTCGTCAACAGCGTCCAGGCGTACTGGTCGGGCGCCCTGCGCGGCTACGAGCCGACGCAGACGCGCTTCTTCGACGGCGCCATCGACACGGGCTGCGGGACGGCGAGCTCCGCGGTCGGGCCGTTCTACTGCCCGCGCGACCGCTTCGTGTACATCGACCTCGGCTTCTTCGACCAGCTCCGCTCCCAGCTCGGGGCGCGCGGCGGCCCGCTTGCGGAGGCCTACATCCTCGCCCACGAGTACGGCCACCACGTCCAGAGCCTGACCGGGGTGCTCGAGCGCGCGGATCGCGAGCCGGGCCCGCAGGGCGGCCAGGTGCGGGTCGAGCTGCAGGCCGACTGCTACGCGGGGCTGTGGGTCGGGCGCGCGCTCGACACCGGCTTCGTCGCCGAGATCACGCGTCAGGACGTGGCCGACGCGCTGGACGCCGCGGCCGCGGTCGGCGACGACCGCATCCAGGAGCGCGCCCAGGGCCGCGTCACGCCCGAATCGTGGACGCACGGCTCCGCGGAGCAGCGGCAGAGCTGGTTCGTCCGTGGGATCGAGGGCTCGGGCCCGCAGAGCTGCGACACCTTCCGCGGCCGCGTGTGAGCCCGCGTGCGGATCGCCGCGCCCGCGTCGCCGGCGCTCCGCTAGCTCGGAAGCGCACGACGAGCCAGCCTCGGCGGCGCGGGGCCCGACCGGGACGGTCCCCGCCACGCACTCGACGAGCTCTCGCCCGGCGTCCCCGTCCCCGACGAAGACTCCAACTGCAGCTCGCGGAAGCCGCGGGGGAGGATGCGGACCGGCGTTGACCTCCAGCTCGAACGCGCATGACCTCAGCGCGCCCTCCTCGCGCGGGCCCTCGAGCCCGGGAGCTCACGCGGGCGCAGGCTCGGGCTCGCCGAGGCGCAGGCGGAGCGTATGCCGCGAGAGGGAGAGCAGGTCGTCCGCGTTGCCGAGGTGCAGCGCGACGGTCGCCCAGCCGGGCACGCCGAACTCGCCGTTCACGCGCACCGCATGCTCCACCTCGCCGCAGGCCCGCCGCACCTGCTGGGCGACCGGCTCCAGCAGCGGCGGCGGCGCGCCCACGCGCGCGAAGCGCGCGGTGCAGCGCTCGAGCTCGCGCACGAGCCGCAGCCCCCGCCGCTCGTCCCCGCGCGAGATGGCGACGAGCGCGCGGCGGATGTGCTCCCGCGTCTCCTCCCGGAAGGCGGCGTACTCGTCCACCCAGGCCTGCGCGGCGGCGTCCAGCGAGCGGTCGGGCGGGCGCGTGACGAGGTAGACGGCGACGCCCAGGCCTGCGAGCAGCAGGGCGACGAAGATGCCGATCCCCTTCACGCGAGCGTTCGACGGCCGGCCGCCCGAGAAGTTGGGCGCGCGCTCGAGTGACACTCGCGCCCCGAACGGGGAGGGTGCGCCTCCTCGAGCAGGGAGTGGACGGACGGGAGCCGCTGGCCACGCTTCGAGCATGACTGCGGCACACATATGCGGCCTTCCCCTGCGCCGGCCGGGTTCGGAGCTCGCGAGCCTGCCCCCGCGGCGCCTGCTCGACCTGTACGCCGACGCGGCGCTCGCGCGAGACGACGATCCGTCCGCGGATCGCATGCGCGAGACGCTCGACCCGGTCGCCCCCCACCTCGTGCGGGCGGCGCCGGCGGCGAACCGGCTCGGCTGGCGGCGCCTGCGCGCGCTCGGGCCCCCGACCACGTACTGAGCGGGCCCCCGGCGGCTCCCCGTCGCCGACCGGCGAACCGGCTCCGGCTGCGGGACGAATCCGGTGCGTCAGCAACCGGTCTTCCCACCGAAGGAGTCGCACATGCGCTTCATCCCCACGCGGCTGCACGCCCCGCTCGACTAC
>DATLYU010000209.1:0-9096 GCA_035574435.1 Gaiellaceae bacterium | reverse complement strand
CCGCACACGCCGCGCACCGCCGCATGCGTCACCGTCGCGCGGCGGCGCGGCCGCAGGCCGCGCAAGCGCCGCACGGCCGGCCCGAGCAGCGCGTCGCGGCCGAAGCGGCGGTGGAACTCGCTCGTGTCGTCGTCGAGCGCGAGGCAGAAGCGCGCCTCCGCGAGCGCCTGCTCGCAGGAGGCGCGCACGAGGACGGTTCCGTCCCGGAGCTGCGCCGCCTCCGCCCAGCGACCCTCCGGGAGCCGTCCTCGCCAGGTGGGGGCTCCCCAGCTCAGCCGGAGCGCGAACGGGCCGCGTGGCCGGAGAGCCGCCTCGAGCACCTCCGCACCCTACCGCCCGCCGCCGCCGCTCCATACTTACCCCCGTGCGCCTCGCGAACGCGGTCTCCCTGCGCTCCCGCAGGCGCAAGCTCCTCCTCTTCCTGGACGAGATCCGGCCCACGCCGGAGACGACCGTGCTCGACGTGGGCGCGGACGAGCTCGGCTTCGGCGAGGGATCGGGCTGCGCGACGCTCAACTTCTTCGAGGAGCTGTACCCGTGGCCGGAGCGGATCACGGCGCTCGGGCTGCACGACGGCCACGGGTTCCGCGCCCGCTACCCGCACATCCGCTACGTGCAGGGCGACGCCTGCGCGCTCCCCTTCGCGGACGGCGAGTTCGACGTCGTCTTCTCGAACGCCGTCATCGAGCACGTGGGCGGCCGCGAGCGGCAGCGGCAGCTCGTGGCGGAGGCTCTGCGCGTCGGGCGCCGCGTCTTCCTGACCACGCCGAACCGCCGCTTCCCGCTCGAGGTGCACACCCGGCTGCCGCTCGTGCACTGGCTCCCGGACCGCCTCGCGCACCCCGTGTACGACGCGCTCGGGAAGGGGTTCGCGAAGGACGTGCACCTGCTCACGCGGCGGAGCCTGGCCGCGCTCTTCCCCGGTCGCGTGCGCGTCCTCAGCCTCGGCCTCACCCTGGTGGCGATCGTTGACTAGGGCCGAGCGGTTCGTGCACGGGGCGCTGCTCGCGCTCGTGGTCGGGCTCGCGCTCCACAACGCGGCCATGGCGCAGCTCTTCGAGCTCGGCGTGCGCGGCACCGCGCTCGACGTCCTCGCCGCCTGGAAGGAGGCCCTGCTCGCGGCCGGGGTCGCGGTCGCGGCGTGGAGCCTGCGGCGCCGGCCCGCGGTGCGGCTCGCCGACCTGCTCGCGCTCGCGTACGCCGCCGCGGTGCTCGCCTACGCCGTGCTCCCGCAGGCCTGGCTCGAGGGGGAGGCGACGGCGCGCGGGGAGCTGCTCGCGCTGCGCCACCACCTGCTGCCCGTGGGCGGCTACCTGCTCGGGCGGCTGCTCGGCGGGCTCGTCGGCGGGCGGGCGCGGCTGGGAGGGGCGATCGCGCTCACCGCCGCCGCGGCGGCGCTCATCGGCCTGCTCGATCTGGGGCTCGTCTCGCTCCAGGCCTGGCGGGACTCGGGCGTTCCCGGCTGGTACCGCGAGCAGCTCGGACTCGCCTACGAGGGCCTCTCCGGGCTGCCCGAGAACTGGGTCTACAACACGGGCGACGAGCAGAACCCGATCCGCCGGCTCGTCTCCACCTTCCTCTCGCCGCTCGCGAGCGCGTACCTCTTCCTCGTCGCGCTCCTGTACGTGGCCAGCCGGCCGCTCCGCTGGTGGTGGAGCCTCCTCGGGCTGCTGCTCTACGTGGCGCTCCTGTACACGCACACGCGGGCGGCGTTCGGCGCGCTGGCCGCGGGCCTCCTCGTCCTCGCGCTCGCGCAGCGGCGCCTCGCGCCGGCCGTCCTCGCGGGTGCGACGCTGGCTGTGGCCGCCGCGTTCCTCGCCGTCTACCCGACTTTGGGGCCGACGACGAGCTACACGAGCGAGGAGCTGCAGTGGCTGCGGGAGAACGCCGAGCGCGAGCCCGGCGCGAGCGGCGACCCCTTCTCGGGCTCCGAGGCGTCCACGCGCAGCCACTGGCGCAACCTGCGCGAGGGCGTGGAGGCGGTCGTGCGCCATCCCCAGGGCTACGGCCTCGGGAACGCGGGCGTGGCCGCCAAGCGCACCGGCGTCGAGATCCGCGCCGGCGAGTCCACGTACACCGAGCTCGGGGTGGACGTCGGCGTCGCCGGGCTGGCGGCGTTCGTGCTCTGGAGCCTGGCCCTGCTGCGCGCGCTCTGGCGCCGCGAGGCGTGGCTCGCCGCCGCGCTGGCCGCCGTGCTCCTGCTCGGGCTCCAGACCGACGTCGTAGGCGTGCACTGGCTCGCGGTCGTCGTGTGGGCGGCGGCCGGGCTCGCCCTGGCGCGCCCGCTCGGCCGCGGTCAGGCCGAGGAGGCGAGCGCGCCGGCGGGCTCGTAGGCGCAGTCCGGCTCCTCCGCGAGCGGATCGCCGGTGGCGGCGTACGCGCGTGCCCGGCAGCCGCCGCAGAGCGCGCGGTACTCGCACGCCCCGCAGTCCCCGCCGAGCCGCGAGGGGTCGCGGAAGGCCTGGAAGAGCGGCGCCTCCAGGTAGAGCTCGGAGAAGGGCCGCTCGCGCACGTTGCCGACCGCGAGCGGGAGGAATCCGCAGCCGCACACGTCGCCCACGTGCGAGACGAACGCGAACCCGTTCCCGGCCAGGCAGCCGCGGGACATCGTGGTCAGGCGCGTGGTCACGCGCTCTGGCCGGCGCTCCCGCCGCGCGCGCGCGCTCTGGGCCTCCACGCGCCGGAAGTGCGGCGCGCAGATCTGCTTCACGGGGAACGGCGAGCTGCGCTGCAGCCGGTACAGCCAGCGCAGCACCTGCTCCTGCTCCGCGGGTGCGAGCTCCTCGTCCGCCAGCAGGCGCCCGCGGCCGGTGGGCACGAGGAAGAAGAGCTCCCAGCCGGCGGCCCCCAGGCCGCCGACGACGCGGTGCAGCTCGGGGAGCAGGTGCGCATTCGCCTTCATGACGGTCGTGTGCAGCTGGAAGGGCACGCCGGCCGCCCGCAGGTTGGCGAGGCCCTCGAGCGCGGCCGCGTGGAAGCCCGGCGTCGAGGAGAAGCGGTCGCTGCGCCCGGCGTCCGGGAAGTGGAGGCTGAACGAGACCCGCCGGATCCCGGCCTCGCGGATGCGCTCGCAGGTCTCGGGGGTGAGCAGCCACCCCACGTCCACGGACAGCGCCATCTGCAGGCCGAGCTCGGTGCCGGCCGCGGCCAGCTCGAGCACGTCCGGGCGGGTGAGCGGCTCCCCGCCCGTGAGGATGAGCACGGCGCCCGGGAAGGCGTCCGCCAGGTCGGCCATGAAGGCACGGCCCTCGGCGCAGGTCAGCTCCGCCGGGTGCCGAGCGGTCTGCGCGGCCGCGCGGCAGTGACGGCAGGCGAGCGGGCAGGCGCGCGTCAGCTCCCAGGCGACGACGAGCGGCGGGCGCGCGCTCACCGGACGATCAGCGTGCCCTTCATGCCCCCCTGCTCGTGCCCCGGCACGGAGCAGTAGAACACGTAGCGGCCGGCCTTGAGCGTCGCCGTCACCGTGGACGTACCGCCCTTGAGCACGACCTTGCCCAGCTTGCGCACGCCGTTCCCGCGGACGGCGACGTTGTGCGGAAGGACGGACGGGTTCGCCATCGAGACGGTGACCTTGCCCGGCTTCGCCCGGAGCAGCGTCTTGTCGTAGCGGAGGCCGCCCTTCGGGTCGGCCGACACCTTGAGGACGGTCGCGGTCGGCGCGGCGAGGGCCGTGGTCGCGACGAGCGCGAGCAGGGCGGCGGGCAGGAGCAATCGGCGCATGCGGTCTCTCCTCGGTCGACTCCGGCCGATTCAACCCGCTCGGGACGTGGCCGCGCTGATCAGAATTCATCAGGAGCGGGCCCGGGCGCGGCGCGAAACTCGCCGGGAAAGCGAACACGACGAGGAGGCACGCCGTGACGGAACCGCTCGCGCCGGACGAGGTCGAGACGCGGACCGCCTTGACCGAGTCCATCCTGGACAACCTCTCCGCCTGGACGGTGGTCGCCCTGCTGATCGGGCTCCTGTACCTCGTCTGGGCGACCCTCGTGATCCTCGACAAGTACGTCGGGGACCTGCCCGCGGTGGGAGCCTGACGATGGCGGCCGAGGTCGAGTCGTCCGTCCTCCCGCCCGCGCCCGGCTGGGCGCGGAAGGTGCCTCGCGACGAGCGGATCTTCCTCTGGTTCGTGGGCGCCTCCGTCGCGTTCATGTCCGCGTTCACGATCGCGTGGCTCTTCCTGGGCGGGCAGAACGTCCCCACCGACTCCTACCGCGCCACGCCGGAGGCCTTCACGCGCCAGGTCCAGGCGTTCGTGCAGCGGTACGGGCGGGAAGACGGCAAGGTGGTCGTGCCGCCCGGCGAGGACGCCTACGTGCTCGCCGCGCGCTACCAGTTCTACCCCGAGCTCGTCCTGCGGGCGGGCGAGGAGTACCGCATCTGGGTGTCCTCGGCCGACGCCCTGCACGGGTTCTCGATCGTCGGCGGCCACCAGAACATCAACCTCGAGATCGCGCCCCAGCACGCGTACGGCGCGACCTTCACGCCCGAGGAGCCGGGCGAGTACCTGATCGTCTGCAACGAGTACTGCGGCCTCGGCCACCACGCCATGAAGGGCCGCATCGTCGTCGAGGAGGGCTAGGAGATGGCCTACGTCGAACCGCTTCCCCGCACGCTGGCCGGCTTCCGCGAGGAGCCCTCACGCGCGTGCTCGGTCACCGGGCTCCGGGTGTACGCGGGCGCCCAGGCGCTCACGGTCGCGAACGCGGTCGCCGCGGTCCTCTCGCTCGCGCTCGGCGGCGTCTTCGGGGTCTCGCTGGGGCTGACCCGCGCGCCCGGGCTCGAGCTCCTGGGCCCGGACGCCTACTACGCGGCCCTGACCGGGCACGGCGTGTCCGCCCTCATCCTGTGGCCGATCTTCTTCGAGGTGGCGGCCATGGTCTTCGCCTCGAGCGTCCTCCTGAACGCGCAGGTCTTCAGCATGCGGCTCGGCTGGAGCGCGTTCGGGCTGATGGTCGCCGGAGCGCTCCTGCTGGAGACGTCCATCCTGACCGGGGAGGCGAGCGTGACGTTCACTGCGTACCCGCCGCTCGTCGCGACGCCCTGGTTCTACGTGGGCTACCTCGTGTTCGCCGTGGGAGCGCTCCTGGCGGTCGTCAACTTCGCCCTCAGCGTGACGGCCGCCCGCAGCGCGCGCGTGCACACGGGCACGCTCCCGCTCCTCACCTACGGGGTGGCCGTGGCCGCGATCCTGGCGCTCCTCTCCATCGCCTCGGGCCTCGTCGCGCTCGTCCCGGCGCTGCTCTACTCGCAGGGTTGGATCGGAGCCGTCGAGCCGATCGTGTACCGGGGCTGGTTCTGGGGCCTCGGGCACACGCTCCAGTACGTGAACGTCGTGGCCATGGTGGTCGCGTGGTACGGGATCGCGGCGCTCGCGTTCCGGGCGGGCCCCGTGAACCAGAAGTTCACGCGGATCGGCTTCATCCTGTACCTGATCTTCACCGTGCCCGTGCTCGGGCACCACTTCCTCGTCGACCCGAGCCTGTCCACGGAGGTGAAGCTCGTCGGCGGGACGCTCTTCGGGTTCGCGCTCGGTGTCCCCAGCCTCATGCACGGCCTCGCGGTGCTGGGCGGGGTGGAGGCGACCCTGCGACGGCTCGGCCCGACGAGCCTCTTCGGGTGGCTGCGGCGCGTCCGCTGGGGCAACCCGGGCGTCGCCGCGCTCGCCTGCTCGCTCGTCCTCTTCGGGATCGGCGGCTGGAGCGGCACGGCCCAGACGACGCTGCAGCTCAACATGGTCAGCCACAACACGATGTGGATCCCCGGGCACCTGCACGGGGTCGTGGTGGGCGGGACGACGCTCGCCTTCATGGGCTTCGCCTACTTCCTCGTCCCGCTGCTCGTGCGGCGGCAGCTCTGGTCGACGAGGCTCGCGACCGTGCAGGCCTACCTGTACGGGTTCGGGCTCCTGTGGATGATCCTGGCCATGAGCTGGGCCGGGACGCTCGGCGTCCCGCGGCGCACCGCCGAGATCTCCTACGGAGGCGAGGCACCCGGGGGTTGGGACCTGCCCATGAACCTCGTCGGGGTGGGCGCGGGCATCGCGGGGCTCGCCGGCGCGCTCTTCGTGGCGAACATGGTCCTCACGCTGCTCGCGGGACGCCGGACCGAGGAGCCGGAGCTCCTCGTGCCGAGCGCGGTGCGGTGACGACCACCGCCGCCGCGATCCCGCTCGCCGTCGCGGCCTCGTGGCGGGACGTCGTCGCGCTGCTGAAGCTGCGGATCGGCGCGCTCGTCGTCGTCACGGCGCTCGCGGCCGCGGTCGCGGCGGGCGCGCGCGGCCCGGGTGGGCTGGCCGTGCTCGCCCTCGCGTGCCTCGCCGCCTCGAGCGGAGCGTCCGCGCTCAACCACTACCTCGACCGCGACCTGGACGCCCGGATGGCGCGCACCGCGATGCGGCCTCTCCCCTCGGGCCGGATCCGCGACCCACGCCTCGCGCTCTGGCTCGGCCTCGGGCTCGTCGCCTCGGCGGCGGCCTCCGGGCCGGCGCTCGGCTGGGTGGTCGTCGCGTACCTGCTCGCCGGGGCGGCCACCTACGCCGGCGTCTACACGGCCTGGCTCAAGCGGCGCACGCCGTACAGCATCGTGGTCGGCGGCGCGGCCGGGAGCTTCGCCGCCCTGGCCGGCTGGGAGACGGCGGCGAGCACCTGGCAGCCGGCGCCGCAGCTCCTCGCCGCCGTCCTCTTCCTGTGGACGCCGGCGCACTTCTGGAGCCTCTCCATCGTCCTCGAGCGCGACTACCGGGCGGCCGGCGTGCCCGCGCTCTCCGCGCTCGTCGGACCCGTGCGCACCGCGGGCGCGGTCTGGGCGAGCACGCTCGGGCTCGTCGCCGCCTCGCTCGCGCTCGGCGCGTACGCCGGGTGGCCCTACCTGGCCCTCGCCGTGCCGGCCGGGCTCGGCTTCCTGACCTACACGCACCGCCTGCGCCGGGATCCCACCCCGGCGCGGGCGTTCCTCACGTTCAAGCTCTCGGGCGCGTACCTGCTCGCGCTGCTCGGGGGCCTCGTCCTGTCCGCGCTCGTCTAGGAAGGAGGAGTCGCATGCGCAAGGAGCTCGAGCGGCTGCAGACCCCGGGCACGCTCGCCGTGATGCTGATCTACCTCGGCGTCTTCGCGGCCATGTGGGTGCTCGCGTTCGTCTACCTCTCGTTCCGCTGGGCGATCTCCTGACCCCGCTCCTCGCCGCGGGCCTCGCCTGCTGGCTCTTCGCGCGCGGGCTGCGCCGCGCCCGCGCGCGCCGATTCCCGCGCGACGCGGGCTGGGACCGGGCAGCGCTCTTCGGTCTCGGCCTGCTCGCCGGGCTCTCCGGGCTCCTCGTCTTCCACGGTCCGGCAGAGGAGCGCGCCTCGGCGCACATGCTCCAGCACGTCCTCGTCGGCGACGCCATGCCCGCGCTCCTGCTCGTGGCGCTCCGCGGGTCGCTGGCCGTCCACGTCGTCCCGCGGACGGTGCGGCGCGTGCTCGCGAGCCGGAGCGTCCGCGCGCTCCTGCGCCCGTGGCCCTCGCTCGCCGCCTGGGGCGCGCTTCTCTGGGTCTGGCACGTTCCGGCCGTCTACGACGCCGCGCTCGCCTCGGAGTGGGTGCACCCCCTGCAGCACGCGAGCTTCGTCCTCGGCGGCCTGCTGCTCTGGAACCAGCTCGTCGACCCGCTGCGGCGCGGGCTGCTCGGCCTGTGGGGCTCCCTGCGCTATGCGCTCGCGGCGATGGTCGTCGGGCAGATGCTCGTCGCGCTCCTCGTGCTCAGCTACCGGCCGCTCTACGCGTACGGCTCGACCGCCGACCAGGGCCTCGCCGGCCTGATCATGGCGCTCGCCCAGCTCTCCACGCTCGGCACGTACGCGCTCGTCCGGCTGCGCGCCCACTTCCGGGAGCCGCTCCCGCTCGGCCGCGGCCACCCGCTCGGCGTGTGAGCCGTAGTTTCCCGCACCGGGGATCCGCGCCGCCCCCGCTTCCCCCGGAGGGGCGCGAGGTCACAGTGGAGGCCGAGGTGGCCGAGAGCTTCCGGTCGGGCGACGCGCTGTTCGCCTTCGGGGCGGACCTGTCCATCGTGCTCTGGAACGCGGAGGCGGAGCACCTGACCGGCATCCCCGCCGACGAGGCCCTGGGGCGGCCGTGCTGGGACGTGCTGCGCGCCGTGGACGAGCGCGGCGCGATCGTGTGCCATCCCGGCTGCTCCGGCGCCCGCCTGGCGCGCGAGGGCTGGCCCGTTCCCTGCCGGCGGTTCCTGATCAAGACGGCCGACGGCCGCAAGCTCGTCAGCGCCTCGACGGTGACCGTGCAGCTGCCCGGCCAGGAGCTCGTCGTCCTCCAGCTCCTGCGCAACGGCCACCCGCTCGCGGACGAGGACGCGCAGCCCGTCCGCCTGACCCGCCGCCAGCGGCAGGTCCTCGCCCTGCTCGCGGAAGGCCTGCCCGCGAAGGTGATCGCCCGCCGCCTGGAGATCGCGGAGGCGACCGTCCGCAACCACATCCAGGCGCTGCTCACCGAGCTCGGGTGCCACTCGCAGCTGCAGGCGGTCGCCGAGGCCCGCCGCCGCGGGCTCCTCTAGCCCGCCGCCCGGGCCGAGGCCACGCGCCGCAGCGTCTCCGCCACCCCCGTGAGGGCGAGCAGCGCGGCGCCTGCCAGGACGATGCCGCCCGCACGCAGCACGCCGGTCGTCGCGAGCAGCACTCCTGCGACGGCGAGCTGGACGCCGACGGCGAAGGACGCCGCCTCCGCCTGCCAGAGGCGGCGCGGGTAGAGCGCGGCTTGGCTCGGCCGTGGGCCGGGCGGCCAGGAGCCCCAGCCCGAGAGCGAGACGAGCTTGCCCAGGTGTCCGACGACGACGCCCGCCGCCCAGCCGAGGCCGACCAGCAGGACGCACGCGCTGGCGGCACGCCGGCCGTCGAGGGCGCCGGTCGCGCCGGCGAGCGCGAGCGCGGCCGCCTCCGCGAGGAAGGCGAGACCGAGCGCGACGTGCGCGACCGGGCCTTCGCGGGCGCCCAGGCGCCCGGTCGCCGCCACGCGCACGACCAGCCGCGCGAACGGGACGAGCGCCACGGCCAGCACGACCACCCCGCCCGCGACGAGGCCGTCCCGCTCGGCGGCCAGGCCAGCGACG